>NZ_JAANTF010000005.1:0-526963 GCF_011290655.1 Rhodococcus sp. D-46 | reverse complement strand
CGGCCACCCCCTCGGCATGTCCGGCGCCCGCATCGCCCTGCACCTCGCCCTCGAACTGCAACGCCGCGGCGGCGGCATCGGCGCAGCCGCACTCTGCGGCGGCGGCGGACAAGGCGACGCACTCATCGTCCGCGTCCCCAAGGCCTGAGTGTCTAAATACACCTGAACGAGCGCTCTCGCTCTGCGACGCCCCGTGGTTTTGCTCACACAACTACGGGGCGTCGTAGTTGTTCGGGCACAATGGCCTCATGGCGAACATCTTTGACGTATCCACTCCCGCGAAACGCTTCCGTCTGGTGGCGTGGTGGGAAGCTGTGACCTGGGCGGCCTTGCTGGTTGCCATGTTCTTCAAGTGGGTCCTCGGACACGAAGAAGCGATTCGCATCCCCGGAATGGTCCACGGAACCGCCGGCTTCCTGGTGTTCATCGTTGTTGCACTCCTGACCGCGTGGTCGCTCAAGTGGGACGTCAAGACCACGATCCTTGCGCTGATCTCGAGCGTTCCGCCCTTCGGCACCGTCATCTTCGAACGCTGGGCAGTGCGAAACGGCAAGCTCGGTGAGCTGTCCACGGAGTTCGAGGCGTCCAAGGGCAACGCGGCGCTCGTCTGAGTGCTGCATCCCTCTACGTAGCTTCTCGCAACTCGTGACAAACTGGGAGCCGTGACTCGACCAGGTTCCAGGCCCCCCGCGCGTTCGTCCGCAGTTGCTGCCGCCATGAGCGGCGCAGTCGACTTGTCCGCCTTCAAAGAGCGGGCCACGGCCCCACCACCGCCGCGTAACACCAGCGGCGACGGGGCCGTTTCTGCTGTCTCCGGGGCAGTGATCGAGGTGACCGAGGAGAACTTCGAAAGCGAAGTCCTGCTGAAGTCGAGCCAGGTGCCGGTGATCGTCAACATCGGTGGCCGCGCATACGAGCCCTCGGTCGTATTCACCGAAGTTCTCGAATCATTTGCAGCGCGAGCCGGCGGCAAGTGGATTCTTGCCAACGTCGACGTCGACGTGAGCCCTCGTATCGCGCAGGCATTCGGTGTCCAGTCGGTTCCGACGGTTGTTGCTGTCGCGGCTGGTCAGCCGTTGGCCGATTTTCAGGGCGCTCAGCCAGAGGCGCAGCTCAGCCAGTGGTTCGACGCAGTCCTCCAAGCTGTCGAGGGCAAGTTGAGTGGGCCGGTCTCCGACGCGGACGAACCGGTGGAGGAGGTCGAGGATCCTCGCTTCGTGGCCGCTGAAACCGCGCTGGACGAGGGCGATCTCGACGCCGCCATCGCTGCGTACCAGGAAATTCTCGACGCCGAACCCAACAATGCGGAGGCCAAGAGCGCTGTCCGCCAGGTGAAGTTCATGGCTCGGGTTCAGGGTGTCGATCCCGAGTCGATTGCGGCCGCGGATGCTGATCCGTCCGATCTCGAACTGCAGTTCGCTGCGGCCGACCTGGAAATGTTCGCCCAGCAACCCGAGGCGTCGTTCGCCCGCTTGATCTCGGTGGTCTCGCGAACTGCCGGCGACGACAAGGCTGCCGCTCGGACGCGCCTGCTCGAACTGTTCGAACTGTTCGACCCGGCAGAACCGATCGTCATCGCGGCCCGTCGTAAGTTGGCTTCCGCTCTCTACTGACGTGTGGACCGGCAGTCGCTACTCCGTGTAGCGGCTGTCGCACACTTCCCGGCCACCGAGAACGCCGGTCCGGAACGCGTCGACACGTGCGAACCCGCTCGGAACCGTCTCACCGTTGACATCACTGGCAGCCAGGCCGTCGGTCAGCAGCCCCGATACGGCTTCGTCGAGGTCGCCGGGGGAGAGTGTGACCTGTGCTCCGGACGCCGCGGCGTTGGTGGGACTGAGCGCTGCGGTGATGACGCCGGACAGGCAGGCGGCGCGCAGGGCAGTCTGCGGAGTGTCGAGCGATTGGCCATTCTCCTTCTGCATCGCGAGGGTGTACCTCGACGCGAGCAGGACATAGGCGTTGTAGTCACCGGTGATGTTGGTCTGGATCAACTCGCGTCGCCCGACGCGACCCGGCGTGCCGCGCTCGGCAAGGTCGTCGACGCTGATTCCGATGGTGTTCGTCGACGGGCAGTACGAGACGGGTTCGGTCGCAACGGCATCGCTGCACCCGGTGTCTGCGCCGGTGAACACGACCTTCGGTGGCTGAGGTAGATCGAAGATCGCTTGGAAGGTCTTCACGAACTCGTCGAGAGTTGCCTCGGTGACGGGCAGTTCTCCGGAATCGTTGCCCTCGGCGAACTGCTGCGGGAGGTCTGCACGTCGTGACTCGATTTCGTCGGCGTCCATCTTCGCGCACGCACCGGCGCCGTCGGTGAAGCCGATCTGAGTGGCGGTGACGCGCTCGAACGCCGAACCATGGTGGCTCTCAGGATCATTAGGGTCTTCGTCGCGGATGGCGACCGCCGACGCCAACACCTTGTTGAGTCCGTCGGAGGTGTTCATCGTGAAGTGTGCGGCCTTGTCCTCGGCGACGTGCCGCAAGAAGGCGCCACCGAAACAGTCGGCTTGCTGTTCGCGCACCAGGGCTGCGTCTCGTTTACCGCCGACGATCCCGGCCTTGCGTTGAACGGCATGGCCGTACTCGTGCGCAAAGATGAACGCGACGGCCACTTCACCGAACTTCTCCCGCACCTCGGGCAGCAGCAATTCACGATCCCAACCGATGGTGTGATCGATGCTGCAGTACCCGGCGTTGATGAGTTCTTCGGTGGTCTCCTCACAGAAGTCCGGGCCGTTCGATTCGGTGGGGTCCCACGAGATCAGCTCGTCGACCGGTTCGAAGGGCTTGTCGAACAGAGCCGGGTACTCGGCGGCCCAGTAGGTTTCGATGTCTGTGATGGCGTTGGCTGCCAGCGCGTCGATGTCCCCGCCGTCGGTGCCGGTGATTGCTCGGTCGGCGTTGGGGGCTCCCGGACGCAACCCACTTGGTCCTGCCGTTGCGTCGAGTCCGGCGACGCGGAAGGGATCGTGATAAATCGAGACGGCGTGGCCACTCGTTCCCTGGGCACAACCGGCGAGCAGTGCTGCCACTGCCAACAGTGACGACGTGACAATGACTACTCGCCGGCCGACCATCAACGCTCCAGACTTATCCAAATCGCTCCAGCAGCTGGCAGCGCCACCTGTGCGGAGGCTGGCCGACCGTGCCACGAATGCGACGTTGCTGTGACCGCTCCGAGGTTCCCGACTCCGGAGCCGCCGTACACCTCGGCATCGGTGTTGAGAATTTCCACCCATCGGCCGGGCTCTGGTAGCCCGACGCGGTAGCTCGAGTGCTCACTGCCCGAGAAGTTGAACAGGCAGGCGACAATCGAACCGTCAGTACCGTAACGCAGAAAACTGAGGACGTTGTTCTCGGTGTCGTTGGCGTCGATCCAGGAGTATCCACCGGGCGAGGTGTCGAGGGTCCACATGGCCGGATGACGTCGGTACGCGGAGTTGAGATCGCCGACCAGTCGCTGGACGCCGCGATGGAGAGTGCCGGTGTACTGATCGTCGAGCTGCCACCAGTCGAGGCCGCGTTCTTCCGACCATTCCGCACTCTGACCGAATTCCTGTCCCATGAACAGCAGTTGCTTGCCTGGATGCGCCCACATGTATGCAAGCAGTGAGCGCAGGCCGGACGCCTTGGCGAAGTCGTTCCCGGGCATCCGGGTCCACAGAGTTCCTTTGCCGTGCACCACTTCGTCATGGCTGATCGGTAGCAGGTAGTTCTCACTCCACGCGTACATCAGTGAGAACGTGATCTCGTGATGGTGGTAGGTCCGGTGTACCGGGTCGTGACCGAGGAACCCGAGGGTGTCGTGCATCCACCCCATGTTCCACTTCATGTTGAATCCGAGGCCGCCGACATTGGTCGCCCGAGTGACTCCGGGCCACGCCGTCGACTCCTCGGCGACGGTGACGACTCCTCGATGGTTCTTGTGGACGGTGGCGTTCATCTCCTGCAGGAACGCAACAGCTTCGAGATTCTCGCGGCCGCCGTGAATGTTGGGAGTCCATCCACCTTCCGGGCGTGAGTAATCCAGGTACAGCATCGATGCGACAGCGTCGACGCGAAGTCCGTCGATGTGGAACTCCTCGAGCCAGAAGAGTGCATTGGCGACGAGGAAGTTGCGCACCTCGCGGCGACCGAAGTCGAATACGTATGTGCCCCAGTCCAACTGCTCGCCGCGACGCGGATCGGCGTGCTCGTACAGGGGAGTTCCGTCGAAACGAGCCAGGGCCCACTCGTCTTTGGGGAAGTGTGCAGGCACCCAGTCGACGATGACACCTATCCCTGCGGCGTGCAGGTGGTCGACGAACCAGCGGAAGTCGTCCGGGGTGCCGAAGCGGGAGGTCGGTGCGTAGTACGAGGTGACCTGGTATCCCCACGATCCACCGAACGGATGCTCGGAGACGGGCAGCAGTTCGACGTGGGTGAATCCGGTTTCGGTGACGTAGACGGCGAGTTGCTCGGCCATCTGCCGGTAGTCGAGCCCGGGACGCCACGATCCGAGGTGCACCTCGTACACGCTCATCGGGGACTGCGAAGGATCGACACCGGCGCGGGTTTCGAGCCAGGCCGCGTCGTTCCACTCATGCGAACTGGTGGTCACTCGCGATGCAGTCGCCGGCGGGACCTCGGTACCGAATGCCATGGGATCGGCCTTGTCGCGAACGGAGCCGTCGTGGCCGTGGACCCGGAACTTGTACAGCGAACCGACTGCGATGTCGGGCAGGAAGAGTTCCCAGACCCCAGTGGATCCGAGGACTCGCATGGGGGCGAATTGCCCACTCCACCCGTCGAAGTCGCCGACGACGGTCACGCCGCGGGCGGCCGGAGCCCAGACGGCGAACGAGGTGCCGTCGACGGGTCCATCCGGTGTCTCGTAAGAACGCGGATGTGCACCGAGGATGTCCCACAATCGTTCGTGCCGACCTTCGCCGAACAGGTGTAGGTCGAGTTCACCGAGAGTAGGCAGGAACCGGTAAGGGTCGGCTGCGAGAACCGTGTGTCCACCCGGGTACGTCACGGAATAGCGATAGTCGATCAGGTCGGGGTAGGGGATTAGAGCCGCGAAGATTCCGTTCGAAACATGTTCGAGAGGAAAGTTTTTGCCGCCGATGACGGCACTGACGGACTCGGCGTTGGGACGCAACGCTCGCAGAACGGTGCCGTCGGCGTGGGGATGGGCGCCGAGGACACTGTGCGGATCGTGATGTTCACCGCGCGCCAACAGCTCCAGATCGTGATTGTCCGGTGCGATACCCGAAGGGAACTTCTCGGTTGACATCACTTGCCTCCACCTGCGCGGTGCGCATTGCGTGCTTGGTAGGCCAGAGAGATCCGGGCCGGATACGGAACGGGTGGGAGCGCGAGGATGTGCGCCACCGAACGCCAGGGCTCGAGGCGGACGAAATTGGCTTGGCCCCAATTGAACTGCTCACCGGTTACCTCGTCGAGCACGGTCATGTGGTCGTGCCATTCGCGTCCGAGCGCCGGCATGTCCAACCAGACGGTGCCCTCTTCTGCAGCGAACGGGTTGAGGTTGATCACCGTCAGGACGGCGTCACCGGTCGAGGCGTCGAACTTCGAGTAGGCGATCAACGCGTCGTTGTCGATGTGGTGAAAGTGCAGGTTCCGCAACTGCTGCAGGGCCGGGTGTGCACGCCGGATGCGATTGAGTGCGGTGATCCACGGCTCGAGAGATTCGCCTCGCGCTGCTGCTTCGGCGAAACGGCGCGGCCGAAGTTCGTACTTCTCGGAGTCGAGGTATTCCTCGCTGCCGGGGCGAACGGCTTGGTGTTCGTAGAGTTCGTAACCGGAGTAGACGCCCCACGTCGGCGCCAGGGTGGCGGCGAGAGCTGCTCGTAGAGCGAACATTCCGGGCCCACCGTGCTGGAGGGACTCGTGCAGGATGTCCGGCGTGTTCACGAAGAGGTTCGGTCGGGCTTCGTCGGCCTTCGCCGCCAGCTCGTTACCGAATTCGGTGAGTTCCCACTTCGCAACTCGCCAGGTGAAGTACGTGTACGACTGCGTGAACCCGCGCCGGGCAAGGCCGTACATGCGCGCCGGACGAGTGAATGCCTCGGCGAGGAACAGGACGTCGGGGTCGGTCTTCTTGACCTCCGAGATGAGCGTCTCCCAGAAGTTCGGCGGCTTGGTGTGCGGGTTGTCGACCCGGAAGATCTTGACGCCGGCACTGATCCAGTGTCGGACGACTCGCAAGATTTCCTTGTCCAGACCGCGAGGATCGGTGTCGAAGTTGATCGGGTAGATGTCCTGATACTTCTTGGGCGGGTTCTCGGCGTAGGCGATGGTGCCGTCGGGAAGGACGTTGAACCACTCCGGATGCTTCTTGGCCCATGGATGATCCGGGGCGCACTGCAGCGCGAGATCCAGTGCCACTTCGAGATCGAGCCTGCGGGCCGCAGCGACGAAGGCCTTGAAGTCCTTGAGCGTGCCGAGTTGCGGGTGAACAGCGTCGTGCCCGCCGTCGACCGAGCCGATGGCCCACGGCGAGCCGACGTCACCGGGTTCGGGAGTGAGAGTGTTGTTGCGTCCCTTGCGGTTGATCTCGCCGATGGGATGGATCGGCGGAAGGTAGACGACGTCGAAACCCATTGCGGCGATGCGGGGTAGGTCTTCGGCCGAGGTTCGGAAAGTACCGTGTTGCGGCACCCCGTTCTCGTCCCAACCGCCCGTCGAGCGGGGGAAGAACTCGTACCACGATCCGAACAGTGCACGGTTGCGATCGACGACGACGGGGTGGGACTCGCCCTTGGTGACCAGTTCACGGAGCGGAGTGGCGCGGAGCAGTTCGGCGACGTCGGAGGCGAAGGCCGGCGCGACGCGAGCCGTCAGCGCCTGATCGCTGCGCAGCGACGCCGTGACGGCCTCGAGCCTGGACCTGTTGCCCCGCGGTACCTCGTGCGCGGCCTGTTCGAACAGGCGCGCACCGATTTCCAGGTCGTTGGCCAACTCGGCCGCCCCTTGCCCGACGGCGAGCTTTGCTTCCACGGCGTGCTTCCAGGTGGCGATGGGATCGCTCCACGCCTCGATCCGGAACGACCACATGCCTTCGGCGGACGGCGTGAACACCGCGTCGACGGTGTCCGGTTCGGTCCCGGGATCCATCGGAATGCGCAGCGGCTTGGTACCGCGCGGACCACGCACGACAAGAGTGGCGGAAATGGCGTCGTGGCCTTCTCGCCACACGGTTGCGTGCACTGGGAAGACTTCACCGACCACGGCCTTTGCCGGATAGTTACCCGAGATCTCGGGTACCACGTCGTCGATACCGAGGCGTCCTGACACGGGAAGCTCCATTTCTGGTGATGGATCGCGGTAAAACTTTCTTTCGCCGGGTTCAACCGTAGTGGGTGCGGCGCTGGAGTGCTGATAACGACGAATTCGGGTCTGTCGGTGGTCAGGTCGGCTCGGGCGTTCGGTTCCACCGGACAGAGTGCAAGGAACTCGACTAGGGTTCGCGGGGTGAAAGCCTTGCGTCGGTTCACTGTCCGAGCCCACCTTCCGGAGCGCCTCGCCGCGCTCGGCCCCCTGTCCACCAACCTTCGGTGGTCGTGGCATCCCGAGACACAGGATCTGTTCTCGCGACTCGACCCCGAACTCTGGCAAGCAGTCCAGTTCGATCCGGTCCGCATGCTCGGGGAAGTCGACCCCACCCGTCTCGACGAACTCAGCAGTGACGAGGCATTTCTCGGTGACCTCGACACTGCAGCAGCCGATCTCGATGCTTATCTGAGCACCCCGCGTTGGTATCAGTCCCAGCAGGCCAAGGGCACATCGTTAGCCGGCGGAATTGCGTACTTCTCCATGGAGTTCGGAGTCAGCGAAGTTCTGCCCAACTACTCCGGTGGATTGGGCATCCTGGCGGGCGATCACCTCAAGGCCGCGTCCGACCTCGGGCTGCCGCTCATCGGCGTCGGACTGCTCTACCGATCCGGCTACTTCCGCCAGTCGCTGACCGCCGACGGTTGGCAGGCCGAGCACTACCCGCCGCACGACCCTCAAGGGTTGCCTCTTCGTTTGCTGACGGACGCAGGCCCGGCTTCCGAAGACGGATCGCCGGTCGTCATTCACGTCGCCATGCCCGGTGGCCGGGTGCTGCGTGCGCGAGTGTGGATCGCTCAGGTCGGACGAGTGCCGTTGCTGCTGCTCGATTCCGACATCGCCGAGAACGACGCGGATCTGCGCGGCGTCACGGACCGTCTCTACGGCGGGGACCAGGATCACCGCATCAAGCAGGAGATCCTCGCGGGTATCGGCGGCGTCCGCGCGGTGCGCGCCTACACCGCGGCGTACGGATTGCCCGATCCCGAGGTGTTCCACATGAACGAGGGGCATGCCGGATTCCTCGGCATCGAACGGATTCGGGAACTTGTCACCACCAGCGGTCTGGACTTCGATTCGGCTCTGGCCGCGGTCCGTGCCGGAACGGTCTTCACGACGCACACTCCGGTTCCCGCCGGAATCGACCGCTTCCCGGCGGATCTGGTCCGTCACTACTTCGGCGGAGCGAACGGCGAGAACGAATCGAGTTTGCTTCCCGGCCTGACCGTCGACCGCATCGTCGGGATGGGGCGTGAAGCCGATCCGTCGATCTTCAACATGGCGCACATGGGTCTTCGCCTGGGCCAGCGAGCCAACGGCGTCTCGAAGTTGCACGGCATCGTCAGTCGCGACATGTTCAACGGTCTCTGGCCGGGCTTCGACGCCGACGAGGTGCCGATCGGTTCGGTCACCAACGGTGTTCACGCGCCGACGTGGGCGGCGCCGGAGTGGATGGACGTGGCCAGGCGGATCGTCGGTCAGGAGCAACTCGAAGAAGCACGCGGGTGGGAGCGCCTGCACGAGTTGTCGGCAACCGAACTGTGGGAAACACGTAATGCGTTGCGCGGCAAGTTGGTCGACGAAGTTCGTCGTCGTGTCCGAGCGTCCTGGCTCGAACGCGGCGCGACCGAGGCCGAACTCGGCTGGACCACTGGAGTATTCGATCCCAACGTCTTGACAGTCGGATTCGCGAGGCGCGTTCCGACGTACAAGCGGTTGACGCTGATGCTGCGTGATCCCGAGCGTCTGCGTGCGATGTTGCTCGACGAGAAACGTCCGGTGCAGTTGGTGGTGGCCGGCAAGTCGCACCCCGCCGACGACGGCGGTAAGGCACTCATCCAGCAGGTCGTGCGGTTCGCCGACGAAGCGGATGTGCGTCACCGCATCGTCTTCCTGCCTGATTACGACATGTCGATGGCCCGCTACTTGTACTGGGGCTGCGACGTGTGGCTCAACAACCCGCTTCGCCCCCTCGAGGCGTGCGGTACTTCCGGCATGAAATCCGCGCTCAACGGCGGCCTCAACCTCTCCATTCGCGACGGATGGTGGGACGAGATGTACGACGGCGAGAACGGGTGGGCCATTCCGACGGCCGACGGTGTTCTCGACGACGTGCGGCGTGACGATCTGGAAGCCAGCGCCCTCTACGAACTTCTCGAGCACGCGGTACTGCCGACGTTCTACGACCGTGATGCAGCCGATCTGCCGACGCGCTGGGTCGAGAGGGTTCGCCACACCCTCGAGAATCTGGGTCCGAAGGTGTTGGCATCACGCATGGTTCGTGACTACGCCGTCGACTACTACGCCCCTTCGGCGGAATCAGCTCGAGCGGTAGTGGCGGACGATTTTGCCGGCGCGCGTGAGGTGGCCGAGTTCCGCCGTCGCATCGAATCGCAGTGGCCGTCCGTCGCCGTCGAGCAGGTGGACGGTTCCGGACTGCCGGACACTCCGGAGATCGGTGCGACCATCTCGTTGAAGGCCAAGGTCCGTCTCGGCGGCTTGTCGGTCTCGGATGTCCAGGTACAGGCAGTCCTGGGACGCGTCAGCCCGGGCGAGGAGCTCACCGACGTGGTGACGTTCCCGATGACACACTTCGGCGCCGAGGACGGAACCGAGATCTTCGAAGCCGAGGTTGCGCTTCCGGTCTCCGGCTCCGTGGGATACACCGTGCGGGTGCTGCCGCATCACCGGTTGTTGGTCGATGCGTCCGAACTCGGGTTGGTGACCACTCCGAGCGTCTGACGTATTGCATTCTGCCCCGGTCCGTTCGGTCGGTACCGGGGCAGAATTGTGCCCGCGTGAGAACTGGGTCAGCGACGTGAGTCGCGGATGCGGGCGAGCGCCTTGCGGACGACTTCGGGGTTGGTCGTCTCCCAGAACGGAGGCAGCGATGCGCGAAGGTAACCCGCGTATCTCGCCGTGGCCAGACGCGGATCGAGCACGGCCACCACGCCCTTGTCGTCGGTGCTACGAAGCAGACGGCCGACGCCCTGTGCCAGGAGCAGCGCCGCGTGATTGGCCGAGACGCTGAGAAAGCCGTTATCGCCATGGGATTCGATAGCCTGCTGGCGAGCCATCAACAGCGGGTCGTCCGGGCGCGGGAACGGAATCCGGTCCAAGATGACGAGGCTCAGTGACGGACCCGGAACATCGACGCCCTGCCACAGGGACAACGTGCCGAACAGTGACGTGGGTTCGTCCTTGGCGAAGGCCTTGACGAGGGTGCCGGTGGCGTCGTCGCCCTGGCACAGGATGGGGGTATCGAGGCGTTCACGCATCGCCTCCGAGGCGGCTTTGGCGGCGCGCATCGACGAGAACAGGCCGAGGGCGCGTCCGCCCGCAGCCTCGACGAGTTCGGCGATCTCGTCGAGATAGACCGGGGAGAGGCCGTCGCGGCCGGGCGTAGGGAGGTGGCGGGCAATGTAGATGATGCCGGCCTTTGCATGGTCGAAGGGCGACCCGACGTCGAGTGAGTTCCAGCGGAAAGCCGAAGCGTCAGAAGGTGCTTCGGTGCCGATGGCGGTACCCGAGTCGGGGCGCGCGGACGATTCCGCAGGAAGACCCCAGTTGACGGCGAGACCGTCGAACGATCCGCCGACGGTCAGTGTCGCGGAAGTGAGAACGACGGTGGATTCGGCGAACAGTCGCGAGCGCAGCAATCCGCCGACGGAGAGCGGAGCCATCCGGACGGAGCGCCGCACCGATCCGCGGAACTCGTCCGAGGACAGCCAGACGACGTCCTTGCGCTTGGCCGGGTCGGGTTCGTCGAAAGCGGTGAGAATACGCACGGCACTGTCGTGGACGTCGTCGACGGACGAGAGTGCGGCGTTGCGGGCCGCAGCGGCTTCGGGGTCTGCGGCTGCCATGCCCGGTTTGGCCGGACCGATAGCGGTGCGCAGCGACCAGGCCGCGTCGCGGATCGCAGCCAGTGCGGGTGCCGCCCCGTCCGGGAGGCCTTCCCAGCGACCTGGGCGCAATTCCTCGAGGAGTCCAGCCCACCCCTCGCCGGCAGCTTCGAGGCGATCGGCATCCTGCTCTTCGGCGATCTTGCCGCAACGCCGGGCCGCGGCACTGATCGAGGCGGCAGTGAGATCGGCCGTGGCGACGCCGGTGACGCGGTCGACCAACTCGTGGGCCTCGTCGATCACCACGACGTCGTGGTCAGGCAGGATCTGGATGCCGGTGATGGCGTCGATCGCGAGCAGTGCGTGGTTGGTGACCACTACGTCGGCCTTCGACGCCTCGACTCGGGCGCGCTCGGCGAAGCAGTCCTCACCGACCGGGCACTGGTTCTTACCGATGCATTCGCGGGAGGTGACACTGACCTGCCGCCACGCCTGATCGGATACGCCCGGCACCAATTCGTCCCGATCACCGGTTTCGGTGTCGGAGGACCATTCGGTGAGGCGGACGACCTCCCGGCCGAGACGCGAGACCGTGAACGGATCGAACAACTCGTCCTCGGGTGGCTGCTCGGACGCGCCGGTATGGATCTTGTTCATGCACAGATAGTTGTTGCGGCCCTTGAGGATTGCGAACTCTGCGCGTCGGCCGAGTGGCTTCTTCAGGGCATCGGCGAGTCGAGGCAGATCTCGGTCGACGAGCTGACGCTGCAGCGCGATGGTGGCGGTGGACACGACCACGGTGCGTCCCGATTCGACCGCGTGGCGCAGGCTCGGAACGAGGTAGGCGAGCGACTTACCGGTACCGGTGCCGGCCTGGACGGCCAGATGCTCGCCGGTGTCGATCGAGTGCGCCACGGCGGACGCCATCGTCAGCTGACTGGTTCGTTCGGCACCGCCGAGCGACCGCACCGCTGTCTGGAGCAGTTCGGGAACGTTCGGGAGTTGATCGGCCACCCACGAAGGTTAATGGATCCCTACGTCAGAAACGTCCACGGATGATTCCCGGGGTGGTTCCCCGGCATTCGAGTCTTCTTGCGACGAGGCCTCGTCTCGCCCGATCAGCTGCACTCCCGCCTCCCGCATCTGCACCAATGCCGACTCGATCGTGGCGGTCGACACACCAGCGGTGAAGGGGAGAAGGACAGTCGTGGCGAACCCCGCGCGCGCGGCATCGACGGCCGTGGCCTTGACACAGTGATCCGTGGCAATTCCGATCACGTCGACGTCGGTGATCTCGTGGGCGCGGAGCCAGTCCTCGAGCGTCGTGCCGTCCTCGGCTGCTCCTTCGAAACCGGAGTAGGCCGCGCTGTAGTCGCCCTTGGAGAAGATCGCCGACCCGGCGACGGAAGCGTCGAACGCCGGATGGAACTCGGCGCCGGCTGTCCCGACGACGCAGTGAACCGGCCAGCTGTCGATGAAGTCGGGATTCTCGGAGAAGTGCGCCCCAGGGTCGATGTGGAAATCGCGAGTCGCGACTACGGCGTCGTACTCGTGGGAGTTGACGAAATCGTTGACGGCTCCCGCAACCGCAGCACCGCCGTCGACTGCAAGAGCTCCACCTTCACAGAAATCGTTCTGAACGTCGACAATTATCAGTGCTTTTGCACTCACTGGTGCTCACCTCCGGTGAATCGAACGGGCACAGCCGAGTCTCCGCGCGAGAGCTTGAGGCCTTCCCACGGCAGGCTCACGAGCCCTGCCTTCAGAACTGCTCTGCTCTCTTCGAGCGTCGGCGCGCTGTCGACGACCTTGCCTTCGCGAACCAGCGGGATCAGCAGTTCGGTCGCGCCGTCCGCCTCGGAGACAGGTGACGGTGATCCGGCGGGGTAGATGACTTCTTCGACGATCGTTCCGGTCGGACGCACTACGCGCAGTGCCTTCTTGGCGCCGCCGCGAGATGCCTTGTTGGTGCTTCTCTTCTCGACCGCGATTCCGTCGACCTCGACAAGTTTGTAGACCATGCCGGCGGTGGGGGCGCCTGATCCGGTGACCAGGGAAGTGCCGACGCCGTACGAGTCGACGGGTTCGGCGCGCAGAGCCGCGATCGCGTACTCGTCCAGGTCGCCGGAGACGACGATGCGTGTTTTGGTAGCACCGAGATCGTCGAGTTGCTGGCGTACCTGACGAGCAAGAACGCCGAGATCACCGGAGTCGATGCGAACTCCACCCAGTTCGGGACCGGCAACGGCGACAGCCGTTTTCACGCCCTCGGTGATGTCGTAGGTGTCGACCAACAAGGTGGTGGATACGCCCAGAGCGGCGACCTGACCGCGGAATGCCGCGGCTTCGTCCGGACCGTCATCGGTGGTGTGCAGGAGCGTGAAGGCGTGCGCGCTGGTACCTGCGCTGGGTACGTCGTGACGCCGCGCGGCTTCGAGGTTGGAGGTGGCGTCGAAGCCGGCGAGATAGGCGGCACGTGAAGCGGCGACGGCGGCCTGTTCGTGTGTACGACGCGAGCCCATCTCGATCATCCGTCGACCGCCCGCTGCGCTCACCATGCGGGCTGCGGCCGAAGCGATCGCGCTGTCGTGGTTGAGGATCGAGAGAATCAAGGTTTCGAGGATGACGCACTCGGCGAAAGTTCCGCGGACCGAGAGGATCGGTGAGCCGGGGAAGTAGAAATCGCCCTCGCGGTAGCCGTCGATGTCACCGGAGAATCGATAGTTGCGCAGCCACTCGACGGTCGTGTCGTCGAGAAATTTTGCAACGATCGCCAGTTCCGGTTCACCGAACCGGAACTGCTCGAGTGCGTCGAGAAGGCGTTCGGTACCGGCGACGACGCCGTAGCGACGGCCGTCTGGCAGCCGCCGTGCAAATACCTCGAAACTGCAGTTGCGGAAGGCAGATCCGTCGGCGAGAGCCGCCGAGAGCATGGTCAGTTCGTACTGATCGGTGAGCAGTGCGGTGCTGGCACCGGCGTCGCGGATGTCGGAAATTTGCGTAGGCACGCACACAACTCTATGCGCGAGACGACGTGGGTGGGTGTTGTCGCCTCTCGTCGCGCCGTACCCTGGATACATGGTTTTCGGCGGCGCGACCGTGTCCGGCACTTACTCGGCGAACGTAACGATGAGAGGCGCTACGGCTTCCTCTCCTCAAGCCACGCCCGAGCAGTCGGAGGCTGTTTCGACCATCGAAGCCGCAGATCGGCCCTGGGTGACCATCGTCTGGGACGACCCGGTCAATCTCATGCATTACGTGACTTACGTGTTCCAGAAGTTGTTCGGCTACAGCAAAGCCAAGGCCACCGACCTGATGATGCAGGTCCATTCGGAGGGCAAGGCCGTGGTCTCGAGCGGTTCGCGCGACAAGATGGAGGCCGATGTTCGTCGCCTCCACGCTGCCGGTCTCTGGGCCACGATGCAACGCGACGACACCTGAGAAAAGCACTTTTTCGACCGATTTGTTCGCCTAACTCGTAGACGGGAGTCCGACGCGTGCGGACGTGGAGTAGGAAGAGTTCACTCGGCGGAGTGAAGTTCAAGTCCGAGATGGACGGCCACGAGGCGGCGGTTCTGCGCTCGCTCGTGGAGTCGGTGACCGGGCTTCTCGACGAGCGTGCGTCTTCGGCGCCGCAAGACGAGCTCGCCGCGCTGACGGGCCTTCGTACCGGAAATTCGGAGACACCCGACAATCCGGTATTGGCGCGTTTGCTGCCCGACTTCCAGCGCACCGATCCGGACAAGGTCGCTCCGGACAGTGACGATCTCGACGACGCCGGTGCCAATGTCAACGGCGCGCTGCGCAGTTTGCACGAGCCCGAGATCATCGATGCCAAGCGTGAGTCCGCTCGCATGTTGTTGGCTTCGCTTCCGGAGGCCGGCGGCAAGGTCGTTCTCACGCAGGAACAGGCCGATGCCTGGCTGTCCTCGCTCAACGACGTCCGTCTCGCGCTCGGAACCAATCTCGGCATCGACGCCGACACACCGGAGAGCCTCGAACCCGACGACCCGCGAGCCCCGCATCTCGACGTCTATCACTGGTTGACGTGGATGCAGGACTCCCTCGTCCAGGCGCTCATGCCATGACCACAACGCGGACCGGGCCCACTGATTCGCTGACAGATGTCGCCGGCCTCGCCGTCGGTCATCACCACAAGCTCGACGAGGGAGCCACTCTCGGAAGCGGCGCAGCCACCGGCTGCACGGTCGTGCTCGCGTCGGCCGGTGTGGTCGCCGGAGTCGACGTCCGGGGCGGCGGTCCGGGTACCCGCGAGACCGATCTGCTCGACCCGAGCCATTCGGTCCAGCAGGTCAATGCCGTGCTGTTGACCGGCGGTAGTGCCTACGGACTTGCCGCGGCCGACGGAGTGATGCGCTGGCTCGAGGAACACGATCACGGGATCGCGATGGGCGCTCCCGGCCAGGTAGTACCGATCGTGCCCGGCGCCGTGATCTTCGATCTGCCGGTGGGGGACTGGACCGTTCGTCCGACCGGCGATTTCGGATTCCTCGCTGCCGACACTGCTTCGCGCGAATTCGCCACGGGCACGGTCGGCGCGGGGGTAGGTGCCAGAGCCGGAGCGCTCAAGGGTGGGGTGGGAACGGCCAGCGTCGTGATCGCCGACGGCCCCGCCGAGGGGACGACGGTCTCCGCCTTGATCGTGGCGAATCCGGTGGGTTCGGTCTTCGACCCCAGAACAGGCCTGCCGTGGGGCGTCGGCTCGGACGGCGCGGAGTCGTTCGGCCTCAGGCTCCCCGACGCGTCCGAACTCGCGTCGGCCAACGCCGTTGCAGCCAAGGGAACCGTCCTCAACACCACGATCGGTGTGGTCGCCACTGACGCCGCCTTGACGAAAGCCGGGTGCCGACGCGTCGCCGTCGCAGGTCATGACGGCCTGGCCCGAGCAATTCGGCCCGCACATTCGCCGCTCGACGGCGACACGATCTTTGCGCTCGCCACCGGTGATCACACTCCGAATTCGGAGATCACGGTTCCGGACGCTTTCCCGAACGATCTGCCGATACTCGACGCGGTGTGCGCGGCTTCGGCCCAGGTGGTCGAACGTGCGATCGTCACAGCGATTCTCGACGCCACGTCGGTAGCCGGAATCCCGAGTTACCGCGAACTCTTCCCGTCCGCATTTCTCTAGGCAGCACTCCTGGAATCGGCGGTAATCTCGAATTGAGCCTGGTCGCGAGTGACCGGATCAGAAAACCGGATCGACGGTGGAGGACGCACACGATGACGATGGATTTCAACAGTCCGGACTTCGGCACCCGGACGCCGGCACCGAAATCCGGTCCGCCCTCGGTGTGGAAGCAGTCGGCCGTGTTGGTGGGCGGCTTCGCGATCCTGCTCTACGTGATCGAGATCGTGGATGTCATCTCCGGTCAGAATGTCCAGAACGCCGGCGTCACCCCGCGCACGCTCGACGGCCTGTGGGGAATCCTGTTCGCCCCGGTGCTGCACGACGACTGGGGTCATCTGATCGCCAACACCATTCCGGTGCTGATCCTCGGATACCTCGTGCTGGTGTCGGGAATTGCGCGGGGACTCGCGGCGACCGGCATCATCTGGGTGATCGGCGGTGTCGGGACCTGGTTGTTCGCCGGCTCGAACTCGAATCACGTCGGTGCGTCCGTGCTGATCTTCGGCTGGGTCACCTACCTGCTGGTGCGCGGGTTCTTCACGCGGAGCTTCACACAGATCCTGATCGGCGTTGCCGTCTTCGTCGTGTACGGCGGAGTGCTGTGGGGCGTTCTGCCGAGCGATCCACGGGTTTCCTGGCAAGGGCATCTGTTCGGAGCGATCGGCGGCGTGGTTGCCGCCTGGGCGTTGACGTCGGGGGAGAGGGCCAAGCGCGCCGGGTCGGCGCCGGCCGTTCGACCACCGAGTTTCTGAACGGACGTGGGTCACACCCTCACTGCGGTGTGACTTCGACGCGCCAAAACCACCAAGAGCTTTTTCCCAGACGGGTAGACGTGGCAGCATGACCGGTATGCGCATGACCGTCCTGGGGTGTTCCGGCAGCGTCACGGGTCCGGATTCACCGGCTTCGGGATACCTGCTCACGGCACCGGGAACTCCGCCGCTCGTGATCGACTTCGGCCCGGGAGTTCTTGGGGCGTTGCAGCGATACGCCGATCCGGGCGAGGTGACGATCCTGCTTTCGCACCTTCATGCGGACCACTGTCTCGACATGCCCGGCCTGCTCGTCTGGCGTCGCTATCACCCCAACCCGCCGGTCGGCCGTGCTCTGGTTTACGGCCCCACCGACACCGCGTGCCGCATCGGAGTGTCCTCCGCCGAGTGCGCCGGCGAGATGGACGACATCTCCGACACCATCGACGTCCGGCTCTGGGCCGAGAACGAGCCGGTGACGTTCGGTGAACTGAGCGTCGTCGCCCGCCGGATGAATCATCCACCCGAGGCTTACGGTTTCCGGATCACCGGCGCCGACGGCCGCGTCCTCGTCTATACAGGCGACACCGGTATGTGCGACAACGTCGTCGAACTCGCGCGTGGTGCAGACGTGTTGCTCTCCGAAGCGTCGTGGACCGACAGTCCGGATCGCCCCGAGGGAGTTCACCTCTCCGGTAAGGAAGCCGGCCGTGTGGCTGCGCTCGCCGGCGTCAAGGAACTTCTCCTCACGCACATCCCGCCGTGGACATCGCGTGAAGACGTGATCGCCGAAGCGAAATCCGAATTCTCCGGACCGGTCCATGCCGTCTCCGCCGGAAGTGTCTACGACATCTGATTCCCCTCACATTCGGTGCAGCGCTCACCGGGCGACCGCTAGGCTCACGAAGGTGACTACACGAGAAGACGGTAGGGCGGACGACGAGCTCCGCACGGTCAAGATCACCCGCGGGTTCACCAGTCACCCGGCCGGATCCGTTCTGGTCGAGTTCGGGAACACTCGCGTCATGTGCACGGCCAGCGTCGAAGAGGGTGTACCCCGCTGGCGCAAGGGCTCCGGCTTGGGTTGGCTGACAGCCGAATACGCGATGCTTCCCGCCGCCACGCACACACGCAGTGGCCGCGAATCGGTCAAGGGCAAGGTCGGCGGCCGCACGCAGGAGATCAGTCGACTCATCGGCCGATCACTTCGAGCGTGCATCGATCTCGCGGCGATCGGTGAGAACACCATCGCCCTCGACTGTGATGTCCTCCAAGCCGACGGTGGCACTCGCACCGCGGCAGTGACGGGGGCATACGTGGCCCTGGTCGACGCCGTGACGTACCTGCGCGCAGCCGACCTGCTCTCCGACCCACAGCCCATCTCGTGTGGCATAGCGGCCGTCAGCGTCGGCGTCGTGGACGGACGAGTGCGTCTCGACCTTCCGTACGAAGAGGATTCGCGTGCTGAGGTCGACATGAATGTCGTGGCCACCGATACCGGCACGCTGGTGGAAATTCAGGGAACCGGTGAGGGCGCCACCTTCCCACGCTCGACGCTGGACAAGCTGCTCGACTCCGCTCTGGCTGGTTGTGAGCAACTTTTCGAGATCCAGCGTCAAGCGTTGGCCGAGCCGTATCCCGGGGTGCTACCCGAACCGAAGAATCCGGAACCCAAGAAGAAGTTCGGTGCCTGAGCTGTGAGCGTACGAGTACTGGTTGCCAGCCGAAATGCCAAGAAACTGAAGGAACTTCACCGGGTGCTCGACGCCGCCGGAGTGAGCGGAATCGAACTGGTCGGGCTCGACGAGGTCCCGCCGTTCCCCGAAGCCCCCGAGACCGGAGCGACGTTCGAGGAGAATGCGCTCGCCAAAGCGCGTGACGGAGCAGCTGCAACCGGAATGCCCTGCATCGCAGACGATTCCGGTGTCGAGATCGACGCACTCAACGGTATGCCCGGCGTGCTGTCCGCGCGATGGTCGGGCAATCACGGAAACGACGGCGCCAACACGGCTCTGGTCCTGGCTCAGCTGGGAGACGTGCCAGACGAGCGTCGAGGCGCGGCGTTCGTCTCCGCCTGTGCACTGGTGATCCCCGGCGGCGACGAGACCGTCGTGCGCGGCGAATGGCGCGGGGTGATCGGCCGCGAACCAGCCGGCGACGGCGGCTTCGGATACGACCCCATCTTCCGTCCGGACGGCGACACCCGCTCGGCCGCAGAACTCACCCCGGCCGAGAAGGATGCGGCGTCACATCGAGGGCGCGCGCTCGTACAGCTCGTTCCCGCGCTGGCGGCACTGGCCGGCTGAACCGAATCCGAAAAGTGGAGCCCTGAACGCGTCTGCGTTCAGGGCTCCACTTTTTGAAACTCTCAGAGCTGGTAAGCCTGCTTCACCTGGGCGGTTCGCTTGTGCTCGAACACGAACGACAGGAACGGGATCGTGCCGGCGAGCGCGGTGGCAACCGTCGTACCGGGCTTCCACCGGGCCTTGATCGCCAAGTCGATCGTGAATACGAGATAGAGCATGTAGAACAGGCCGTGGATCTGGCCGATGTAGAACAACCACGACGGTGCGTCCGCCGAATTGTCGAGAATCAGGTACTTGTAGACCATCTCACCGGTCAGGAACAGCAGCCAGAGGCCGGTGATCCAGGCGAGAACGCGGTATCGGACCAGCGCCGACGCAACCTTCTTCTGCTTTTCTGCGTTGACTGCGGGGGTAGCGATGCTCGCTTCCGAACCGGTACTCACGTCGTGCTCCTATCGGACTCGCGAGCGGCGAGCTGCGCAAGGTAGTCGTTGTATTCCAGCATTTGGCGGGCTTCAGGGTCGTCGACGTCGAGGTTCACATCGTCGAACTCGGCCCGCGGGCGTTGCGGCAAGAGGTCGGCGGGAATCTCACGCGGCTCAGCGGCGGCTTCCTCGGCTTCGGCCTCTTCGGGGTCCACGTCTTCGAGCTGAACGAACTTGCGATACGCGTACACGACAAACGCCGCGAACAGCGGCCACTGGAACGCGTACCCGAGATTCTGTCCCGAGCCTCCGACGGCTTCGAAGCGCTCCCACTGCCACCAGCCGAGCGCGAGGCAGCCGGCAGCTGACACGATGACCAGCAGAATCAGCGCAGGTCGGCGTTTAGTAGCGTTCTTGGACACACTAAGACGGTACCTGAGAGCTATAGTGCCTCGCCCTGCGATCTCCGACACGGTGTCGTAGAAGCCGTCCCGCAGCACCTGTGCGCTATGCCCATCCTCACCCGCAACGCCAGGGCACTGAACACATTCTCCCGGCTGTGCTGCATCGATAACCTCGGCGCGTATCCGAAAGCAGGGGAGTGTTTCATGCACATCAGAGTGATTCGCCCGGTCATCGACACCACACTGACTCCGGCGGTGACAGCCGAGGTGGAGCACTGGGCGGCGCCCGGTACGACGGTCGACGTCGTGTCACTGCTCTCTGGCACGGCGAGCATCGAGTCCGAGTACGACGAGGCACTTGCCGGCCCCGGGATCGTGCAGCGGGTCGAGGAGGCGGCAGCCGACGGCGTCGACGGTGTGTTCATCACGTGTTTCGCCGATCCCGGAGTGCATGCCGCCCGAGAGATCATCGACGCTCCGGTGGTCGGCGGCTTCGAGCCGTCATTTCTGACAGCGATGAGTCTGGGCGATCGCGTCGGTGTCGTGACCATCCTGCCGAATGTCGTGCCGATGCTCCGATCGCTCACTCGGCGGTATGGGCTGGACAATCGGCTGGGCAGTATTCGAGTCGTGGACATGCCGGTGCTGGGCCTCGCCGATCGGGAGGAACTGATCGATCGACTGGCCGCTCAGGCGTCTGCGGCAGTGGAGAACGGCGAGGCCGACACCGTCGTTCTCGGTTGCACCGGGATGCTCGGTGTGACCAGTGCGGTCCGAGACAGGCTGCATGGCAAAGGGATTCACGTTCCGGTTGTGGATCCGACGGCCTCGGCGATCACCTGGTTGGAGAGCTCGGTCCGTCTGGGGCTGACACCGAGTCGGACGACGTACATGACTCCACCGGTCAAGGATCGAAAGCGCTGACCTTGCTCACGAGAACCGAAAAAGCCCCGCCGGATCAGATCCGGCGGGGCTCTTCGTTGTGCGCGAGGGGGGACTTGAACCCCCACGTCCTGAGACACTGGAACCTAAATCCAGCGCGTCTGCCAATTCCGCCACTCGCGCGCGGAATTCAAAGGATACGCGAGTGGAATCGCTCGCGGGCACACCACCCTGGTCGGGATGCGCCCGCCCGCTCTCAGGCCGTTTCGGCGAGTGGATCCGCTGCGGGCGGCATGGTGGATTTCTTCGACCGGCGAGGTTGCTCGGCCGTGCGTTGATACCGCCACGCAGCGTGGGTGAGCGTTTGAACATCGACATCGAGATGTTCGGCAACCGCAACGAGCAACTCGGCTGCGTCGGTGCTCGACAACAATTCCTCACCACTGCTTGCTTCGGTGGCGAACCGTGCAAGTAGATCTATCGAAGTTACCGTCAACTTCCCGGACAGGAACACCAGCGTCTCGAAGGTCCTGGGGCCGAGCCCCGGAACGGAGACAACTGCCGAACGGAGGCTTTCGGTGTCCTCGACGTCGGCACTGGACCTGCAACCGGATTCGACGAGCGCCTTGGCCGCACGAGCCGCACCCTCGGCTTTGGTGAAGTAGTTGCCCGGCACGCGCTGGCGATTGCCGAGAATCGTTGCGAGCTCGTCGCCACGGTCGGTGAAGGCGGCGAGAGCGGACAAGCTGTCGAGGCGATCGTCGGCGGCTACCGAGCGGTGTGTGCGCCAACGGTCGACGACGGCGCGGACTCCGGTCTTCGGTGTTCCGTAGGCGGCGCGCGACGAGAAGATCGCGTCGAGAAGGGCGGATTCGGACTCGCGCGGCCATCCCTGATTCCAATGCGGCCACGCCTCGCGCGGAAGCTCGGCGCCGATGAATTCGGCCGCTCTGACTACGTCTGTGTCTTTCATGATTTCTCCCCCCGAGAAGTTGTCCGGTGTGGACGCGCTGAACGTAGCGAGGGGGTCCGACAGATTGTGGCCCGGAACGCACGGGATCGACCGTCCGTCAAGGAGGTCACGAATTGGTAACAATAAATATGAGGGGTTCCTCAGGTTTCTGAAAATCCCGGTAACAGTCCCAGGCAGGGCGTTCGCGACCTACTCGCGAGTCACTTTCTCGAAGTCTCGTGAGGAAGATCACGGCCCCGAAAGTCCAGATTTCCAGGGTGCCGACAAACGTGAGGAAATCCTCATGATTCTGTGTAAACCTTGTCTTGCACGAACGCCCTGACTCCGTCGATTCTCTCGACGAATTCGCGAGCACTTCAGCCGGGCAGCACACCGCAAATCCCACCTCGCCGCAGAGGTGACCAGGAGAGGACGTACGCGTGACGATCGATGACACGACACCTACAGGAAACGGACGCGACTCGAAGGGTGGACGCCGTTTCGGCGTCGATGGGGGACAGTCCCGCACGACCAGCAAAGGTGCCCTCGTCGATTCGCTGAACAACGGCGTTTCCTACGCAATCGCTTTCGGTGGACAGGGCGCTCCCTGGCTCACCTCGCTCGAGGAGCTCAGCCGTGACAACGGCCTGGAGCCCGTTCTGACCGATCTGGTCAACGACGCAGCCGCACGCCTCGCGCCCGTCGCACAGGATCTCCTCGTGGTTCGCCCGGTCGGATTCGATCCGATCGCGTGGATGCTCGAAGCCGAGATCGTCGACGAAGAAGAAGGTGAGAAGTCGGCCGGGCCTTCCGCTGCCGCGCTCACCGCAGCTCCGGTGTCACTCCCCGGTGTCTTCCTCACGCAGCTTGCGGCGTTGCGTGCACTCTCCGCTCAGGGTCTGGATGTAGCCGGTAACCCGCCGGCTGCCGTCATCGGCCACTCGCAGGGCCTTCTGGCCACGGCTGCCGTAGCCGCGCAGGGCAATGACGACGGTGAACTCCTCGCCGTCGCACAGCTCGTCGGTGCTGCTGCCAGCTTGGTCGGCCGTCGCCGCGGCGTCATCGCCGGCGCCTCCGCGAAGCCGATGGTTGCGGTCTCGGGCGTCGATCCCGAGCGTCTCGCCGCCATCGTCGCCGAGCTTGCCGAGGGTGTGGCGCCTGAGCGCGCGGCTGTCCTCGCCATCCGCAACGGCCGTCGCCGCGTCGTTCTCGCCGGGCCGCCCGCTCAGCTGGCACGCGTGCAAGAGCGTTGTGAACAGATCGAAGCCGAGGAAGCCCGCGAGCGTGAGGGTAAGAAGCGTGGCGGTTCCGTCTTCGCGCCGTCCTTCGATCCGCTCGACACCGAAATCGGCTTCCATCACCCCGCATTGACCGAGGCCGTCGAACTCGTCGGCAGCTGGGCGACCCGTTGCGGTCTCGACGCGGACCGTGCGCGCGAACTTGCGCAGGGTGTCCTCGTCGATCCGGTCGACTGGGTCGAGGCTGTCGACGGCGCAATCTCCGCCGGCGCCAAGTGGATTCTCGATCTCGGACCCAGCGATCAGCTGACCCGTATGACGTCCTCTTCGCTGCGTGGACAGGGCATCGGCATCATTGCCGCAGCCACCCGCGGCGGACACCGCAATCTGCTCACCCCCGGTGCAGCACCTGAGGTCTCACGTTCGTGGTCCGAGTTCGCGCCGAAGCCCGTTGCGCTTCCCGGCGGCCGTATCGGCGTCGAGACCGCGTTCACGAAGCTGACCGGTCGTTCACCCATCCTGCTAGCAGGTATGACGCCGACGACGGTCGACGCCAAGATCGTTGCCGCGGCAGCCAATGCCGGTCACTGGGCCGAGCTTGCCGGTGGCGGGCAGGTCACCGAAGAAATCTTCGAAGACCGTGTCGCAGAGCTGAAGATGCTGCTCGAGCCGGGCCGCGCGGTCCAGTTCAACTCCCTGTTCCTCGACCCGTACCTGTGGAAGCTGCAACTCGGTGGCAAGCGCCTCGTGCAGCGTGCCCGTACCGCCGGTGCTCCCATCGACGGCGTCATCGTCACCGCCGGTATCCCGGAACTCGAAGAGGCTGTTGCTCTCATCGACGAGTTGTCCGAGATCGGCATCACCAACATTGCATTCAAGCCCGGCACCGTGGCGCAGATTCGCTCCGTGATCCGCATCGCCAACGAGGTTCCGAACTTCCCGGTCATCGTCCACATCGAAGGCGGCCGCGCCGGCGGACACCACTCGTGGGAAGACCTCGACGACCTGCTCCTCGACACGTACGCCGAGCTGCGTACACGCCCGAACCTGGTCATCTGCGTCGGTGGCGGCATCGGAACACCCGAGCGCGCAGCCGATTACCTGACCGGTCGCTGGTCCGCCGCAGCCGGTTTCCCGGCCATGCCCGTCGACGGCATCCTGGTCGGCACCGCAGCCATGGCGACTCTCGAGGCCACCACCTCTCCCGAGGTCAAGCAGCTCCTCGTCGACACACCCGGTACGCCGGACTGGGTCGGTGCAGGTACCGCTGAAGGCGGAATGGCCTCCGGCCGTAGCCAGCTCGGTGCCGACATCCACGAGATCGACAACGCGGCTTCGCGTACCGGGCGCCTCCTCGACGAGGTTGCCGGCGATTCCGAGGCAGTGGCCGAGCGCCGCGACGAGATCATCGCCGCCCTCGACGTCACCGCCAAGCCGTACTTCGGCGACGTCGAGACCATGACGTACGCACAGTGGCTGCGCCGCTACCTCGAGCTGACCGTCGGCATCGACGCGGCGAAGGAATTCGACTGCGGCGCCGATCTTCAGGACGCCATCGTCGAGGCGACGTCGAGCCCGTGGCTCGACATCACCTGGCGTGCTCGCTTCGGCGAGATGCTCCAGCGCACCGAGGCGCGTCTGCACCCGGTCGACCGCGGCCCGATCCCCACGCTGTTCGCTGACGCCGAGACCCTCGAGCGCCCCGAGGCTGCAATCTGCGCACTGCAGGCGTCGTACCCGGACTACTCGACCACCGTTCTGCATCCCGCAGACGTCTCGTTCTTCATCTCGTTGTGCAAGACGCCGGGCAAGCCGGTCAACTTCGTTCCCGTCGTCGACGGTGACGTGCGTCGTTGGTGGCGCAGCGACTCCCTGTGGCAGGCACACGACCCCCGCTACACCGCCGATCAGGTTTGCGTCATCCCCGGCACCGTTGCCGTCGCCGGCATCACCCGTGTCGACGAGCCGGTCGGTGACCTGCTCGATCGCTTCGAGAAGGCGACCTACGACGAATTGGTTGCTGCCGGAACCACTCCGGTTGCACTCGCGAGCCGTCGCCACCAGGATTCCGCACCCGGACTTCTCGACGCCGTTCTCTCGGCTCCTGACCTCCAGTGGGCCGGCCGCCTGACCCAGAACCCCGTCCGTCGTCTCGGCGACCTCGACGAGTGGAGTGCAGAGTCTGCCGACAAGGCAGTTCACGGCACCACCGGTTCCAGTCTGACCGTCGTCGATTCCTCGCACGTGCTGCTTTCGGTTCCGTTGGTGGCAGGCAAGTCGGTCGACATCACGATCACGATCCCCGAGTCCGTCGTCGACGGCGGCGCTCCGGTTGTCACCGAAGCCGATGCCGAAGGTGCGATGTCCGCGCTCCTGGCAGTTGCTGCCGGACAGGAACTTCCGACAGTCAAGAACGGCAAGGCTCGCCTCAACGTCGCGTGGGTTCCCGATCGCATCGCCGATCACGCCGGTGTCACCGGTTCGGGTCTGCCCGCCACGCTCAGTGTCAGCGGCAAGGCTGTTCCGGACGTCGTCGTCGGAGCATGCTGGCCTGCAGTGTTCGCAGTCCTCGGCGCAGCCAAGCTCGACAGTCTTTCCGTTATCGAAGGCATGCTCGACCTGGTCCACCTCGACCACACCGTCGACTTCGTCGGTGAACTTCCCTCCGAGACAAGCATTCTCGTGGTCAATGCCGAGGTCGCCTCGGTTCTCGACACCGACCTCGGTCGTGTCGTCGAGGTCAAGGTCGAGGTCGGTGCCATGCTCGGCGAGGGCCTCGACGCCCCCGCAGTCGTCACCATGACCGAGCGTTTCGCGATCCGCGGACGCACCGGTGCAGGCGAACTCGCCGACCCGGCTCGCGCCGGTGGATCGATCAGCGATGCGGCTGTCGACACCTCGCGTCGTCGTCGCCGTGACGCGAAGATCCTCGCTCCGGTCAGCATGGGCGCGTTCGCTCAGGTTTCCGGTGACCACAACCCGATTCACACCTCCGACAACGCCGCTCTGCTGGCCGGCCTCGGAACGCCGATCGTGCACGGCATGTGGCTCTCCGCCGCAGCGCAGCAGGTAGTCACCGCAGTCGACCCGGCCGAGACCCGCGTCCCGCCGCGCCGCCTGACCGCCTGGACAGCTCGCTTCCTCGGGATGGTTCGACCCGGCGCCGAGATCGACGTCCGTGTCGATCGTGTCGGTATCGACCAGGGCGCGGAAATCGTCGAGGTCGGCTGCCGCATCGACGGTGAACTGGTCATGGTCGCCACCGGCCGCACCGCCGCGCCGAAGACCGTCTACGCCTTCCCCGGCCAGGGCATTCAGCGCCCGGGCATGGGCCTCGACGCTCGCGCACGCTCCAAGGCCGCCCGCGACGTCTGGGAGCGCGCGGACAAGCACACTCGTAAGGCACTCGGATTCTCGATTCTCGCTGTCGTGCGCGACAACCCGGTGACCGTCAAGGCCCGTGGTGTCGAGCACAGGCATCCCGACGGTGTCTTGCACCTGACTCAGTTCACCCAGGTGGCCATGGCCGTTCTCGGTGTTGCCCAGGTTGCCGAGCTGCGCGAATCCGGAACCTTCATCGAGGATTCCCTTCTGGCCGGTCACTCGGTCGGTGAGTACAACGCACTCGCCGCTGTCGCCGAGGTTTTCCCGCTCGAAGCACTTCTCGAGGTCGTCTTCCAGCGTGGCTCCGCCATGCACCAGCTCGTTCCCCGTGACGAAGCCGGACGCTCCGACTACCGCATGGCCGCTATTCGCCCGTCGCAGATCGGTGTTTCCGACGACGACGTGCAGGGCTTCGTCGCCGGTGTCGCCGAGACCTCCGGTGAGTTCCTCGAAATCGTCAACCTGAACCTGCGCGGCAGCCAGTACGCCATTGCCGGTTCGGTAGCCGGTCTCGATGCACTCGAGGTCGAAATCGATCGTCGCCGAGCAGAATTCGGTGGCAAGCGGGCATACATCCAGGTTCCCGGCATCGACGTGCCGTTCCACTCCACCGTCCTTCGCGGTGGCGTGGCGGACTTCCGCGTGTGCCTGCAGGACTTGCTCCCGCACGACATCGACCCGGACATCCTGATCGGCCGCTACATCCCGAACCTGGTTCCGAAGCCGTTCTCGCTGCGTCGTGACTTCGTTCAGGAAATCGCCGACCTGGTGCCGTCCGAGCCGCTGCAGGAAGTCCTCGCAGACTTCGACAGCTACGCAACGCGCACTCACGAGTTGTCCCGCATCATCCTGATCGAGCTGCTGGCTTGGCAGTTCGCCAGCCCGGTCCGTTGGATCGAGACGCAGGACCTGCTCTTCGGTGACGAGTCCGAAGGTGGACTCGGGGTCGAACGCTTCGTCGAGATCGGTCTCGGCGCTGCCCCGACCGTTGCAAACCTCGCGTCGCAGACCCTCAAGCTGCCGGGCCGCTTCGGCTACCCGGTTGAGGTTCTCAACGTCGAGCGCGAAGCCGCGATCGTCTACGGCACCGACGTCGACCCCGCTGTCGATGACGACGACGAGATCGAAGCGCCTGCCGCGCAGGCTGCTCCGGCCGCCGCGGCCGCTGCTCCGGTTGCCGCTGCCGCGCCGGCTGCACCTTCGGGTGGACCGCGTCCGGACGACCTCACCTTCAAGGCGCCCGACGCCACGAAGGTCCTGATCAGCCTGTGGACCAAGCTCCGTCCCGATCAGGTCGGCCCCGCGGACACGATCGAGGCACTGTGCGACGGCGTTTCCTCGCGTCGCAACCAGCTTCTGGTCGACCTCGGCTCCGAGCTCTCCCTCGGTGCCATCGACGGGGCCGCAGACGCCGACATGGGCTCCCTGGGGGCAACCGTCGACAAGCTCGCCCGTACGTACAAGCCGTTCGGACCGGTGCTCTCCGATTCGATCAACGATCACCTACGCAAGGTCTTCGGCCCCTCGGGCAAGCGTCCCGGCTACATCGCCGACCGCGTCAAGAAGGTCTGGGAGCTGGGCGACGGCTGGGCACATCACGTCACCGCAGCAGTGGCTCTCGGTACCCGTGACGGCGCCAGCATCCGCGGCGGCGACCTCGGTGGCCTGAGCTCCGGCGCACTGGCCGACGCTGCAGCAGTGGACGCAGTCATCGACAGCGCAGTTGCCTCGGTCGGGTCTGCTCGCGGAGTCAGCGTCTCGTTGCCCGCTACCGGCGGCGGAAGCGGCGGAACCGTCGACGCAGCCGCGCTGGGTGAGTTCACCGAGAACATCACCGGTCGCAACGGCGTTCTGGCCTCGGCCGCACGCCTGGTACTCGAGCAGCTCGGACTGAACGAAGAAACGGCAGTCGCGACGGTCGAGGACACCGAACTGGTCGACCTGGTCTCGGCTGAACTCGGCTCCGACTGGCCGCGTCTGGTTGCTCCGGCATTCGACGCGCAGAAGGCCGTTCTGCTCGACGACCGCTGGGCAAGTGCGCGTGAGGATCTCGCTCGCATTTGGCTCGGTGACACCGCGTTGTCGGTCGAGAACTTCATCGGTGCCGGCTCCACCGTCGCCGCACAGGCGAAGTGGTGGGCCACCCGTGCGACCGACGAAGGCCGCACCGCACTCGCCGAGGTCTACACCCGCATCGCTGATGCGGCTGCTGCGGCAGAATCCGACGCACCCGAGTGGGCAGGCGCGGTCGCAGTAGTGACGGGCGCCAGCAAGGGCTCCATCGCGGCAGCGGTCACGGGCAAGCTCCTTGCCGGTGGCGCAACGGTATTCGTGACCACCTCGCGACTCGACGGTCAGCGTCTCGGCTTCTACCGCGACCTGTACCGCGAGAATGCTCGCGCCGGTGCCGCCCTCTGGGTGGTTCCCGCGAACATGGCGTCGTACACCGACGTCGACGCACTGATCGACTGGATCGGCAACGAAGCCACCGAGAACGCAGGCGGCGCAAAGAAGCTCATCAAGCCGGCCATGACGCCGACGATGCTCTTCCCGTTCGCAGCTCCCCGTGTCGGCGGCGAACTCTCCGACGCCGGCGCTCGCGCCGAAATGGAAATGCGCGTGCTGCTCTGGTCGGTGGAGCGCCTCATCGGCGGTCTGTCGAAGATCGGTTACGACAGCGACGTCGACACGCACCTGCACGTGGTGCTGCCCGGTTCGCCGAACCGCGGAACGTTCGGCGGCGACGGTGCTTACGGCGAGGCCAAGGCTTCGCTGATCGCCGTGGTCAACCGCTGGAAGGCCGAGCGCAACTGGGCCGAGCGGGTCACGTTGGCACACGCGGTCATCGGTTGGGTTCGCGGAACCGGACTCATGGGTCACAACGATCCGATCGTCGACGCGGTCGAAGCTGCGGGCGTCCGCACCTGGTCCACCCAGGAGATGGCGACCCAACTGCTGAAGACGGCAACCCGCGAGTCGCGGCGCGCTGCTGCCGAGGCTCCGCTCGAGGTCGACCTGACCGGTGGGCTCGCCGAGGCGAACCTCGACCTCGCCGCACTGGCCAAGGAAGCTGCCGAGGTGGCCGAGATCGCCGAGGCTGTCGACGAAGCAGTGGACGAGTCCAGCATCCTGGCGCTGCCCGCGCCGGCTCGCATCGACGACTCGGTCAAGGCTCCGAGCTGGCCCGAACTGGACGTCACCCCCGCGGACCTCGTGGTCATCGTGGGTGCCGGAGAGCTCGGACCCTACGGTTCCTCGCGTACCCGCTTCGAGATGGAGGTCGACGAGCAGCTCTCTGCCGCAGGCGTTCTCGAATTGGCGTGGAACACCGGACTCATCGTCTGGGAGAACGACCCTAAGCCGGGCTGGTACGACGTCGAATCCGGTGACCTGGTACCCGAGGCGGAAATCGCCGACAAGTACCACGACGCAGTCGTCGAGCGTTGCGGCATCCGTCGCTACGTCGACGAGGGCGCGATGATCGACAACACCGCTCCGCTGCTCACCTCCGTGTTCCTGGACAAGGATCTGAGCTTCGTGGTCGGCAGTGAGGCAGAGGCTCAGGCCTTCGTCGAATCCGATCCGGAGAACACGACGGCGACGGTTTCCGCCGAGTCCGGAGACTGGACGGTCACCCGCCGCGCAGGCACCGAGATCCGCGTCCCGCGCAAGATGAAGCTGACTCGCAGTGTCGGCGGCCAGATCCCGACCAACTTCGACGTCACCAAGTGGGGCATCCCCGCCGACATGGCAGATTCGGTCGACCGCGTCGGCCTCTGGAACATCGTCGCAACGGTGGACGCCTTCCTCACCGGCGGCTTCACTCCGAGCGAACTGCTCCGCTGGGTACACCCGAGCCTGGTCGCCAACACGCAGGGCACCGGCATGGGCGGCATGACCTCCATGAGGAGCCTGTACATCGACACGCTGCTCGGCGAGAACCGTCCGAACGACATCCTGCAGGAAGCGCTGCCGAACGTCATTGCAGCGCACGTCGTTCAGTCGTACGTCGGCGGTTACGGTGCGATGGTTCACCCCGTCGCCGCCTGCGCCACGGCAGCGGTATCCGTCGAAGAAGGCGTCGACAAGATCCGACTCGGCAAGGCGCAGTTGGTTGTTGCCGGCGGGTTCGACGATCTGAGCACGGAAGGCATCATCGGCTTCGGCGACATGTCGGCCACTGCCAAGACCGAGGACATGCATGCCAAGGGCATCGAGGATCGCCGCTTCTCGCGGGCCAACGATCGTCGCCGCGGCGGATTCGTCGAGTCGGCCGGTGGCGGAACGATTCTCCTCGCTCGCGGTGACCTGGCACTCGAGATGGGTCTTCCCGTCCTCGGTGTGGTCGCCTGGGCCGGATCGTTCGCCGACGGTGTCCACACCTCGATCCCGGCACCGGGACTCGGAGCACTGGGCGCCGGACGTGGGGGAGCGGATTCGCAGCTCGCACTCTCGCTCAACGCACTCGGCGTGAGCGCCGACGACATCGCCGTGATCTCCAAGCACGACACCTCCACTGCCGCCAATGATCCCAACGAGGCAGAGCTGCACGAGCGGCTCGCCGGGGCATTGGGACGCAGTGAAGGCGCGCCGATGTTCGTGGTCTCGCAGAAGAGCCTGACCGGTCACGCCAAGGGTGGTGCCGCAGCCTTCCAGCTGATCGGGCTCTGCCAGGTACTGAGCCAGGGCATCGTCCCGCCGAACCGCAGCCTCGACTGCGTCGACGACAAGATGGCCGAATTCGAGCACCTCGTGTGGGCACGTCAGCCGCTCAAGTTCGGTGAGCATCTTCCGCTGCGCGCGGGCCTGCTGACCAGCCTCGGCTTCGGTCACGTCTCCGGACTGATCGCAGTCGTGCACCCGCAGGCATTCGTCGAGTCGGTTCCGGCCGACAAGCGTGACGCCTATGTTGCTGCGGCCCAGCAGCGGACGATCGACGGTCAGCGTCGCCTCGCGAAGGCGATGTGCGGTGGCGACAGCCTCTACGAGCGCCCGGCGGATCGTCGCCTCGGTGCCGACGGAACGCCGGCCAAGGCGTCGCGTCAGCTCGAAGCGGACATGCTGCTGAGCGAGGACGCACGACTCGGCGCAGACCAGGTGTACCGCTCGAATCTGCCCGGCTGCAAGTAGTAGTCACGGTATGGGAGTTCTGGGTATCGGTTTCGACCTCGTGACGGTGTCGGAGTTCGCCGAGCAATTGAACAGGCCGGGAACGGCAATGCTCGACAACTTCACACCGGGCGAGCGTCGAGACGCCGCTACCCGGAGCTCCGAACCGGCACGACATTTCGCCGCCCGGTGGGCTGCGAAGGAAGCAGTGATCAAGGCATGGTCAACTGCTCTCTTCGCCGGCCCACCGGTGCTGGGGGAAATGATCCACAATCAGATCGAGGTCGTCTCGGACGCCTGGGGGCGCCCCGGCATCCGGCTTCGCGGTGACGTGGCCAAACACCTGACCGGAGTGAAGATTCATATTTCGCTCACGCACGACGGGGACATGGCGGGCGCTTTCGCGGTCATCGAATCCGACCCGGAGTAGCACTGCCGGACACGAAAGAGCCGGTCTCCCAAGGGGAGACCGGCTCTTTGTCGTTCGACTAGTCCTTCGTGCGGGATTCCTTCTCGGCGACGAGGAGATACGCGATCATCAACCTTTTCAGTTCGGCGACGGCGTCGGCATGCGACTGACCGTCCTGAACCGAGAAATTGAGCATCGAATACACCACGTGGACAAGAACTTCCGCCATCATCAGGCGACGATCTCGCCGCGTACGAGGCGTCAACGGGCCGAGCATTTTCGCTACGGTCTCGGCGAACTGCTTTTCGTGAATGACTCCGGTTGCCCGCGTGGACGGCGTCGACTGCATCGCCAGCCAGACCTCGCGGCGCGACGGATCAGACGTCCACAGCCCGGCCATGTGATCGACGAAACTGTTCAGGAACCGCAACCAGTCGAGCGAGGGTACTTCGCCGCCGAACTGAGCAAGCTCGTGCTGGACCCCGACGAGGTCCTGGCGGTTCAATTCGCACACGATGACGTACTTGTTCGCGAAGAACTGGTAAAGCGTCCCAATCGGGACGTCAGCACGTGCCGCGACTTCTTCACAGGTGAACGATTCGAAACCGACATCGGTGAGGAGTTCCCGTGACGCAGCCAGGAGTGCGTCGAATTTACGCTGGCTGCGCTCTTGCGTCGGACGCTTGCGCGGCAGCAGTTCCTGCGGTTCTTCGAGGCTCTGGGGATTCTCCAGTGCTGGGTCGACTCGTCGCCGCGCGCGGTGACGAGTCGTGGGCTGCACGTCTTCCAGGCTATCGGTGTTTTCTGTCGAATTTGGGACTTGTGCATTATCCGGTGTCATCGGCCACCTACTTCGGCGGTCGTGATCGGTCGAAACGCACCGCGCAGGTGCGCGCACACGAGTCCCGATGCTGTTGCCACACCTCGATACTAGGTGACCAACTGTCCAGTAGCCGAAGAGGTTGCTGCGCGGTGTGGCGCAACGGCGATCCTGGCGCCTGCCTACGTCCGATTCGGGCAGACTGAGATTCTTCGGGCACACCGAGATTCGATGCCGAGGAGAGGGAGACGATGACGGAAGAACTGCGAACCGCGGTAGGTGAACTCATGCCGCGTGCCCGTGAGGATCTGAGTGCACTTGTGGCGATGAAGTCCGTCGCCGATGCACGGCAGTACCCGCCGGAAGAATGCGCGGCCGCTGCGCATTGGGTCCTGGAGGCATTCCGGTCTCAGGGTTTCGCCGATATCGAGGCGATCGAGACCTCCGACGGTTCGGCCGCGGTTGTCGGGCGTCGACCAGGCCCGGGCGGTGCTCCGACCGTTCTGCTGTACTGCCACTACGACGTTCAGCCGCCCGGAAGCGAAGAGCTCTGGGGCTCCCCGCCTTTCACGCTCACCGAGCGCGACGGACGGTGGTACGGACGGGGCGCTTCCGACTGCAAGGGCAACGTCGTCATGCATCTGACAGCTCTGCGAGCGCTCGCCGCAGCCGGTGTGGATCCGAGCGTCCACCTGACGCTCGTCGCCGAAGGATCCGAGGAGATGGGCACTGGCGGTCTCGAGGATCTGGTGCGAGAGCGGCCCGAACTTTTTGCAGCCGACATGATCCTGATCGCTGATACCGGCAACACCGAAGTCGGGGAGCCGACGATCACGACGTCATTGCGCGGGATCGCGAACGTTGTGGTCCACGTGTCGACGCTCGAGGGTGAGATTCACTCCGGTGTCTTCGGTGGACCGGCGCCCGATGCGATCACCGCGCTGGTGCACATACTCTCGACGCTGCACGACAGCGCCGGAAACACCACTGTCGAAGGCTTGACCAACGACCAGGAATGGGCGGGTGTCAGTTATGACGGCGATCAGTTCCGCTCCGACGCCGGGGTGCTCGAAGGGGTGCAGCTGACTGGTTCCGGTTCGGTCGCCGAGCAGGTGTGGGCTCGTCCGGCGCTGACCATCCTGGGTATCGACTGCCCGCCGGTCGTGGGTTCGGCGGCGGCGATCACGCCCCGCGCGTCGGCGCGCCTGAATCTTCGTGTCCCGCCTGGCACGGATCCGGCGCAGGCACAGAAGTTGTTGACGGACCACCTCCGCGCGGCGGCGCCGTGGGGCGTCCACATCGAGGTCGTTCCGGAATCGACGGGATCGCCGTTCTCGTCCTCGACGGAGGGTGCAGGTTTCGCGCAGCTGAAGTCCGCGCTCACCGATGCCTACGGCCGCGAAGTCGGATTTGCCGGCCAAGGGGGATCGATACCGCTGTGCAGTGCACTGGCCGAGCAGTTCCCCGACGCGGAGATCGCGTTGATCGGCGTCGAGGAACCGCAATGCCGCATTCATGCGCCCGACGAAAGCGTCGACCCGTCGGAGATCGAGAATCTCGCTTTCGCGGAGGCTCTGTTCTTGAGCCGGTACGGGAGTTAGACCGACAGATCGCGTCGTAGCTTGGCGACGTGACCGGTGGCCCTGACGTTGTACTGGGCCACCTCGATCTTGCCTTCCTCGTCGACGAGGAACGTCGAGCGGATAACGCCCTGGACGGTCTTGCCGTACATCTTCTTCTCACCGAACGCGCCCCAGGCTTCGAGCGTCGCCTTCTCGGGATCGGAGAGCAGCGGGAAGGTCAACTCTTCGGTATCGCGGAACTTCGCGAGTTTTGCGGGCTTGTCCGGCGAGATTCCGATGACTTCGAGGCCGGCACCGTTCAGCTCGGCGAGGCTGTCACGGAAGTCGCAGGCCTGCTTGGTGCACCCCGGGGTGCTGGCCGCCGGGTAGAAGTACACGATGACCTTGCGGCCGCGGTAATCGTGAAGGGAAACCTCGTTGCCATCGGCGTCTGGGAGCGTGAAATCCGGCGCGACGTCGCCGGCGGACAATCTACTGTTCTCGGTCACGGGAATCGAGGTTAGTCGAGAAATTGCGCGGCAGGTGGGCGCGAGGGCATTCTGCTCCTCTACGGTAGAGCGAAGTGTCGGCGCGCTGCGTCCGCACAGCAGACCCGCACACAGAGCAGCAGAACACAGACAAGTTGGAGGACACGTGCCCAGGGACACCGAGAGCATCGAACGCGAGATCGAGAAGGCGCGTAACCAGCTCGCGAGCACACTCGACGAACTGACGGTCCGCACCAACCCGAAGCGGCTGGTCGAGAACACCAAGAAGACGGTGCTCGCCAAGCTCAACGAGCCGGCAGTGAAGTACGCGCTGATCGCAGTCGGTTCAGTGGTGGGACTACTCGTGGTCCGGAAGATCATTCGCTGACCCGAGTTGTCGAAGACAGAACATGAAGAAGGCCCCCACCTGGTGAGGTGGGGGCCTTCTTGCAAGTGCGCCCACAGGGACTCGAACCCCGGACCCAGTGATTAAGAGTCACTTGCTCTACCAACTGAGCTATAGGCGCTCGCTCTTGCGAGACAGAACATTAGCCGACAGGCTCAGGAGTTTGCAAAACGCGTGTTCATCGTGGTGACGACGGTTACATCGCTTCCGGAATTCACGAGTGTGGAGGGTGCGAATCCGGCCAGCGGAGGGTGCTTTCCAACTGCTGTGCGACGGCGAGAATCGTCGGTTCACCACCGCTGCGCCCGACCAGTTGGACGCTCAGGGGGAGTCCGCGTTCGGAGAACCCGGCGGGCACAGCGGCCGCCGGGTTGCCGCAGACATTCCAGATCGAACAGTAGGCGGCGATCGGCAACGCCTTGCGGACTGCTGACAGAAGGCCGGTTCCTTCGAGTTGTCCGATCGGGCGTGGCAGCGCGGGCGTGGTCGGCATCAGGACCAGGTCGAAGGTGTCGAAGACCTGGTTGACCGTCGCTGCGATTCGCTCACCTTTGCGGTAAGCGAGTTTCCCGACGCGCGCGGGAGCGGCTATCCGGCCGATCGACGCGAGTGCTCGTGTGCGCTTCTCGAGTAACGCTGGATGATCGACGCGCAGTGCTTCGTCGCGGACGCCGCCGAGTACCTGCGGGAGAAACGCTGCAGTTGCGTCCGGGTACTCGGGATCGTGCTCTTCGACGTGATGTCCCAACGCGCTCAACATCTCTGCGATCGAATGCACCGCGGCAACGACCTCCCGGGACGGGCGGACGCCCCGGACCGGACTCCGGGTGGACACTGCAATGCGAAGCGGCCCGGGCGCCGACGCGGCTGACTCGGCAAAGCTGGTGCGGAGCGTTTCGGCTGTGTAGTCGTCGGTCCCGGTGGTACCGGTGATCACGTCGTACACGAGCGCGCTGTCCTCGACGGAACGAGTGAGGGGGCCGAGCGTGCCGAGTCCGCGCCAGAGGTTTCGGTTCGGCGCGGTGCTCACCCGACCGCGCTGCGGTTTGAGTCCGAACAACCCGCAGAACGCCGAAGGCAGTCGGATGGAACCGCCGCCGTCGCCACCGATTGCCGCTGCGACCATGCCTGACGCGACGGCCGACGCAGATCCTCCGCTCGATCCGCCCGTGGATACGCCGGTGTCCCAAGGGTTTCTGGTGTAGCCGTTTGCAGCAGTCTCCGTGAAGGGCCAGATGCCGAACTCGGGCATCGTCGTCTTGCCGACGATCACCGCGCCGGCGTCGCGCAACCGCCGGACGACCTCCGAGTCAGCAGAGGCGATGCGGGTTGCCGCCGCACCGCCGTACGTCGTCGGCGTTCCGGCGACGTCGTTCTCGTCTTTGATCGCGATCGGAACTCCGTGCAGTGGGCCCAGGCTGTGGCCGTCGGCCTGGCGCTGATCGAGACGTGTCGCTTCGTCGAGCGCTTCGTCTGCGAGAACTCGCACAAAAGCATTGAGCGTCGAATCGAGGCGTTCGATACGGCGAAGTGTGTTCTCGGTGAGCTCGCGGGCCGATATTTCTCCGGACCGGATCAGAGCGGCCTGACCCGCCACACCGGCAAATGCCAGCTCGCTGCCCGGTGTGGTTTCGCGCTCGGTCATCAATCCTCCAGGCCGTGGTTCCGATAACTGTGAAGTCTATTCACCACAACCTGTTCACCACGACACAAAGAAAAATCCCCACCTTCCGAAGAAGGTGGGGACCTTTGCAAGTGCGCCCACAGGGACTCGAACCCCGGACCCAGTGATTAAGAGTCACTTGCTCTACCAACTGAGCTATAGGCGCTCGCTCTTGCGAGACAGAACATTAGCCGAATCGCCGGTTCGGGAGCAAATCGCCAGGTGGAGGCGTCACCGCTGTAGTCCGATCGGAGGAAATCAGCTGAAAGCGGTAACAAAACGGACGGTTCGGAGCGATTGATACTTGAACGTTACTGACGGCGTGGCCTTTCATGACCGTTGGTAACGAGCGCGCCTGGCATCATTGGTGCAGCGCAGTCATACCGCAAGTCCCACTTGCCTTCCGGTAAGTGGGATTCGCATGTGACGCGGAAGTTAGTCGGAGAAATTGTGAAGCGGAGTCGAACGATGAGTCGTCAAAGGTGGGGTCTGTCCGTGCGCGGGGGGAACGGTCGAGCGTCGAAGGGCGCGGCGATGATCGCGGCGTCTCTCGGTGCTCTCGTTCTGATGACCGCGTGCACGTCGGGCGGCAAGGACGTCAGTACCGAAGGGTCGGCGCCGATCGATTCCAATCCGCTCACCGAACTCATCAAGCCGAAGCTCACCTCGACCGCTGCCGACGGCGCTGTCGGCTTCTCGCCGGGCGACCCGGTCAAGATCAACGTCGCTGACGGCGCTCTGTCCGACGTGACGATGGTCAATCAGGACGGCAAGGCAGTTGCCGGCGCGATTGCTGCCGACGGTGCGTCGTGGACCACCACCGAGCCACTCGGCTACAACCGCAAGTACAAAATCGAGGCCCGCGCATTCGGATTGGGTGGCGCAAGTACGACGGTCACGTCCTTCACCACCAGCGCACCCGGCAACGTCACCAAGCCGTATGTCTTGCCCAACGAGGGTGACGTGGTCGGCATCGGTCAGCCCATCGCGGTGCAGTTCGACGAGAACATCCCCGATCGCAAGGCTGCCGAAGCTGCGATCACCGTCACCACGACTCCGGCCGTCGAAGGTGCGTTCTACTGGGTCAACAATCGTGAGGTCCGTTGGCGTCCGGAGAACTACTGGGCACCGGGCACCAAGGTCGACGTGAGCGTCAACGTGTACGGGCGCAATCTCGGCAAGGGAGTCTTCGGGCAGGAAGACGCGAAGAGTTCCTTCACCATCGGTGATGCCGTCATCGCCACGGCGGACGACAACACCAAGCAGGTCACTTTCCAGGTCAACGGTGAGACTGTCATGACCATGCCCACCTCCATGGGCAAGGACAGCACTCCTACCGACAACGGCGTCTACATCATCGGTGACCGCTTCGCGAACATGATCATGGACTCGTCCACGTACGGCGTCCCGGTCACCTCGGCGCAGGGTTACAAGACCCCCGTCGACTGGGCGACCCGAATGTCCTACAGCGGTATCTTCTTCCACTCGGCGCCGTGGTCGGTCGGGCAGCAGGGCTACTCCAACACCAGTCACGGCTGCCTCAACCTGAGCCCGTCCAACGCCAAGTGGGTCTACGACAACACCAAGCGTGGGGACATCGTCGTCGTCAAGAACACCGTCGGCGGCACTCTCTCCGGCACCGACGGCCTCGGTGACTGGAACATCCCCTGGAGCGTCTGGAAGACCGGCAACGCGGACGTCTGAGTTCGTCCCTGAAGCGCTGAACGCCAGAATGCCCCCGACCGTCCGGTTGGGGGCATTCTGCATCTGCACACCTTTTGTGAGCGAAAGTGCCTCTCGGTCTATCTGAGGCGACGGGAGGTACGTTCGCTCGGTGTCAGCGTCGACCGAACGCGTCCACTCCGGTCATCTCAGCGGACAGTGCCCACAATCTGCGTGCGTCGGCGGGATCGGTAGCCCAAGGTTTCACTCCGCCGACGCTCATGTCATCAGTCTGCGCGACGTCCGCGATGTTGCAGTCCTGGAGGTACGCGCCGGAGTGATCGGCGAGTATCGGTGCCGTCGCTGCCCACACCGTTGTAGCGGCGCCCTGGGAGGGAGTCTTGAACCCCGGCACGGCGTCGCCATTCGACGTCGTCCATCCGAGATCGTGTTTCTCCGATGCAGAGAAGTGACGTTGAAGGGGAGTGAGGATGCTCCCGGGATGGACGGAGAACGCACTGATACCGCGTGAAGCGCCGGAGCTCGCCAGCTGTACAGCGAATAGAGCATTTGCAGTCTTGGCTTGACCGTACGCAAGCCAGCGGTCGTAACCGTTGCGGAAATTTATGTCATTCCAACGCACTCCCGACAGAAAATGTCCCGCCGACGAGACAGCGACTACGCGAGAACCGTTTGCGGGCATGGCTGGCACAAGCAGGTTCACCAGTACAAAGTGCCCGAGGTGATTGATCGCGAATTGTGATTCCCATCCGGAGCCGACACGGAGTTCCGGGCAGGCCATGATCCCCGCATTGCAGATGATGATGTCCGGAGTGATCCGGGATTCGAGAATTTCTCGCGCACACGATCTGACACTGCTCGGGTCCGACAGGTCGCACGCTCGCACTTCGATACCCGGAAGGTCGGCCACCGCGCTCCGTGCCTGTTCTGGTCGGCGGGCAAGAACTACAACTCGCGCCCCGACCGAAGAAAGTGACTGCGAAACCTCATATCCGAGTCCGGAGTACCCGCCAGTGACCAAAACCGTAGTGCCCGTTAAATCTTGTCCGGCAAGTACGTCGTCGGCAGTGGAGACTCGGGAGAATCCGGTGTTGATTTTGCGCTGGATGGAATTCATGACTGCGACCGTAAAATCTGGAGTGCACTCCAGGTCAAGGAAAGGTCGCCAGGCAATGCGCGAACTGTCAATCGGTGACGTCGCTGTCCAGACCGGAATCAGTATCGATTCCCTTCGATACTTCGAACGTGAGGAATTGCTCGTTCACGAGGTGGCGCGCTCGGCAGGTGGGCGTCGGGTGTACTCCGAAAGCGATGTCTCTTGGTTGAAGCTGTGTAATCGCTTCCGAGACTCGGGTATGCCGATCGCCACGATCCGCGAATTCGCCGCTCTCGTCAGGTCAGGTCCAGGAAACGAGAAGGAGCGGCTTTCACTTTTGCAGTCGCATGAGGAGTTGATTCGATCCAGGATCGCTGCGATGCAGGAAAACCTGAACGTCATCCACGACAAGGTTTCGGCGTACGAGCGACATGTTCGCGAGGGGACCGTCGCAGGTGTCTGGGAGCCGCAACCGTCGCCCGAGTGATCGACGGCTGGGGCTATTTGCGGCGAATTCCAGCTACCCCGATGTGAGCGAAAGTGGCTTTCGGTCTATCTGAAGCGACGAGAGGTACGTTCGCTCAGCTCGGGCACGGGTTGCTCGGGAGCGCGCGATTTGTCGCGGTCGCCACCCCACCCACTTCGGGTGAACGTATCGCTGCCCCTGTCAGAGAAGGGGAGCGATACGTTCACCCGGCTGTGGAAGGGGAGATTGGGGCTGGCGCACAAACCAAAAGAACCCCCGAAAATGTCTTCCGACATTCTCGGGGGTTCCGCTTGGGTGAGCGACGGGACTCGAACCCGCGACAGCCAGGATCACAACCTGGTGCTCTACCAACTGAACTACGCCCACCATTGCCTCGGCCACCGGTTTGACCCGGCTGCTTTGACGAAAGAGATACTAGCGCGAAAGTCGGTCAGGAAGCCAATCGGCAGGTCAGGCGGGACCCAAGCCCTCTACGACGGCTGCGATCTCCGCGCTCGACGGTCCGGGCGCCGCGACGAATGCAGTGCCGCGGTAGTACTTGAGTTCGCGGATGGATTCCTTGATGTCGGCGAGCGCCCGGTGGGCGAGACCTTTTTCGGGCTGGCCGAAGTAGATTCGCGGGTACCAGCGGCGGGAGAGTTCCTTGATGGAGCTGACGTCGATCATCCGGTAGTGCAGGTATGTGTCCAGTGCCGTCATGTCCCGTGAGATGAATCCGCGGTCGGTGGCGATTGAATTGCCTGCCAAGGGAGCCGTGCCGGAGACGGGAACGTGCTTGCGGATGTACGCGAGCACCTCTTTCTCCGCCTCGGCGAGGGTGACCGTCGACTTACGAACCTCTTCGGTCAGTCCCGACTTTGCGTGCATCTTCTTCACGACGTCGGGCATTGCAGCCAACGCGTCGTCGTCGGCGTGGATGACGATGTCCACACCTTCGCCCAAGATGTTCAAGTCGCTGTCGGTCACCAGAGCCGCAATCTCGATGAGTTTGTCCGACTCGAGTCGCAGCCCGGTCATTTCACAATCGATCCATACCAATTTGTCCTGCACCAGGAACACAGTAGTGCGCGCGGGAGCGGGATAAGGTCTGCGGTGGAAACTCGACGTGTGTGAGACGGCGTTCGGGTGATGACAAGAACTTCGCCGCATTGCAACGAGGAGGGCTTTTCGATGACCGTGGATCCGAAGGACGGAGCAGCGCCGCTGACGCCGGCGGAGAAGGCGAAAGCTGCCAAGGCTGCCGCTGCCGAAGCCGCTCGGATTGCAGCTGAAGCCGCTGCAGCAGCTGAGGAAGCAGAGAAGGAAGCGGCTGCCGCCGAGGCCGAAGCATCGGCCGGAGCCACCCCCGCTGCTCAGGTGCCCTCGGGTGCTGCCGCTGAAATCGCGGCGGGCTATTCATCCGAGGGGCGGGCACTCGAGCTCGGCTCGGTGGTGATCGACGGAGTTGCAGATCCCACCGCGCGGGTGCGGATTCCGTTGGCGACGATCAACCGTCACGGTCTGATCGCCGGTGCGACGGGTACCGGCAAGACCAAGACGTTGCAGGGCATCGCCGAGCAGCTGTCCGCCGCGGGTGTGCCGGTTGTGATGGCCGACGTCAAGGGCGATCTCTCGGGTCTGTCGAAGGCGGGGGATCCGAGCGAGAAGATGAAGTCTCGCGCAGTCGAGACGGGCGACGATTCGTGGACTCCCGCCGGGATGCCAGTCGAGTTCTTGTCGTTGGGTACTGACGGAATCGGTATCCCGGTGCGCGCGACCATCACCAGTTTCGGGCCGATCCTGCTCAGTAAAGTGTTGGGCCTCAACGAGACCCAGGAGTCGACTCTAGGGCTGATCTTCCACTGGGCCGACACTCAGGGCCTCGCCCTGCTGGACCTCAAGGATCTGCGTTCGGTCATCGCGCACCTGACGAGCGCTGAGGGCAAAGCGGATCTGAAGGGTATCGGCGGAGTTTCCTCCGCGACGGCGGGAGTGATTCTGCGCGCGTTGGTCAACCTCGAAGCAGATGGTGGTGACACCTTCTTCGGTGAACCGGAACTCGAAACCGAGGATCTGCTGCGTGTCGTCGGCGGTGCCGGTGTGATCACGCTGTTCGAACTCGGTGCCCAGGCGGCGCGCCCGGCAATGTTCTCCACCTTCCTGATGTGGGTGCTCGCGGACCTGTTCCAGACGCTGCCCGAAGAGGGAGATCTGGACAAGCCGAAGCTCGTGTTCATCTTCGACGAGGCGCACCTTCTGTTCGCGGACGCGTCGAAGGCCTTCCTGCAGCAGGTGGAACAGACGGTCAAGCTCATTCGTTCCAAGGGCGTCGGCGTGTTCTTCTGCACGCAACTTCCGACCGACATTCCGAATTCGGTGCTGTCACAGTTGGGTGCGCGGGTTCAGCACGCCCTGCGTGCCTTCACGCCCGACGATCAGAAAGCCCTCAACAAGACCGTCCGCACGTACCCGAAAACCGAGCACTACGACCTGGAAAAGGCACTGACTTCACTCGGCATCGGTGAAGCCATCGTGACCGTACTCTCGGAAAAAGGTGCGCCGACGCCGGTGGCCTGGACCAAGATTCGTCCGCCGAGGTCGCTGATGGACACCATCGGCAACGACGCGATCAAGGCGGCAGCGTCGTCGAGTCCGCTGAATCAGAAGTACGGCCAGACCATCGACCGCGAGTCGGCGTACGAGAAGCTGACGGCCAAGGTGGCCGGTGCTCCGACAGCGGATCAGTCCCTGGATCTTCCGTCGCTGCCCGATCTGCCGCCACCGCCGCCGGCCGAGCCGGAGGGCCCCAACATCGCCGAGCAGATCTTGGGCAACTCGGCTGTCAAGAGTTTCCTGCGCTCGGCGGCTTCGGCTGCGGGACGCGAGATTTCGCGAAACATCTTCGGCACCGGTAGTCGCCGCAGGCGCTGAGGCTCAGGCGCCCGCGAGGTCAGATGCCGACCTCGCGGGCCAGCAGGTCGTCGATCGATTCGCGCCTGATCAACGGCCGCGCAATCCCGCCCAGCACGGCGACGACCGGCGGCCGGCCGACGCTGTTGTAGGTGGAGGCCATGCTGTGGTGGTATGCGCCCGTACACGGCACTGCCAACAGGTCACCTTCATGTAGGTCGGCGGGAAGCCTTGCTCCGACGGCAATTTCGTCGCCCGATTCGCAGTGTCGCCCGGCGACGGTTACTTCCTGGAGCGGTGCGCGCGAATGTCGGTTCACCAGTTCGACGTCGTAGTGGCTGTCGTACAACGACACCCGAGGGTTGTCGCTCATCCCGCCGTCGACGGAGACGAAGGTTCGTCCCCCGCTGATCGACTTGATGTTCTGTACGCGATAGAGCGTGACTCCGGCCCGCGCAGCGATCGCTCGGCCAGGCTCGAGCACGATTTCGGGGCGAGGGAAGCGGTTTCGGGTGCACGCGTCGTCGAGAGTTTCGTCGATGACGTGAGCGAGGCGGGTCAGATCCAATTGGGCATCTCCCGGCACGTAGGCGATCCCATGGCCACCGCCGAGATCGAGTTCGGTGAGGATGATTCGATGCGAGCGTCGTATGTCGTCCATCTGTGCGATCATCGTCTCGATCGCGGGGCGGAAGAGTTCGGGATCGGTGATCTGGGAGCCGAGATGGCAATGCAGGCCGATGAGCTGCAGGTGCGTCGCGTTGGCGACGACGGATACCGTATGTTCCAGTTCTTCGGAAAACGCTGGTAGGCCGAACTTTTGGTCCACGATGCCCGTGGACACTGCCTTGTGTCCGTGTATGTCGATGCCGGGTGTGACTCTGACCAACACCTTCTGTCGGTGGGTGCACACCGACGCGAGCCGTACCGCTTCGCTGGGGGAGTCGAGGACGATCCGGCCGACACCCGCGTTGACCGCCGCCCTCAGTTCGGAAACCGATTTGGCATTGCCGTGCAGGATGATTCGGTTGGGGTCCACGCCCGCGGCAAGCGCGACGGCGAGTTCACCGGCGGAACAGGCATCCACCCCGAGTCCCTCGTCGGAGACCCAGGTAGCCATCGCTCGAATCATCAGTGCCTTGCCGGCGTACACGATCTCCGAGTCGGGGAAGATCTCTCGATACGTGCGGCAGCGGTGCCGCACGTCCGCCTCGTCGACGACGTACGTCGGTGTGCCGTACTGGTCCGCGATCTCTTCGAGGGAGACGTCGCCGATGCAGACACGCCCGCTGTGGTCGTGGCGAGTACTGATGGGCCACAACGCAGGATCCATACGCGGTGTCATTGCGCCGCGTAGGGAGGGGAAGATTTCGAGTAGCGTCACGTCGATCTCCTGAAGGTGACCCGCCGTGTTGCGGGCTACCTTCAGATCTACTCCCGAAGATCACCGGTGGGGCGGATCTTGACGCTTACTTGACGCGCCGCCGAACGAGGTTGACGCGGCCCTGACGGCCTCGGCACTATGCCCGTGGACTCACTGTGCCCGTCGCCGCCTCCATCCGAACCAACCGAGCACCGCGAGCAATGCCACCGCGGCGCCTCCGCCGATGACCGTCGATCGGTCGGCGGACACACCAACGGACGGAGTTCCGCCGGCACTCGGGGCGTAACCGGCGCCGTACACGGACTCGACCGCCGCTTGGATGTCGAACCCGGTTTCGGTAGCCGGCCCGCAGCTGTGCCCCTCGTGCTCGGCGTCGACGTCGTACGGCGCAGAAACGAACATCAGCTGCTCGGTGCCGAGCACGTAGCTTGTGCCACAACCGTTCCCGTTCGCGAGTGTCCCCACCGACGTCACCGATGCCAGATCGCCTTTGTAGACCCGGCTGACGTCGAACAGGTAGGTGTCCTCGAACCCGTCCGAAGTTTTCTCCGTCGGAGTCCCGAGGAAAACGGTGCTGGAGACGCTCACGGCTTCTTCCGGGGTAGCCGATGATGCGCACGAACATGCATTCGCTGCCGTGGGCAGCAGTAAGGGCAACCCTCCGGTCAAAAGAAGGATTGCCCCGACTGTCAGTGTTCTTCGCATCGCCATTAACCGACTGTACGGTCTGCTATGGCCTGCTCGGAGAAGTTTGAGTGAATCAGCCGCCGAGCTTCTTGTAGAACGTGCCCACGATCGGCGCAACGACGGCACGCGGGCTGTAACCGCCCGCGACGGACATCGCCTTGCTCAAGATGCCCGGTACGACGCGCATCTTGTTCTCGGCCAGGCCGTCGAGCGAGACCTTGGCGGTGTACTCGCTCGAGATCCAGAAGAAGTCCGGGACGAGCTTGTCGACGATCGATGCTTCGGCCGGGTCCGGGGTTTCGGTGCGAACGGGGCCTGGCGCGAGCAGGGTGACGTTCACTCCGGTGCCCTTGAGTTCACCTCGCAACGATTCCGCGAAGGTGTTCACGAACGCCTTGGTGGCTGCGTACGTCGCGTTGTTGGGGATCGGCATGTTGCCGGCCGCGGACCCGACCATCAGGATGGCTCCGGACTTGCGCGCGAGCATGCCGGGCAGCACGGCCAGCGTGAGATCGTGCACTGCAACGGCGTTGAGCTCGACCTGGTCGCGCTCGTAGGCCGGGTCCAGCTCGGCGATCGGCCCGAAGGTGGCGATACCGGCGTTGTTGCACAGGATGCTGATGTCGCGGCCACCGAGTTCCTCGACCAGAACGGCACGCGCCGCGCTGTCGGAGAGGTCCGATGCACGGACCTCCACCTCGACGCCGTGCGCGGCGCGAAGCTTCTCGGCGAGGACCTCCATGACCTCGCCACGACGGGCAACGAGGATCAGGGAGTGTCCGCGTGATGCCAGATCAGCGGCCAGTGCCTCTCCGATGCCGGAGGAGGCGCCGGTCACTACGGCGCGGGCTGTGGTTGTGGGTGTCGGCAGGCTCACGATCAGTCAGCGTAGCCGGTCAGATCTTCGCGGCCAGTCGTGTGCCCTGTTCGATGGCACGCTTGGCGTCGAGTTCTCCAGCGACATCCGCGCCGCCGATAATGTGGGTCACCACGCCCGCGACGGTCAGTTCGTCCACTAGATCGCGAACCGACTCCTGCCCGGCGCAGATGACGATGGTGTCGACCTCGAGAAGTCGGGGCTTCTCGTGCTTCTCACCGAAGGTGATGTGCAGGCCGGCGTCGTCGATGCGCTCGTAGTTGACGCCCGAGAGCTCGTGGACGCCCTTGTTCTTGAGGGCCGCCCGGTGGACCCAGCCGGTGGTCTTCGCGAGGCCGGCGCCGATGCGTCCTGACTTGCGTTGGAGGAGGTAGACCTCCCGCTCGGAGAGCTCTGGTACCGGAGTGGTGAGAGCGCCCGGGGCCATTTCGGGTTCGGTGACGCCCCATTCCTGCTTCCACTCCTTGAGATGAAGAGTGGGGGAAGTGGGGTGCGTGAGGAATTCGCTCACGTCGACGCCGATGCCGCCGGCACCGATGACGGCGACGGACTTGCCGACGGGCTTGCCCTCTCGGACGACCTCGGCGTAGGTCAGCACCTTCGAGTTCTCGATGCCGGGGATCTTGGGAACGCGCGGCGTCACGCCGGTGGCAACCACCACTTCGTCGAAGGATCCGATGAGATCTGCTGGTGCGACGCGGGTTTCGAGCTTGACTGTCACTCCGGCCACGTCCAGCATGCGGGTGTAGTAGCGAATGGTCTCGGCGAACTCTTCCTTACCCGGAATGAGCTGTGCGATCCCGAACTGTCCGCCGATCTTGTCCGAGGCCTCGAACAACGTGACCGAATGACCACGCTGAGCAAGATTGAGTGCTGCGGAAAGTCCGGCAGGACCGGCGCCGACGACGGCGAGGTTCTTGGTCCGCCGGGTGGGGGAGAGGATCAACGTGGTCTCACGGCCCGCGCGCGGATTGAGCAGGCAGGAGACCTGCTTGTGAACGAAGGCGTGGTCGAGGCAGGCTTGGTTGCAGGCAATGCACGTGTTGATCTCGTCGGACGCTCCGCGTTCTGCCTTGTTCACCCAGTCGGGATCGGCGAGCATCGGCCTGGCCATCGAAATCAACTGCGCGTCACCGCGGTTGAGGATCTCTTCGGCAGTCTCGGGCATGTTGATCCGATTCGAGGCGGCTACCGGAATGTCGACGTGCTTCTCGAGCTTGCTCGTGATGTCCACGAAGGCTGCTCGGGGAACCGAGGTGACGATGGTGGGCACCCGTGACTCGTGCCATCCGATGTCGGTGTTGATGATCGTGGCGCCGGCAGCTTCGACTTCCTTTGCCAATGAGACGATTTCATCCCAGGTCTGACCGCCCTCGACCAGGTCTGCCATCGACAACCGGAACACGATGATGAAGTTCGGGCCGACGGCCTTGCGTGTGCGTCGCACGATTTCGACTGCCATGCGTCGACGGTTCTCGGAACTGCCGCCCCACTGGTCGGTGCGCTTGTTCGTGCGCTCGCAGAGGAACTGGTTGATGAAGTAGCCCTCACCGCCCATGATTTCGACGCCGTCGTAACCCGCGGACTTGGCCAGACGCGCGCAGCGAACATAGTTCCGGATCTGCCAACGCACCCCACGGCCGGTCAGCTTGCGCGGACGGAACGGATTGATGGGCGCCTTGATCGACGACGCGGAGACACTGAACGGCTGGTAGCTGTAGCGGCCGGCGTGCAGGATCTGCATGGCGATCTTTCCGCCCGTGTCGTGAACCGCCTTGGTGATCCGGCGGTGACGGCGCGCTTCGATGCGGTTGGTCAGCTTGGCACCGAAGGGCAAGAGCCAACCGGTGCGGTTGGGCGCGTAGCCGCCGGTGATGATCAAGCCGACACCGCCACGAGCACGTTCGGCGAAGTACTCGGCCAAGCGGTCGGTGTCCTTCGCGCGATCTTCGAGGCCGGTGTGGATCGATCCCATGACGACGCGGTTCTTCAGCGTCGTGAATCCGAGGTCGAGCGGTTCGAGCAGGCGGGGGAACTGTGTATCCGTCATGACTGAAGATGTCCTTCCGTGGCGTACTCGCCAGTGTCTTCGGTGGCGGGCTCGCCAGTGTCTTCGGTGGCGTACTCGCCGGTGTCTTCGATGGCGTACTCGCCAGTGGGCAATGCGTCCAGGACTTCCTGGCACCAGTCGGTGAATCCTTCTTCGACGCGGATGCCGCCGCGAAGTACGAGGTACTGGTGCAGTGAAGAGCCGGAAAGCGCTGCTGGATTGGGGAAGTCACGCTTTTCGATGAGTCGGTAGACGTCGAGGCGGGCGGCGTGGCCGTCGCGGTGGCGAGCGACTTCGCGTCGTAGAGCGGGGAGATCGGCGTGCGCAGCGGCCCTGATCTTGATGGCCAACTCGTTGCGCAGGTGGTTCGGTTCGGACGGCTCTGCGATCCATCGGGTCAGTTCGGCGCGGCCGGCATCGCTGACGCGGTACATCTTCTTGTCCGGTCGGCCGTCCTGCGCGATGGCTTCCACCTCCACCCAGCCTGCCTCGTCCATTCGCTTGAGGACTCGGTAGATCTGCTGGTGCGTCGCGCTGTGGAAGAAGCCGATCGACTTGTCGAACCGGCGTGTGAGGTCGTATCCCGACGCATCCTGTTCGGACAGGGAGACGAGCAACGCATGTTCGAGTGCCATGGAAAAAGTATCTATGCACTCAGGTGCGTATGCAACTAAGTGCGTACTAACTCGGGTGCATAGAACGTCTTGTATGTCGACTTCGGAGAGAGGCGCCGAGTCGCCCGCGCGCAGTTAGGCTTCGCCGTATGAGCGCCGAGTCCACGAGCACGCAGGCCGAGCCACCCGCAGGCATCGGCGGTGCGGCCACGAAGAGTCAAGTGTTCGCATGGGGGCTGTGGGATTGGGGATCGGCCGCATTCAACGCAGTGATCCTCACGTTCGTCTTCTCGGTCTATCTCACCGACGCGGTCGGTGACGACCTTCCCGGCACGATTTCGGCAACTACGTGGCTCAGCTGGGCACTCGGAATCGCCGGCTTCTTCATCGCGATTCTCGCTCCGATCACCGGACAACGTTTCGATGCGTCGGGTAAACGTAAACTCTCGCTCGCGATACTGACCGGCATCACCGTGCTCTCGATGGCGGGCCTCTACTTCGTCGAAGACAACTACCGCTATCTGTGGCTCGGATTGGTTCTGCTCGCAATCGGTTCGGTGATCTTCGAGCTTGCCGGCGTTCCCTACAACGCCATGATGCGGCAGGTGTCGACACCGGAGAATCTGGGTAGAGTCTCCGGCTTCGGCTGGGCCATGGGATATTTCGGCGGAATCGTGCTGCTGTTGCTGTGCTATTTCGGGTTCATCGTCGGCGACGGCGACACTCGGGGATTCCTCGGATTGACCACCGACGGCGGCATGAACATCCGGATGGTGGCACTGCTGGCTGCAGTGTGGTTCGCGGTCTTCGCGATTCCGGTGTTCTTCAAGGTTCCCGAGTTGCCCAGCCCCGCGGTCGATCCGGGAGCGTCCAAGGCCGGGTTCCTCGACTCCTATCCGGTGTTGTGGCGCGATCTGCGCGAACTCTGGAACGTCGACAGGCGCACGATCTGGTACCTGATCGCGAGCGCGCTCTTTCGTGACGGTCTCGCGGGCGTGTTCACCTTCGGAGCCGTGCTGGCTGTCAACGTCTACGGAATCAGTGCGGCCGACGTGCTGTTGTTCGGTGTTGCGGCCAACGTGATTTCCGCAATCGGTGCATTGGTGGCCGGACGTTTCGACGATCGGATCGGACCCAAACAGGTCATCACCGTCTCGCTGGCGTCGATGATCGTGGTCGGCGCGATATTGATCGCGGTGTCGGGGCCGGTGATGTTCTGGATCTTCGGTCTCGCGCTCTGCCTCTTCGTCGGGCCCGCTCAGTCTTCGGCACGAACCTTCCTGGCGCGCATCACCCCGCCTGGGCGTGAAGGTCAGATGTTCGGCCTGTATGCGACCACAGGCCGAGCAGTGTCGTTTTTGGCACCGACACTGTTCGGCCTGTTCGCATGGCTCTTCGGTGCAGACCGTGCCGGCATCATCGGACTGCTGGTGGTTCTCGGCGTCGGTCTTGCCGCATTGTCAATGGTGAAGGCGCCGGAAGGGGACAGTGCGCTTCCCGTCAATCCTTGAAGTAGACCAACTGGTGTGTCGTAGCGAGCAATGCGCCGTCACTGCCCCAAATTTCGGCCGACTGATCGAAGTACCCGTTGCCGAACCGTTGGGTCCGCGCCGTTCCCAGGACGGAATTGTCTGCCTGTTCGGTCAGCGTCTGAGCGTCGGCGTGGAAGTAGATGGTCATCGAGACCGTTCCAGCCAGAGCCATCTTGCCTCGGCGCAAGAAGACTCGTGGGAAGAAGACATCGCACAGTGCGGTCAGCGACGTGAAGTCGAGAGCGCGTGCCGGTTGATCGCGCACCCAGAGCGTCGTTGTCGAGTCGGGATGCTCGCCCGACTCCAGGTCGGGGATCGCACCCTCGACAAAGCGCATCTCGTAGTTCTGTGCCCAGGCGATGAACTCGGGGAACGGCAGCAGCGTAACGTCTTCGGCCGACGGAACTTCCGGCATCGTGATCTCGGTAGACGACCAGGTTTCACGCCTGGTACCGAACACTGCCGTCGCGGTAGTGGCGACGGTTCCGTCCTGAGACAGTTCGATGGACCAGTGCTGCGTCGAGCGGTTGGTGCGCACCGGCCGGGCGGAGATCTCGAAGGCGCCCTCGGTGATCGGACCGGCAAAGTTGACGGTCAACGACAGCGGATCGCCGAGGCGTTCGGGGTGCTTCAGTACGGATTCGAGCAACGTGGCAGCGGTGACGCCGCCGAATGGCCCGACCATGTTGTTGTACGCCGGATTGGTCTCGCCGGTCGACAAGCCGGCGGTGAGTGGCGTCAATCCGACAGCAGCGTCGAAAGGATGGGGTGGTGCAACGGTCTCGGTCATCGCAGAACTCCTGGTGATGGAATCAATTCGGCTCTATGTATGACAACATACATAGAGCCGAATTCGTCGCGGCGATCAGGATCCTGCACGTGCGAGGATCGCCTCGGCCAACTCTTCGGCTCGCTCTTCCGGAATCCAGTGACTTCCGCCGTCGAGCACGACGAACTCGTAGGGGGCGTCCACGAATTCACCACAGCGTTCTGCGCCTGCGCGGCCGAGCGCTGTGTCGCCGGTGCTCCAGACGTACGTAGTCGGCACAGTGGTGCGATCGATGTCGCCGAAGTCGCGGGTCATCGCGCGGTACCAGTTCAAGGCGCCGGTCAGCGCGCCCTCCCCGCTCAGGACACGAATGTGCTCGTCGGCGAATTCAGGATCGATCTGGCCGTCGAACATGGCACGCAGCCGGCGAAAGTTGTCCTCCGACAACACTTCCTCGGCTTTTCCCTCCTGTCGGAGAAGTCCGATGTAGGACGAGCGTTGCTTCTGGTCCTCGTCCTCGCGGAGTGCCCAACCGAAGGCGGTGGGGTGGGGGACCGAGATCGCGGTCAGACTGCGGATCCGGTTCGGATGGCGACCGGCGACCTGCCAGGCGACCGCCGAACCCCAGTCGTGACCGACAAGATGCGCGTCGGACAGGCCGAGCGCGTCGAGCAATCCGACGACGTCGGCTACCAGGTGCTCGATCTTGTAGGCATCCACCCCTTCGGGGCGTGCGCCGGCGGAGTAACCGCGCTGATTCGGTGCGATTACGCGGTAGCCCGCTGCGGTGAGCAGTGGTGTGACCTTGCCCCAGGATGCGGCGCTCTCCGGGAAGCCGTGCAGCGCTACCAGCGGAATGCCGTCGTCCGGGCCCGAGATCAGTACGTCGAAGGTGAGGTCGCCAACGGGGATTTCGTATGTACTCGTGGAAGACATGACTCTCACCGTACGTCGAAAAGGTGAACCCGAGGTCAGTTTCGAGGTGGATTCCAGGTGGCCATTCCGAGCATGATGACTCGCAGTTGCTTCTCGGCTCGTGTGATGACGGCGGCTTCGTCGCGATACCCGGCGGTCCCGGCGTCCAGCAGTTCGACGACAGCACTGAACATCGTCGAGACGATCAGGTCGGCAGCCATTTCCAGATCGTCCGACGACCAGCTTTCCAGTCCGGCAATTCTGGAGAGGTCGATGGTCAGTTCGCTGACGAACAACCGCATTTCAGTGGCTATCGCACGTCGTACCTCACTGACGCCGCTGTAGCGTTCGCGGCAGAGGAACCGAAACTGTCGCTCGTGTGTATGCACTTGTCGCACAAGGATGCCCAGGGACGTAGCGGCGTCCTTGGTGCTGGGATTACGCCTTGCGTCGCGCAGCATCTGGCGCAACATGCGCATGCTCTCTTCGACGAGGACGACACCGACGTCCTCCAGTGAAGCGAAGTGGCGGTAGAACGCCGTCGGAACGATCCCGGCTTCCCTGGCTACCTCTCGCAGGCTGATTCCGGCGAAGCCGCGATCGGCCGAGAGGTCCATGGCAGTGTCCAGGAGCGCTTGGCGTGTGCGTTCCTTCTTGGCGGCACGACTTTCCGGTTCCCTGTTGTCGGGCTCCCTGCGCTCTGGGTTCACCGGTCCGGCCTTCGTCACGACGTCGAGTGTAGGTACAGGCATTCCGGCTCCTTTCGGCAACTCGTGTAACTCGGATCACATTCTTGTTGACATGTACTTGTGTGCACCTGTCACACTATCTTCGGTGAACATTTGTACACTGAATTCACGCAGTCGGGGGAAGCTAGCCCAGCAATCGATACACCCGGCAATCGAAGTACGAGGAGGGTCATGACAATCGCATCTGCTCCTGAGAACACGACACCGAAGTCCGCACCTCGGCGCGGACTGTCCTTGGTGGGACTGATCGAAGCCATGGCTGCTCCACATCAGATCGATCGGTACCTCGAGCTGGTCAACCCGATGGCGACGGTTCGTGACATCCGCGCGCAGGTTGTCGCCGTCGACCATCCGACGGCTGACTCCGTCACTCTCACGCTGCGCCCGACTCGCCAGTGGCGCGGTTTTCAGGCGGGCCAGTTCGTGCAGTTGGGCGTGGTGATCGACGGTGTTCGTCACACTCGCTGCTACTCGCCGGCCGGGGGTGCGTCTACGCGCAGTGGGCTGATCGAGCTCACCGTGAAAGCGCATCCGGGTGGCCTGGTGTCGCAGTATCTGTACGCCAACGCGGCACCCGGACTCGTTGTCAGCCTCTCGCAGGCAGACGGTGTGTTCTCCCTTCCCGTCGACCGCCCGCGTCGGGTGTTGTTGATCAGTGGCGGCAGTGGAATCACCCCGGTCATGTCGATGCTTCGGACGCTGGTGGAGGAGCAGCACTCGGGCGAGATCGTGTTCGTGCATTACGCGAACACCGATGCCGACGTGGCGTACACGCGCGCGCTGAAAGCCATCGCCGAGCAGAACCCGAACGTGAAACTGGTACTCGTGTACACCGAAAGCGGTGGAGGTGACCTCGAAGGTTTCTTCGATCGCGGGCACCTCGACGCGGTGGCTCCTTGGATCGCCGATCCGGACACGATCGACGCCCAGGCTTATCTCTGCGGACCTCCCGGACTGATGCGGGGAGTGCGTGAGGTGTTCCGTGAGGTCGACGTCGAGCACTTGCTCAACACCGAGGAGTTCGCGCCGGCGGTGGCCGAGCCAGGGGAGGCCGGCGGCGAGGTGTCATTCACCAAAAGTGGGGTGGCGGCCGAGAACTCCGGCGAAACACTACTCGAACAAGCAGAAGCTGCGGGCCTCAATCCCGAGTACGGATGCCGGATGGGAATCTGCTTCTCCTGCACCTCCGTCAAGAAGGCGGGCCGTACCCGAAACGTGCGCACCGGTGAGACAGACGACGAGCCGGACAAGAAGATCCAGCTGTGCGTCAGTGCTCCCGTCGGCGACGTCACCGTCGACATCTGAAGTCCCATTTTCCACACGACTGTCTGGAGACCGACATGTTTGGACTTTCACTTCCCACCCTCCCGTTCCTCGGCAACGGTTCCGATGCGAAGGACGACGCTCCCGTCGTCCTGACGTACGAGCAGGTCGAGGAGATCGGCCGCGAGTTGGACGCATTGCGCGATCGCACCGTCGCCTCGCTCGGGGCGGAGGATCGGGAGTACATCTACAAGATCATCAAGGCTCAGCGCGGGTTCGAGGTCGCAGGTCGCGGCTTGATGTACCTCGGCTTCCTGCCTCCGGTGTGGCTCGCGGCAGTCGGTGCATTGAGCGTGTCCAAGATCCTCGACAACATGGAGATCGGCCACAACGTCATGCACGGTCAGTACGACTGGATGCGTGAACCAGGGCTCAATTCCGAAGTCTTCGAATGGGATACGGTGTGCCCGGCCGACCAGTGGCGTCACTCGCACAACTACATGCATCACACGTACACCAATATTCTCGGCAAAGACCGTGACATCGGATACGGCATCCTGCGTATCGACGACGCGCAGAAGTGGAACCCCTATTACCTCGGTAATCCGGTCTGGGCCTTCGCCTTGATGGTGCTCTTCGAGTGGGGCGTGATGATGCACGATCTCGAGATCGAGAACGTCATCCAGGGCAAACGCAAGTGGCACGACGTCAAGCCGCTCCTGAAGGGCTGGTGGAACAAGGCGGGCAAGCAAGTCCTCAAGGACTACGTCATCTTCCCGGTTCTCACGGGGCCGCTGTTCGTGACCACTCTCGCGGGGAATGTCACCGCCAACCTGGTCCGGAACGTGTGGACGTACTCGATCATCTTCTGTGGCCATTTCCCCACCGGTGTCCAGAGTTTCACCGAGGACGAGACGGCCGACGAGACTCGCGGGCAGTGGTACGTGCGTCAGATGCTCGGCAGCGCCAACATCGAGGGAAGCCCGCTCTTCCACATCATGTCCGGCAACCTCTCGCACCAGATCGAGCACCACCTGTTCCCGGACCTGCCTGCGCATCGTTATCCGGAACTCGCTCCCCAGGTGAAAGAATTGTGCGGGAAGTACGGTTTGCCGTACAACACCGGTGGGTTCTTCAAGCAGATCGGTTCGGTATGGGGCAAGATCTTCAAGCTCGCTCTTCCGCCCGGTTTGGTCAAGTCGACGACCCCTCCCGGTGTTATCGTCGAGCGCCAGCGAACTGCAGCCTGAGAGGCACACACTGATGGTCGGGAAATTCGAACGCCGCAAGGACACGGTCCAGGAACTGACCGAAAGTGCAGCCAACCACGTGGGCTCGATCGCGATGATCATCGCCGGGGCCGTTCGAGACGTGACGCGCGAGATCGGCGACTGGGTGTCCGACGGAATCGAGATGCGTGAAGCAGCGAAAAAGGCTGCAGCTGACGATCGTTCGGAGTCCGTGACCATCGAGCACGACGACAGCGATCCACCTGAAGACTGGCGTTGATTCACCGCGGCGGACGGCCTGATCGCGTAACCGCGAGCCGTCTCGCCTGAACGACCGCGTTGCCCTCCGTCACAGATGACGGAGGGCAACGCGGGTTTCGTGGACTGCCTCGGCGGCCGAAGACGCGGATCGAACGCCGATCACAAGTGAGGTCCTAAGCAGCGCTGCCGAGGCTCGCCGAGTCGAAGCTGCCGAGCCCGGTGCTACCGAGACCGCTGCTACCGACTCCGCCCAGTGCGAGTGCATTGCTGCTGCCCGCGCTCAGTAGCTGGACGATGATGTTGATGACGATGGGGTCGCCGGTGAGCGGAATTGTAGGCACAGGGGGACCTGCTTTCTGTTTCGAGATGTGGTGAGAAGGTGAGCGGCGACGGGATCGTCGACGTGGTCAGGCGGGCTGTTTCAGCCACTTCCGGTGCTGCCGAGCGACACGATGGAGCCGTTGCCGAAGCCGAGTGCTCGGGAGAGTGAGCCGAAGTCGATGACCAGGCTGCCCAGGGTGTGCTGGTTTATCACGGTGGTTCCTGTCTGTGCCGCGACTGTGTGATGCGAGCGGGTAAGTCGATCAGGGAGCAGGCGTCGTGGGAGTTTCGCCGCCGCCGCCAATCGGAGAGTTGTCGGTGTAGAGGAAACTGCTGCCGGCGTTGAACATCTGTAGGACGGTGTTCAAGACGACGGCCAAAGCGCCTGTGGTTGGTGCGGCGATCATGTGCTTGCTCCTGGTTTCAGCGGTGGCGACGTGGTGGTCACCGTGGTCACCGCCATCACAGTGTCAGGCGGCTTGGAGCGGGCCCTGTGCGAGAGATTCTCTCGCACAGGGCCCGAGATTCGTCCTAGGAGACGCCGCCGCCATCCGTCGAGCCCGTGCCGGTGCTGCCCGCGTTGAAGAGCTGCAGGATGGTGTCGAAGAAGGCACCGAGGAGAGCGTTATCCTGGCCGTTGATCATGTGTTTCCCCTTAATTGTTACTGGTTTGCGCGGTGATTCGCACCACACTTTTATAGCCCGGTTCGGAGCGGAAAAGTGGGGTCCAGGCGCCACACGTGGACAGCTAATAGCGAGGATGTGAGTGTTCACATTTTCGCTGGACGATTGTCCACATCAGTGCTTGCGAAGGTCAGCGAGATCATGGCAGCGCGCAGTTTGAGCAGTTCAGAGGGCAGGGCCGGATCCAATCCGGTCAGGGTTGCGATGCGCTTGATTCGATTGTCGACGGTGTTGGTGTGCAGGCCGAGCGCCGACGCGGTGCGCTGACGATGCTGGCCGTTGGCGAGATGTATGGACAATGTCTGCAGCAGTTCCGGATTGCCGTCGAGTGGCTTGAGAAGATTGATCAAGCTGTCGCGGCCTGCGCCACCCCGAGTGAGTTGATACTCGAGCGCGAGGTCTTCCATTCGGTAGGACCGCGCCGGCAGTCTCAGGCGCCGCACGAGTTGCGCCAATTCGTGAGTGGTTGCTTGGGCGGCGGCGATATCTCGTACCGCGGCGTTCTCGGCGATTGCTGTGATCTCCACCCCGACCGTTGCGCGTGCGCGTTGGATGACCTCGCACACTGTTCCCCAGTCGGGTGTGCCCTCGATCAGGACCAGACCACGTTGCGGTGCAGGAGCTTCGAGCAGCGCCGACCCGAAGTGGGCCGCGATTTTCGATTGAGCGACGGAGAGGTCACGGTAGGCCTGTATGCGCTGGTGGTTGCCGTTGCGTGCTCCCGGGCGGATGGGCGGCAGGTTCACCAGGAGCCGCAGGACGAGATAGCGGGGTGCGAGTTCAACGCCCATCTGCAACGCAAGCTGGGTGGGATCGTCGCCGTCCAGCATGGCTTTCACGAGAGCGCCGGCGGAGTATTCCCCGAGTTGGGAACCGGCAGGAAGAGCCGAAAGATAGCTGATCGAGATGAACGAGTGAAGCCGCTGCGCAAGTGCGAACAAGAACTCGTTGAGATCCCCGAGATTGGCGGAGTCCTCGGCGTCGGCCCGGCTGAGGATGAGGGTGCGAAAAGTGCTGATGCCCTCGTTGGTCAAGTTGAGGATCGCGCTGAGTGGCACGCCTTTCAATGCTTGTTGGACGGTCATCGTGTGAATGCCGTCCAACTCTTGGTCGGTGGGAAGTTTGCGGTGATCCAATAGCTGGATCCCCACTTGGAGCCCCTGCACGATCACCGCAATCAGTTCCCGACGTACTGCCTCCGTTTGGAGGGAAGTCAACGTCGGGTTGGCACGGGACAGGTGATCTACGAGATCGCTTGCCAGTGGGATGACGTCGTTGACCGCTGTGGAGGCGGGCTTGCCTCCCAACATGAGCGGTCCCGGGTTGTTCAGCAGCGCTGGGGACATGGGTGGCCTCCTCTAGACAGGTGCGTCGCCTGGCACAGGCACCCGGAGGCTCGGCGCGTTACGAAGCGGGGTACACGCTGAGGCCTTGTTCGGGGGCATACTCGCCGCTGAAATTTGCGGATCGAATTGCGCCAGGCGTTGTGATTTCTACCACATGAACGATCGTCCAACTGTGAAATGGACAAATGTGAAGATAAGTCCATATGCCCCACGCGCTGCGGACCTAAACAATCGTCCACTTACGGTGTTTTTCGACGTCAGAGCGGAAAACGGTTTCGGAGGACACCACGAGTTCCGTCTGGGATCATTGCCGCGCCTACGGTGCTCGTCGCGGGCGATTTGCTCGGAGCAAGCTCGAGGGCCCTGGGTCCTCGCGGACCCAGGGCCCTCGAGGCCTAGGTATTGATTCGACCAGTCCGATGTACGGGAACCGGTTCAGGGTGAAATCACCCTTTTTGTACTGCTGTCTGTGGTGCGGAAATCTCTAGATGACGCCCAGTGAAATCATGGCGTCGGCCACCTTCACGAAGCCGGCAATGTTCGCGCCGTGCACGTAGTCGCCGGGCTTTCCGTACTCGGCAGCGGTGTTGATGGTGCGCTTGTGGATGCCGCGCATGATTCCGGCGAGACGCTCGTCGGTGTACTCGAAGCTCCAGGAATCACGCGAAGCATTCTGCTGCATTTCGAGAGCGGAGGTTGCAACGCCACCGGCGTTGGCCGCCTTGCCGGGTGCGAAGGCTACGTTCGCGTCACGGAAGAGCTGGATGCCACCGGGGGTGGTGGGCATGTTCGCGCCTTCGGCAACGGCCTGAACGCCGTTGGCGATCAAGGTCTTTGCGGCATCTTCGTCGAGCTCGTTCTGAGTCGCGCAGGGGAGTGCGACGTCGCACGGCACGTCCCAGATGGAACCGTCGGCGATGAACTCGGCATGCGGAACTGCGTCGGCGTACTCGCTGATGCGGCCGCGGCGAACTTCCTTGATCTCCTTGAGGAGGTCGAGATCGATGCCCTTCTTGTCCACGATGTATCCCGAGGAATCCGAGCAGGCGATCGCGACGCCGCCGAGCTGGTGGATCTTCTGGATTGCGTAGATGGCGACATTGCCGGATCCGGAGATCACGACGTTCTTGCCTTCGAGGCCTTCACCCTTCGCCTTGAGCATTTCGGCGACGAAGTACGCGACGCCGTAGCCGGTGGCCTCGGTGCGAACCTGCGATCCGCCCCAGGTGATGCCCTTGCCGGTGAGGACGCCCGACTCGTACGTGTTGGTCAGCCGCTTGTACTGACCGAACAGGTAGCCGATCTCGCGACCGCCGACGCCGATGTCGCCGGCCGGAACGTCGGTGTATTCACCGATGTGACGCTGCAGTTCGGTCATGAAGGACTGACAGAAGCGCATGACCTCTGCGTCGGAGCGGCCCTTGGGATCGAAGTCCGAGCCACCCTTGCCGCCGCCGATGGGCAGGCCGGTCAGTGAGTTCTTGAAGATCTGCTCGAAGCCGAGGAACTTCACGATGCCCAGGTTGACGCTGGGGTGGAAGCGCAGGCCGCCCTTGTAGGGGCCGAGTGCACTGTTGTACTGAACGCGGAAGCCACGGTTGACGTGAACGTTGCCCTGGTCGTCGGTCCACGGCACGCGGAAGATGATCTGGCGTTCCGGCTCGCAGAGCCGCTCGATGAGTCCGGCGTCGGCGTAGCGGGGGTGGCGTTCGAGCACTACGTGAAGAGACTCGAAGACCTCTGCGGCGGCCTGATGGAACTCGGGCTCTCCTGCATTGCGAACCAAAACCTGATCGTAAATCTGCGCTACGCGGTCACGTACGGACACCGCTCACCTACCTCGTTGTGAGAACTCTTTTACATTTCCGTTACATACTAGGCGCCTTTATTGCTGTATCGGACAACTGTCCTGTGAAGGTGAAATCGGACACAGCTGTCACTTGTGTCAGTTGAACGGGCGATTTATAACAATTTGCTCAGCTTTCACTCTCTTAACACAGTCCAAATGGTTTGCTTCTGCGGTCGGGGATCACTGTGCCTGTGGTCCGAACGGGAGTCGAAATGATCAGAGGGGCTGCACGTGCGTAAAAAACACTCCATGTCGGCGATGTTGTCGATAGGCGTCGTCACGATTGCCGCGACGATTGCCGCAGCACCGTCTGCGTCGGCGATCGGCGGACCGTGCGGTTCGGGAGGAAGTGGTTCCGCCGGATCGATGACGGGTTCGCTCGGCTCGCTGACCGGATCGCTCGGCAGTGGATCCGCCGGTACCGGCTCCCTCGCCAACGCGCTGCCTTGGATCACCGGCGCCCCCAACGGTGCTCTGCCGGTGCTGACCGGCCGCACCAAGGCGATCGAAATGGTCACTGGCCCAGGCAGTCCCAACAACACCATCGAGCGGTTCAACGTGTCGGGTACCGACCTCGGAATCATGTGGGACAACGGTCTTTCGGGGCCGGATCACGACGTGCTGATGGCATTCGGCGACACGGTGGGCGACTGCGACACCCCTGGTGACGACTGGCGCAGCAACGTATTGTTCCGCAGCAACGACACCGCCATTGCCGACGGGATGAAGATCGACAGTTCTCCTTTGGACGGCCCCAATCATTCCAAGGAGATCATTCCGGGATTCGGCATTCCGGGTGAGTTCACCACCATCCCGACCGCTGGAATCTCTTACGGTGGTGTGCAGTACATCAGATTCATGTCCGTTCGGTCGTGGGACGAACCTGGAGCCTGGACCACCAACTACTCGGCTCTGGCCTTCTCCACGGACAACGGTGAGAACTGGGAACTCGATCCGGCGACAGTTCGCGCCAATACCGAAGGACTTGGCATTCCGGGGATTCCGGCAGTATCGCCGATCAATTCCAACTTCCAGCAGAGCGCCTTCCTCGACGGTCGGGACGGCTACATTTACGAATACGGAACTCCCTCAGGTCGTTTCGGTAAGGCGATCCTGGCGCGAGTGGCCGGCGCCGACATCAGAAATCTCGGCGCCTACGAATACTGGGACGGCTCCGGTTGGAGTCCGCGAGATACCGATGCCGTTCAGGTCATCAAGGCACCGGTCAGTGAACTCGCAGTGCAGTGGAACGACTACCTGAACAAGTACGTTGCCATGTACACCAGTGTCGAGGGCAACCTGGTGATCCGTCAGGCCGACCAACCGCAAGGCCCGTGGAGTGGTACGCAGACCCTGTTGAGTGGAATCACGTTGCCCGCGTTGTACGGCGGATTCATGCACCCGTGGGCGAGCGGACAGTTCCTCGAATTCGTCGCCACCACGTGGGACCGTTACAACGTCATCTACATGCGGACCGATTTGAACGGACTCCAGATGGCGTCGTCGGATTCGCGCGATCGTCCTGACCCCGCGACCACCGGTGAGGCTCGCATACTCGAAGTCACGATGCCGGAAGACCGCTAGCCGAGCAAGATTCGACAACTATGGCCTGCAACTCGATCGAGTTGCAGGCCATAGTTCTGTGGGTAGTGATATTCGGGTGATACTCAGAGAATGAAGAGCATTTCCTGATACGTCGGGAGTGGCCAGTGATCGTCGGCGACGATGGTTTCGAGGAAGTCGGCCGCTGCACGTACCTCTGCCATGGCGGGCAGGAGTGCGTCCTGTGCGTGCTTGGCCTGATCGAATGGCGACTCGCCGGCGTCGGTGTCGATTGCTGCGCGCAGGGCCGCGAGCGCTGTGCGCAGAGCCGCAACGGGCGCCGACACTTCTTCGAGCGGTGCTGAATCCGGTTCGAGGCCGGCAGACTTCAGTGCGACGAAGTTCTGCGCAACTTCCGTCTGGTGGCGCACTGCGGCCGGAAGAATCAGCGTCGTACCGATTTCGGCGGCCAGGCGTGCCTCGACGCCGATGCTCAGTGCGTACTGTTCGAGTCCGACCTCGTAGCGGCTGTGCATCTCCCGGTGGTTGAAGACCTTGTACTTCTCGAAGAGTTCCATCGAGGATTCGGTGATCAGTTCAGGAAGGGCGTCCAGCGTGGTGCGAAGGTTCGGCAGGCCGCGAGACTCGGCCTCGATCTGCCAGTTCTCCGAGTAACCGTCGCCGTTGAAGACAACCGCACCGTGGTTGGTGATGATCTCGGTGAGCAGATTCTGGACGGCGGTGTCGAAATCGGCGCCGTCGGCGACCGCGGCCTCAAGTTCGGTGGCCATGTAGTCCAAGGCCTCGGCCATGATCGTGTTGATGGTGACCATCGGGCCGTTGACTGTTTGCAGCGATCCTGGCGCGCGGAACTCGAAACGGTTGCCGGTGAAGGCAAATGGGCTCGTACGGTTGCGATCGCCCGGGTCGGTCGGTAGGACGGGAAGGGTATCGGCGCCGATCATCATGGTGCCCTTGTCCTTCGACGATGTCGCGGCGCCCTTGGCGATCTGCTCGAAGACGTCGGCCAGTTGATCGCCGAGGAAGATCGAAATGATGGCCGGGGGAGCCTCGTTGGCACCGAGGCGGTGATCGTTGGTTGCCGATGCGACCGACGCGCGCAGGAGGCCCGCGTATTTGTGGACGGCCCGGATGACTGCGGCGCAGAATACGAGGAACTGGGCATTGTCATGCGGATTGTCGCCGGGGACAAGCAAACTGCCGAGTTCGGAGTTGCCCAGCGAGAAGTTGACGTGCTTGCCGGAGCCGTTGACACCGTCGAACGGCTTCTCGTGGAACAGACATTCCATGCCGTGCTTCTTGGCGATTGTCTTGAAAGTGGTCATCAGCAACTGCTGGTGGTCCGCGGCGATGTTGCCTCGCTCGAACATCGGGGCGATTTCGAACTGGCCGGGCGCAACCTCGTTGTGCCGCGTCTTGGCGGGGATACCGAGTTTGAAAAGTTCCCGCTCGGTGTCCATCATGAATCCGAGCACACGTTCCGGGATCGCCCCGAAGTAGTGGTCGTCGAACTCCTGGCCCTTGGGCGGCTTTGCGCCGAAGAGTGTTCGGCCGGCGTTGAGGAGGTCGGGGCGGGCGAGGAAGAAGTGTCGATCGATCAGGAAGTACTCCTGCTCGGGTCCGCAGAACGACACGATGTGCTCGGGATCGGTATGACCGAACAACTTAAGGATTCGTTCGGCGTGGAAACCCATTGCCTGTTGTGAACGCAGCAGGGGAGTCTTGTGGTCGAGCGCTTCGCCGGTCATCGAAACGAACACGGTCGGGATACACAGTGTGTTGCCGTTGGGGTTTTCGAGAACGTAGGCCGGGCTCGTGACATCCCAGCCGGTGTATCCGCGAGCCTCGAACGTGTTGCGCAGCCCGCCGTTCGGGAAACTCGAAGCGTCGGGTTCACCTTGGATCAAGGTCTTGCCGGCGAACTCCGCCAGTGCACTGCCGTCGCCGACCGGCTCGAGGAAGCTGTCGTGCTTCTCGGCGGTCAACCCGGTCAGTGGATAGAAGACGTGGGCGTAGTGGGTTGCGCCTTTCTCCAACGCCCAGTCCTTCATCGCCGACGCGACCGCATCGGCGACCATGGGATCAAGCGGTTTGCCTTGCTCGATCGTCGCCATCACCGACTTGTAGACGAGCTTGGGCAGTCGCTTCTGCATGACCACCTTGTTGAAGACGTTGGCACCGAACACCTCGCCGGGTGTCTCGTCGGTGGTGAAACTGACCACCGGAGGTGTGTAGGCCTCGACGTCCTTGATCGCTTGCAAGCGAACTGCATTTCCACTCATGTGCTTACCCCTCGCCCGGGCCCAGGGCTGCGCTGCTGATTGCGAGCCCGACTTCGGCAAACCCTACGAACCTCCCGTATCGGGGGTGTTTCGTAGATATTGCGCCTGTCCGCAAACTTCGAGTCACAACGGAAATGTCGATCTGTCGGAGGTCTACGGCAGAATTCGAGCGGAGGGGTCAACGCGGGTCAGACGAATCGGAGAGTCTTTGTGATCAGGGTTTTGGTGCCAACCACAGTGGAGCAGGGCGATCTCGCGGAAGTGCTTCGGTTGTACGACGAACTTGTCACCGAGACCCGAAAAGAGGTCGGCTGCATCAATTACGAGTTACTGCAGCGCACCGACAATCCCTGCGAGCTCGTGTTGGCGGAGGAATGGGAATCGCAGGAGCACCTCGACGCCCACACTCATACCGAGCACTTCGTCAGGTTGGTTGAGGCGCTGGACAAGCTCGAGACGGCAGCGCCGGCGCAGATCTTCACGAAGGTTCTGTAGCGGCGGGATCAGGGCTCAGCGCCTGCTCATCTTGTAGACGCGAACGAGCGTGCCGTCCAATTCGGGGGCCACGGTGCCGCAGTGAAAGCTGTGGGTTCGTCGAGGTACTGGACCCCGTGCCTTCCGCCGTGAAAAGAAGTTTGAATCGAATAACAGGCGGCTGTGACGTCGACTTCGAGTGAACCGTCGACCACTGACAACACCCAGGTGTCGAATTCTTCGAGCAGTACAGCGGACCCCCTGTCGCATCCGTCGCAGGCACAGTCAGGAATGGACGCCATCGCCACAGCCGGGTTGCCCGCGGCAATCGTGACATTGAACGGGTGGGCGCTGTCGACCGGAGTGTGCGTGGTCAGCACGAGCGGAACCGCACCGTCACTCGAAGGCTCCAAAACGGTGTCGGCCCCGCCGGACTCCAAGGGACGGAGCGCCCATCGCACAGGCGGTACTTCTCGTGCCCAGCCGCGATCGACGAGGACCTTTGTCCACGCTCGAGCTCTTGCCACCACGATCAGGAACTTCTCCGGATCGCTACAACGCTCGTACGAGTCCTTGCGGGGTTGGACGTCGCCGCTGTATGGGCTCAGCCACCCTGGTGTCTGCGCGCCCGTGATGGCGAACGCGGCAGCGACGTCATCGAGTAGGTCGCATAGTTCGCGAGAGAGCCTGGAATCGTCTTCGCTCCAGCCATTTTCGCGGGCGGAGAGGACGTTGTTGTTGTAAGTCTCCCACCACGGCCTCGTCGGGTCCGTAATCATGACGGCAACGCTACTGGCAACTCTGACGATCAGTCTCCGATATATCCGGTCTCCGGGTTGACCTTGCTGAGGAAGTCGCGGATCGACGCACGGTGTTCATCGATAGTTTCGGGCTGAATTTCGTTCGATGGACTGTTCGCTCGGTCGAGGACACTGTAGTAGGAAACACGGTGAAAACTGGAAAACCCGTACCCCTCGTTCGGCCCCGATTTCCAGTCGTAGTCGGACGCGCCCGGCTCCCCGGGGCGGACCGTCACCGTGAAGATTTCTCCATCGACTTCCAGCGTGAATGGCCCATCATCTGCGATCGGACGGCTTTTACATGTCGACTCGTCCTGTTCCTCGCACGTCATGTGTCGACCCTGTCACAAGGGAAGGGCTACAACGATTGGTCGGGTCCGGTCAACGAGGCGGGACCGGTAGTCGGTTGGTGTGCGCCGGTGAACCGCTCGACGACGGATACAACGACGATCGCGAGTGCCAGGATTCCAACGGTCCGGGCGAGTGACTTCAGGGTCTTCGGAAGTGCCTTCTTCATGCGAGGCAGATTACTGCGGACGGCACGTAATTTGTGGGCTAGGTTTCGGTCCGTATCGGACTGCTCTGCCCAGTGGCCGCTCGTCCACGCAGTGTGACTATCCGTGAATCAAATCTTGTGGTGCCCCCGGCAGGATTCGAACCTGCGACCAAGAGATTAGAAGGCTCTTGCTCTATCCCCTGAGCTACGGAGGCGCGTGGAACATCATACTCGAGGGTTCGGGATGTGACGCGCGCCGCCCAACTCCGACGCGTTGTCGTAGTCGGTTCGCGAAGGTCCTACCCTTGAGGTATGGCTACACCCGACCTCGCGCCGACAGATTCCCCACCGGAGTCCACACAGCACAGCGGTGCACCCGCTTCTTCGACCGCGATATTCGTGGTCAGCGGACTCATCGCAGGGCTCACTGCAGCCATCGTGGTGGGATTCTCCGCGTCGCAGGCACTGACTCTTCTGGGTATTCCGGATCCAGGCCCGATCACCACGTACGGCCTGCCCGCGATGCGGGCACTGGGGGAGATCGGCGCGGTCATCGCGATCGGGTCACTGCTGCTGGCCGCGTTCTTCGTGCCGCCGCAGAAGTCGGGCGTCCTCGACGTCGACGGCTATCGGGCAGTCCGAACTGCATCGCACGCCGCGATCGTGTGGGCGATCTGTTCGTTCATGATGGTGCCTCTGACGCTCTCTGACACGTCGGGTCAGCCGTTTGCCGAAGCGATCAAACCGGCGAACCTGTGGTCGGGACTCGATCAGGTCGAGATCGCCGGCGCTTGGCGTTGGACTGCGATCATCGCGGTTGTTCTGGCGATCTTGGCCCGACTGACACTGCGCTGGTGGTGGACCCCGCTACTGCTGCTGGTCGGTCTTCTCGGACTGATGCCGCTCGCTCTCACCGGTCACTCGTCTTCGGGCGGGTCGCATGACATCGCCACCAACAGCCTGATCCTGCACCTCGTGGCGGCTTCGCTCTGGGCCGGCGGCTTGTTCGCGCTACTGGCACACGCGCGGCGCGGCGGCGATTACACCGACGTAGCAGCCCGACGCTTTTCGACGGTCGCATCCATCTGCTTCGTCGTCATGGGATTCAGCGGCGTCATCAACGCGATTGTCCGTCTGCCTCTCGACGACGTATTCACCACGACGTATGGACGATTGATCGTCGCGAAAACAGTTGCACTGATCATCCTCGGGTTCTTCGGTTGGGCTCAGCGGAGTCGGGCGCTACCGGCGCTGGCGGAGAATCCGAAGAGTCGCTCTGCCCTGATTCGATTTGCCGGCGCTGAAGGCATCGTGATGGCGGCAACCATCGGCCTCGCGATCGGCCTCGGTCGTACCCCGCCGCCCCCGCCGCTGTCGATTCCCTCGATCCCCGAGGTCGAACTCGGTTACAACCTTCCGGACCCGCCGTCGTTCATGGCCTTCGTGACGGACTGGCGATTCGACCTCATGTTCGGCACCGCCGCGATCGCCGCGGCGATTCTGTACGGAATCGGTCTGCGCAAGCTGGCCAAGCGTGGGGATTCCTGGCCTGTCGGCCGAACCATCGCCTGGATGAGCGGTTGTGCGGTGCTCCTGATCGCCACGTCTTCGGGCGTCGGCAAGTACGCGCCGGCAGTATTCAGCGTTCACATGGGTGCGCACATGGCGCTGTCGATGTTGGGCCCAGTCCTGCTGGTTCTGGGTGCGCCGATCACTTTGGCTCTGCGGGCCCTGGATCCGGCAGGCAAGGACGGCGTGCCCGGCATTCGCGAGTGGATTCTGACCGCTCTGCACAGCCCGTTCTCGCGATTCATCACCCACCCGATCGTGGCGGCAGTTCTCTTTGTCGGCGGTTTCTACGCGCTGTATCTCGGCGGAATCTACGGTGCGACGGTCGACTCGCACAGCGCTCACCTGCTGATGAACCTGCACTTCATCCTCAGCGGCTATCTCTTCTATTGGGTGGCGATCGGAATCGACCCGTCACCACGTCAATTGCAGCCAGTGACCAAGCTGGCAATGGTCTTCGGCTCACTTCCGTTCCACGCCTTCTTCGGCGTGGCATTGATGAGCACCACCGCCGTCATGGGCGGCGCGTACTTCCGTTCGCTCGGCCTCGGCTGGAACAACGACCTGATCGGCGATCAGCAGCTGGGCGGCAGCATCGCGTGGGCGACCGGCGAGATCCCGCTCATGGTGGTCATGCTCGCGCTACTGGTTCAGTGGTCGCGCAGCGATGGCAGGACAGCGCGCCGAACCGACCGTGCGGCCGAGCGCGACCACGACGCCGACCTCGCCGCGCACAACGCGATGTTCGCCGAATTGGCCAGGCGAGACCGCGAAGGGTGGAAACCCCGTGAGGCTGCTGACGCGGAGACTGCAAGCGAGGACTCTGCGGACGAGACACCCAGCGAGAAGAAATCCGACGAATCCTCCACTAGCACTTAGCTCCGACACTGCCCGGGCCGTTTGGCTCGGGCAGTGCTGTTTCTCCACAGCTGTTCCACCGATGCACAGGTGGAAATCGAAGATCCCGAGCCACGCGTTTGTCGTTCCACAATCGAAACTGCCGACGCAGTGATCGGCCCCGCGGCAGTTGGCGGGTTCTGGAGTTCGAAGGGGGATCGGACATGTACGAAACGCATGCAACGGTTGTCGGAACCGTCATCACCAATCCGGTGAAGCGGCAGACCACCAATGGCGAAGAGGTGCTGAGCTTTCGGATGGCGAGCAACACGCGTCGCAAAGACGCGGTGACCGGAGAGTGGACGGACGGAGCGACCCTCTATCTCACGGTCAGCTGCTGGCGGCGGTTGGTCACCGGCGTCGGCGCATCCATCATGAAGGGTGATCCGGTCATGGTGGCGGGGGAGTTGCGCACCAACGAGTACACGACCAAAGAGGGTGTGCCTCGTTCCGATCTCGAGCTACGGGCGACTGCGGTAGGCGCGGACCTTGCTCGTTGCATCTCGAAGATCGAGCGTCAGAGCAAGCCGACGTCGGCGGAGAATGTCGAGGACGCAGTCGACACCGTCGCTGCGTGAGGACTCAGACCGAAGGTTTCGGGCAGTCGCGGGGCCGCGAGTCGTGCCCCGCGTCCACTCGCTCGAGAAGTTCGGTGAGAGTTGCTCGCTCCGATTCGTCGAGGTCGTCGAACACATCCGAAGATTCGCGTCGTTGAGCTTTTGCGACGTCGGCAGCGAGGGTAGCGCCGGCGTCGGTGAGCTCGAGTAACACGGCTCGCCGATCGTTCGGATCGGGAGTGCGGCGCACCCATCCGGCCTCTTCGAGGGAATCCACGACGTCGGTCGCCGACCGCGGAACGATGCGCAATCGCTCGGCAAGAAACCCGAGTCGAACCGGCTCGCCCACTCGGGTCAGTACTCGCAGCGCTCGGCTTTGCGACGGCGAGAGACCGAATGGTTCCAGCGCTGCCACCTGACGTCGGCGGATGAGCCGTGCCACGGACATCACGACGTCGGTGAGTTCGCGCTCTCGGGAATGCATAGCGTCAGTCTAGCGTTGTTGGTGTCAGCCTCATAGTGAGGTAACCTCATCAATATGAAACTAGGGTGAGAAAGCCTCCAGGAGGTAGAACGTGAAACCAGATCACATGCGAAACATCGAACGATCCGCTGTCGAGATCACTCCGGCGGAATCCGTACCGGCAAAACGCGTACTCGGACTGTTCGCGCCGTATCGAACTCAGATCGCCATCGTCACCGCGGTCATCACACTCAGTGCGATCGTGGCGCTGGGCAGCCCGCTGCTCCTACGCGAAATGCTCGACAAGGCGATCCCGGACAAGAACCTCGGACTCGTGAGCGTTCTGGCCATCGGCATGATCGCCATTGCCGTGATCACGAGCTGTCTCGGCGTGGCACAGACCTGGATGTCCAACAGCATCGGCCAGAAACTGATGCACCAACTGCGCGTGCGGGTCTACTCGCATCTGCAGAATCAGTCGCTCGGATTCTTCGCTCGAACCCGAACCGGAGAAGTTCAGTCGCGTATTGCCAACGACATCGGCGGTATGCAGTCGGTGGTCACCAACACGGCAACGTCCATCGCGCAGAATGCAACGACCGTGGCAGCCACCATTGTTGCTCTGTTCCTTCTGGATTGGCGGCTTGCCATCTTCTCGCTGGCGATCTTGCCGGTGTTCATCCGTATCGCACGCAAGATCGGTGACGAGCGCCGCAAGATCTCGGGTAAGCGGCAGAAGCTACTCAGTGATCTGTCGGTCCAGGTGGAGGAATCTCTCTCCGTCAGTGGCATTCTCCTCGGCAAGACGACCGGCGCGAAGTCGGCTCTGACGGATCGATTCACCGAGCGTTCAGCGGAAGTCGCAGACGTCGAACTCCGGGCCATGATGGCCGGCAAGTGGCGCATGGCGACCATGTCGATCACCTTCGCAGCCATGCCTGCACTGGTCTACTGGTTTGCCGGTTTCACTCTCGATCACGGCAACACCATCACCGTCGGCACCCTCGTCGCATTCACCACGCTGCAAACACAATTGTTCCGCCCCACCATGATGCTGCTCAACACGGGCGTCGAGGTGCAGAGCTCGATGGCACTGTTCAGTCGCGTGTTCGAGTACCTGGATCTGCCGATCGACATCGCGGATCCGGAAGAGTCGAAGAGCTTCGACCGCACCAAGATGTCCGGCGAACTTCGGTTCGACCACGTCGACTTCTCGTATCCAGGAACCGACAGCAAGACCCTCGACAACATCGACCTCACGGTCCCGGCCGGCGGAACCTTGGCGCTTGTCGGCTCCACGGGTTCGGGCAAGACCACTCTCGGATACTTGGCCGCACGTCTGTACGACCCGACTGCGGGATCGGTGAGAATCGACGACGTCGATCTGCGGGACCTCGATCTGGCGACGGTCTCCGACCTGGTAGGTGTGGTGTCGCAGGAGACGTATCTCTTCCACACGACGATTCGTGAGAACCTTCGGTTCGCGAAACCCGACGCCACGGACGCCGAGATCGAGCAGGCAGCGCGCATCGCGCAGATCCACGAGTTCATTTCCGGTCTCGACGACGGGTACGACACCATGGTCGGCGAGCGCGGCTACCGATTCTCCGGCGGTGAGAAACAGCGCATAGCGATCGCGCGCACAGTCCTGCGGAATCCGCCGATCCTTGTCCTCGACGAGGCGACGAGCGCCTTGGACAATCGCACTGAACGTGCGTTGCAGGACGCGCTCGACGAGCTGATGGTCGGACGCACCACTCTTGTTGTGGCGCACAGGCTTTCCACGGTTCGAGATGCGGATCTCATTGCGGTCCTCGACCAGGGCGTGGTTGTGGAAAAGGGCACCCACGACGAACTTGTGCAACAAGGTGGGCGATACGCACAGTTGCTTGCGGCCTCGGGTAGCGACGCCGTCGAACTCCCGTCGGAACTGCAGACCGTGTGAGTGTAAGAAATGTCGGCCATTTCACTTCCGCAAGTTTCTAGAACGTGTTCTACTTTAATGGTCGTTGGTCGACTATCAATGGAGGCGGAAGATCATGGGTCAGGTTCTGGACAACATCTCACAGTTCGCCGACGAGATCCGCGCCGACGGGGTCGAGGGCGACAAGCTGATGCGCTTGACGGACGGCAGCGCGAAGCGTTTGCGCGACGCCGGCGTCATCCGGATGTTGCAGCCGAAGGAGTTCGGAGGCCTCGAGGCGCATCCGCGTGAATTCGCCGAGACGGCAATGGCTATCGGTGCGATGGATGGTGCCACGGGCTGGGTCAGCGGCATCGTCGGTGTGCATCCGTGGGAGCTTGCGTTCTTCGACCGCAAGGCTCAGGAAGAGGTGTGGGGAACCGATCCTGATACGTGGATGGCGTCGCCGTATGCGCCGATGGGTGTGGCGAGGCCGGTCGAGGGTGGGTACATCCTCAACGGTCGTTGGTCGTTCTCCTCGGGTACCGATCATTGTGACTGGATCATGATCGGTGCGATGGTCGGTGACGAGTCCGGTAAGCCGTTGATGCCGCCGAAGATTCTGCACGTGTTGTTGCCGCGTTCGGATTACGACATCGACCAGGACAGCTGGAATGTCGTGGGTCTGCGCGGTACGGGGTCGAAGGATCTGATCGTCAAGGATGCGTTCTTGCCGACGTATCGGACTCTTGATGCGGGAAAGGTTTTCGACGGGACGGCGTGGAAGGAAGCGGGCCGTACGGAGACGTTGTACAAGTTCCCGTTCTCGTGCATTTTCCCGTTGGGGATCACTTCGTCGTTGATCGGTATCGCCGAAGGTGCGTTGGCGTGCAACATGGCGGCGCAGCGTGAGCGTGTGACGGTCAGTGGTGTTCCGATCAAGGAAGATCCGTACGTGCTGTTCGCGATCGGTGAGGCGGCGGCCGAGATCGCTGCTTCTCGGGCTGCGATCTTGGAGACGGTGGATCGTTTCTGGGACATGACGGAGAAGGGGCAGGAAGTTTCGTTCGAGCTTCGTGCGATCGGTCGCCGTACGCAGACTGCTGCGGCGTGGCGTGCGGTGCGTGCGGTGGACGAGATCTTTGCTCGTTCCGGTGGTGGGGCTTTGCAGTTGAACACGCCGATGCAGCGGTTCTGGCGTGACGCTCATGCCGGTCTCGCGCACGCGATCCACGTACCCGGTTCCATTTTCCATGCGTCGACGCTCTCGCAGCTCGGTGGCGAGCCGAAGGGCATCCACAGGGCAATGATCTGAGCCGTCCTGGGGACACCCGGAGGTGTCCCCATCGCGGTTTTCGTGGGGGTCGATGAGCATGTCGACGAATCTGGTCGATGACCTCGGACTGTCCGCAGAACCCGCATCGGTGTGAGCGCCAACGCGCAATGTGGGTTATAGGACAAACACCGATAGGCTGGCGGTCATGGCTGAGTTCATTTACACGATGAAGAAGGTGCGCAAGGCGCACGGTGACAAGGTCATCCTCGATGACGTCACGATGAGCTTTTACCCCGGCGCGAAGATCGGTGTCGTCGGACCGAACGGCGCTGGTAAATCCAGCATCCTCAAGATCATGGCCGGACTGGACCAGCCGGGCAACGGCGAGGCATTCCTGGCCCCGGGCGCGACCGTCGGCATCCTCATGCAGGAGCCGGAGCTCGACGAGACCAAGACCGTTCGCGAGAACGTCGAGGACGGTCTCGGAGAGACGATGGTCCAGCTCAAGCGGTACAACGAGATCGCCGAGCTGATGGCTACGGATTACTCCGACGAGCTCATGGAAGAGATGGGCGAGCTGCAGGAGAAGCTCGATCACGCAGATGCGTGGGAGATCGACTCGCAGCTCGAGCAGGCTATGGACGCCCTGCGCTGCCCCCCGCCGGAAGAGATGGTCACCCACCTCTCCGGTGGTGAGAAGCGACGCGTTGCGCTCTGCAAGCTGCTGCTGAGCAAGCCCGACCTCCTGCTCCTCGATGAGCCCACCAACCACCTCGACGCCGAATCTGTCCTGTGGCTCGAGCAGCATCTCGCTGCTTACCCCGGCGCAATCCTCGCCGTGACTCACGATCGCTACTTCCTCGATCACGTCGCGCAGTGGATCTGTGAAGTCGACCGCGGACGCCTGTACCCGTACGAGGGCAACTACTCCACCTACCTGGAGCAGAAGGCTGCACGCCTCGAAGTTGCCGGCAAGAAGGATCAGAAGCTGCAGAAGCGCCTCAAGGACGAGCTCGCATGGGTTCGTTCCGGCGCCAAGGCCCGCCAGGCCAAGAACAAGGCTCGTCTCGATCGCTACGAGGAAATGGCGAACGAAGCAGAGAAGACGCGCAAGCTCGACTTCGACGAGATCCAGATCCCGGCACCGCCGCGCCTGGGTGACGTGGTCGTGGAGGTCTCGAACCTCGACAAGGGCTTCGACGGTCGCGTGCTGATCAAGGATCTCTCGTTCACGTTGCCGCGCAACGGAATTGTCGGCGTCATCGGCCCCAACGGCGTCGGTAAGACGACGCTGTTCAAGACCATCGTCGGTCTCGAGGAGCCTGACGCCGGTGAGGTCAAGATCGGTCAGACGGTCAAGCTGAGCTACGTCGACCAGAACCGTTCCGGAATCGACCCCAAGAAGACGGTCTGGGAGACCGTGTCCGACGGGCTCGATTTCATCGTCGTCGGCCAGACCGAGTTCCCCTCGCGCGCGTACATCAGCTCGTTCGGTTTCAAGGGCCACGATCAGCAGAAGCCGGCCGGCGTCCTCTCCGGTGGTGAGCGCAACCGCCTGAACCTGGCGATGACGCTCAAGCAGGGCGGCAACCTGATCCTGCTCGATGAGCCCACCAACGACCTCGACGTCGAAACCCTCGGCTCGCTGGAGAACGCTCTCGAAGAGTTCCCCGGCTGCGCCGTCGTGATCTCGCACGATCGCTGGTTCCTGGACCGGACCTGTACCCACATCCTCGCGTGGGAAGGTGGCTTCGGCGACAACGAGGCAGCTTGGTACTGGTACGAGGGCAACTTCGAGGGCTACGAGGCGAACAAGGTCGAGCGACTCGGCCCCGACGCCGCACGCCCGCACCGCGTGACTCACCGCAAGCTCACCAGGGACTGATCCGGTGTCCGACGTATACACGGCGCAAATCCAGGTCCGGTGGGGCGATTCCGACCGGTTGGGTCACGTCAACAACACGCGTTACGTCGAGTACATGCAGGAAGCGCGCATCCAGTTCCTGGAAGCGAAACTGGCGCCGCTCGGCGGCCGGCCGGGATACCTCGTGGTTCGAAAGATGACCGTCGAGTTCCTCAAGCCGGTCACCGATCGGTCCGGTCCCTTGAATGTGGAGATCTTCACGACTCACGTCGGGACTTCCTCGTTCACGGTTCGGCACGTCATCCGTGACAACGCGGGTGTCGAATGCGCTTTCGGCGACGCGTTGATGGTCGGATTCGACACGGTGTCCGAAAAGTCCAGACCGCTGGCGGACAGCGAACGCGCGGTGCTCGAAGCATCGCTTGTTCAGATGACGACATCGTAGATTTCGTTTCTCAGTTCACCCTAGGTACTGGTTGCCGCGGCTAGTCTCGAGTCAGAGATTGGTCGCGGCGATCAGAACCCACAAGGATGTGAGCCAGCAATGACAGACCGTGTACGGCAGCAGGGCACAGGCCTCGACGAAGCGACGTTGTTGACGCGTCTTCGCGAGGCCTTTTTCACGCATATCGACGAGGGTGACAGCGACGACGTCATCAACGGTCGATCGGATCGAGTCCTGCTCGCGCATCTTGCGCTCGGGAGGCAGCGGACCCCGGGCACGGCCGTATGGCGTGTGTACCGCCCGTCAGGATCCGAGGGTCTCGGCGCTGCCGTCCAGATCGTCACCGACGACATGTCGTTGCTCGTCGAGTCCGTTACCGCGATGCTCAACCGACAAGGTGTGGGAATCAGTCAATTCGCCCATCCGATCCTGACGGTTGAACGCGATGACTCGGGCAATCTGATGTCCTTGGGCGACAGCGGTATCCAAGAATCCTGGATGCACGTCCAGTTGGACTCCGAAGTCGAGGATTCCGCTCTCGACGCGATCGAAGCACACCTCGGCAAGGTGCTCGCAGACGTCCGCCAGGTGGTTGGTGACACCCCGGACATGAAGGCATTGCAACTGCGCGTTGCCGACGAGTTGGAGAGTGCCGCAGAAACTGCCTCCGGGAGGATCACCCCCGAAGAATTCTCCGACACCGCCCGGCTGCTGCGGTGGATGGCGGACGGAAACTATGCCGTGCTCGGATACCGGCGATTCGAGGGTACGAAGGACGGTTCACGCACGGTCGCCGGCAGTGGACTCGGCGTGCTGCGCTCCGACGCGGTCACCGAAGGCCCGATGAGTTTGCCTCCCGTCGCAGATCTCCCGGATCGACCGCTTCTGGTCCTGACGCAGGGATCGTTCCCCGCCACGGTGCACCGCGCCGTCTACCCGTACTTCGTGGGTGTCTCGATCCTCGACGACGAGGGAAACATCGTGGGGGAGCACAGATTCCTGGGTGTGTTCACCGTGGTCGCACTCCACGAGAACGTCCTCGCGATTCCTCTGATCGAGCGCCGCGTCCGCGAAGTCATCGCGCGTGCCGGTGTCGACCTGCATTCGTACTCCGGACAGGCGATGCTCGAGGTCATCCAGTCGTTCCCACGCACCGAGTTGTTCTCGAGCGACGCCGAGACCTTGTTCGAGACCGTCCACGCCGTGCACAGCATCGGGCTGCGTCGACAGGTGCGACTCTTTGTCCGCGAGGACACGTTCGGACGGTTCGTATCCTGCTTGGTGTACCTACCCCGCGACCGGTACACGACGCGGGTGCGACTGGCGATGCAAAACCTGCTGTGGCGCGAATTCGGACCAGGCACAGTCGATTACACCGCCCGGGTTACCGAGAACGATCTTGCGCTGTTGCACGTGACGATCCGGCGCGATCCGGACAGTGAGCCGGTTCATCTGGATGTCTCCGAGGCCAACCGCGAGCGAGTTCAGGCTCTGTTGACCGAAGTCAGTCGTAGCTGGGACGACCGCATCAACGACCTTGTTCGTGAAAGTCCAGGTGTGGATCCGGAACTGGTGCAGCGGTATTCGCGGGTGCTTCCCGATGGATACAAGGAGGACTTCGAACCGTCACGCGCGTTGGCCGACATCGCCAGACTCGAGGCGTTGGCGCCAGGCGCGATCGACGTACTGCTCTATCGTGCTGTGGACTCCGCGCCCGGTGCCTGGCGCTTCACGCTCTTCGTCGGCGGCGACGGTATCTCGTTGAGCCAGGTGCTACCGGTGCTGCAGTCACTCGGCGTCGAAGTTCTCGACGAGCGGCCGCACGTCGTGCAGCGACTCGACGGCGTTCAGTGCTGGATCTACGATTTCGGATTGTCGGTACCGGCGGATCTTCGGGCGTCGGTCGAGATCGACCTCGATGCGCAGGTGCCGCTCGAGACCAGTACCGCCCCGCTGACCGAGGTCCAGAAGCGATTCACGGCTGCATTCGGTGCAGTCTGGTTCGGCCGGGCAGAAGCTGACCGATTCAACGAGTTGGTGCTGCGGGCCGGAATGTCCTGGCGGCAAGCCGTGGTGCTGCGTGCTTACGCAAAGTATCTGCGCCAGGCCACATTTCCGTACAGTCAGTTCCACATCGAAGGAATCGCGCTTACACACCCGCAGACCGCGTTTGCATTGGTGCAGTTGTTCGAGGCGATGTTCGACCCCGAGAAGCAGGACGACATTCGCGTCGCCGAATTGGACGAGCAGTTGCGTGCGTCCATCGACGAGGTACTCAGCTTGGATGCCGATCGCATTCTGCGTGGAATGTTCTCCTTGGTGAAGGCGACCTTGCGTACCAATTTCTACGTCGTCGACGCCGATGGCCGCTCTCGCGACTACCTGTCGGTCAAGCTCGATCCCTCACGGATCAGCGAGTTGCCCAAGCCGCGGCCGGCTTTCGAGATCTACGTGTACTCACCCGAGGTCGAAGGCGTCCACCTGCGATTCGGCGCAGTCGCGCGCGGCGGGCTCCGCTGGTCCGACCGGCGCGAGGATTTCCGCACCGAGGTGCTCGGCTTGGTGAAGGCTCAGGCCGTCAAGAACGCGGTGATCGTGCCGGTCGGCGCCAAGGGCGGCTTCGTCGTGAAGAATCCGCCTCTGCCGACGGGTGATCCGGCCGTTGATCGAATGGCGACGCTGGAAACCGGCAAGGCCTGCTACACCACGTTCATCTCCGGATTGCTCGACATCACCGACAACGTGCACGCGGCTACCGGCGAAGTTGTGACGCCGGATCGAGTGGTGCGCAAGGACGATCAGGATCGCTACCTGGTGGTCGCCGCGGACAAGGGCACGGCGACGTTCTCGGATCTCGCCAATTCGGTTGCCGCCAAGTACGACTTCTGGCTCGGCGACGCGTTTGCCTCCGGTGGCTCCGTGGGATACGACCACAAGGGCATGGGTATCACCGCTCGCGGCGCCTGGGAAAGCGTCAAGCGGCACTTCCGCGAACTCGGGGTCGACACGCAGACGCAGGATTTCACGACGGTAGGCGTCGGCGACATGAGCGGAGACGTGTTCGGCAACGGAATGCTCCTCAGTCGGCACATCCGTCTGGTGGGCGCGTTCGACCATCGACACATCTTCCTCGATCCGAACCCGGATGCAGCGAGCTCGTTCGTCGAACGTCAACGACTTTTCGAGTTGCCACGGTCGTCATGGGCCGACTACGACAAGAGCCTGATCAGTGAAGGTGGCGGCGTCTGGGACCGCACGGTCAAGTCGGTTCCGATCGCCGAAAGCGTCCGGATCGCACTGGGTCTGGCCGAGGGGGTCACGAAGCTCTCGCCGCCGGAATTGATGCAGGCGATTCTGTCGGCACCGGTGGATCTACTCTGGAACGGCGGAATCGGTACATACGTCAAAGCGTCGACCGAGACCAATGCGCAGGTTGGCGACAAGAGTAACGACGCCGTGCGTGTCGACGGTCAAGACCTGCGGGTCAAGGTGATCGGGGAGGGCGGCAACCTCGGCGTGACAGCTCTGGGACGAATCGAGTTCAGCGCCAACGGCGGTCACATCAACACCGACGCCATCGACAACTCGGCCGGCGTCGACTGCTCCGATCACGAAGTGAACATCAAGATTCTTCTCGATTCGCTCGTGCGTTCGCAGTTACTGCCCACGCAGGAACGGAATCCGTTGCTGGCGTCGATGACCGACGACGTGGCGGCGCTGGTGTTGGCGGACAACATCGCCCAGAATGCGCTGCTCGGAATCTCCCGCGTGACCGCTTCTCAGATGCTCGGTGTTCACCGCCGTCAGTTGACGGATCTGACCAAAGCACGTGGCCTTGACCGCAAGCTCGAGGCGTTGCCGACCGACAAGGAGATCGAGCGTCGACTCGAGGCCGGTGTGGGTCTGACGTCGCCGGAACTGGCGACGCTGACGGCGCACGTCAAGCTTTCACTCAAGGACGATTTACTTGCAACCGAGTTGCCGGACAACGATTTCTTCGCCCAGCAGATCCCGCAGTACTTCCCGACCGCTGTTCGCGATCGGTTCGAAACGGAGATCAAGGCACACCCGTTGCGGCGGCAGATCGTCGCGACGATGCTCGTCAACGAAGTGATCGACAACGGCGGAATCACCTACGCCTACCGCTTGGCCGAGGAGACCGGAGCGAGCAGTACCGACTCGATCCGTGCCTACGCCGCTGTGCGAGAGGTCTTTGCGCTCGACGAGGTGTGGTCGCGAATCCGCTCGGCGGGCGTCAGTGCAGAGATCGAAAACGAGCTGATCGTGGAGTCGTGCCGCTTGCTCGACCGCGCGTCGCGGTGGTTCCTGGCCAATCGGCCCCAGCCGATCGCCGTCGGCGCCGAGGTAGCGCGTTACTCGGCGGCGTATCGGGCGACGGCACCTCTGGTTCCGGGGATGCTTGCGGGCCATCAACTCGACGATCTGCTGGTGCGCGCTCAATCGGTGATCGATCGCGGGGCTCCGGAAGCGTTGGCGCTGGACGTGTTCCGACTGCTCGACGTCTACTGCCTGCTCGACATCGCGGATATCGCCGACATCGCAGATCACGACATCGCCGAAGTTGCGGAGCTGTACTACGCCTTGGACGCGCATCTGGGAATCGACTGGTTGCTGAGCGCGGTCTCGGGACTCGAGCGCGGCGATCGCTGGCACTCGCTCGCGAGGCTCGCGTTGCGAGACGACCTTTACAGTTCGCTTCGGCAGCTGACGATGGAGGTTCTGGCCGGCGGCGAGCCGGGGGAGTCGCCGCAGGAAAAGATCGACGAATGGGAATCGACCAACGCCTCTCGCCTGAGCCGGGCGAGGGCAGCTCTCGTCGAGATCTTCGAGTCTGGGACGCTTGACCTCGCGACGCTCTCGGTGGCGGCGCGTCAGGTTCGTAGCATGGTGCGCAGCATGGGCACCCGATCGGAGGTAGGACGTTGAGCGAAGGATTCCACGCCGAAGTTGTGGTTCGGTGGTCCGACATGGATGCCTTCCAGCACATCAACCACGCACGGATGGTGACGTTGCTCGAAGAGGCGCGGATTCCTTGGTTGTTCGAAGACTCGCGCCCGACGGTCACCCTGCGTGACGGGGCCGTGATTGCCGATCTCCACGTGCGGTATCGCGGCCAACTGCGGCACGACGATTCACCGCTCGACGTCTTCATGTGGGTGGAAAAGGTGCGCGCGGTGGACTTCACCATCGCGTACGAAGTTCGCCCGCGCGGCGCCGATCTCAGCGTTCCGCCGTCCATCGTGGCGTCGACTCAGATCGCGGCCTTCGATATCGACACTCAACGTTTGCGTCGCCTCAGCGGGCCCGAGCGCGAGTACCTGGAGAGCTGGCAACGTGCATGAACGTGTACTGACCGTGCCCGAGGAGGCCGAGCGAAAGAACTTGGCCGGCTTCATCGGTCATGCACTGCGCTTGGACGAGTCCACGGTCATCCGAATGCGTCGACGCGGAGATGCTCACCTGAGCGTCTGGGCGTCAACGGGTTTCGACGCTCTCGCTACACGAACCGTGGCGGGCACCATCAACCCTGACGACACCTCGGCTGCCGGCGATCAGTTGCTCTCGGCGGTGGAGCAGGCGACAAGTGAGCTGATCGATCCGGGGTTCGCCATGGATTCGGCGTGGCGTGGGGCGTTGCCGCCGATGGACGGCTTCGAGCACCTGGACGACGTACCCGCCCGGGTGCTGATCGAACTGGCGCAGCGGGGCAACGCCTTGGCACTGGAGCATGGAAGTAGTCACGGTCCGCCGGCGTCGTTGCTCGATCAGGACGTGCTCGAGGTCAGTGGTCCGTCCGGCACGGTCGGGATCTCGATGCGGGTTGTTTTTGCCTTGACCGCAATGGGATTCGTTCCGCACGCCGGGTCCGAGGCGATGACCGCCGACATCGACCTCGAGCAGATCGACGCCTCGGAACTGGTTCGGGTGCGGGCGAGCAAATCCTGGGTGCGGCTCGATGCACGGTTCGGTTCGATCTACCGTCACCGCGGTGGTTCGATACCGCTGATGGTCGCACGATAGGAGTTCAGGTGGCGGGTGCGGTGTTCTCTCAGATCAGCCACGCCGCAGCGTTGACGGGTAGTTGACCGTCGAGGAGTGGTGCGCTGCTCAACAGTAGCTGCCCGCTCGGCAGTGCGATCGGCACCTCCGTGGTGTTGAGAGCACAGATCAGACCACCGCGTCGACGGAAAGCGAGGCAGCCGGGGGGACTGCCGTACCAATCGATGTCGGCGCCGGAGAACTCCGGCCTGGCGCTACGAAGTTCGAGGGCGGCGCGATAAAGCGAGAGCATCGAGTCGACGTCCTCGATCTGCGCCTCCACCGTGAGCGTCGACCACTCGCGTGGCATCGGCAACCAGGTGCTCGCGCCGGTGGTGAATCCGAACGGGGGTTCGCTTCCTTCCCACGGAAGGGGCACTCGGCAGCCGTCGCGTCCTCGCTCGGCATGTCCGGATCGTTCCCAGACCGGGTCCTGTAGTGCCTCGTCGGGCAGGTCGACGTTCGGCAGGCCGAGTTCGGCTCCGTTGTAGATGAAGCTCGCGCCCGGAAGCGCCAGTTCGACGAGGATCATCGCCCGTGCGCGTTGGGTTCCGATCTCACCCCCGCCGTAGCGCGTGACTTCACGTTCGACGTCGTGATTCGACAGCGTCCACGTGGGCACACCCCCGACCTCGGCGACGGCCGCAAGAGAGTTCTCCACGGCCTCCCGGACGGACTCGGCGGAGAATTCGGTTTCTGCAAGTCGGAAGTTGAATCCGAGATGCAGTTCGTCTGGCCGGATGTATTCGCCGAACTTCTGGTTGTCCTTCACCCAGATCTCGCCGACGGTCATCGCCTCCGGGAACTCGTCCATGACCTTGCGGATGCCGCGGTGGATTTCGTGAACTGCCGGGTTGTTGAACCGCGGGTCGTCGTCGGAATTGCGCATGAGCTCGTTGAGCTCCCAGTCGTGGTCCGGCAAACCGTCGGGCTTAGCCATTCCGTGGGCCACGTCGATGCGGAATCCGTCGATTCCGCGCTCGAGCCAGAAGCGCAGAGTCTTGGCGAGGTCGTCGAAGACCTCGGGGTTGTCCCAGTTCAGGTCGGGCTGTTCCTTGGCGAAGATGTGCAGGTACCACTGGCCGGGTGTTCCGTCGGCTTCGCTGACGCGGGTCCATGCCGGGCCGCCGAAGATGCTCGGCCAGTTGTTCGGCGGTTCGTTGCCGTTTTCACCTTTGCCGTCTCGGAAGATGTAGCGGGATCGCTCCGCAGAACCTGGCGCCGACGCCAGGGCTGCCTTGAACCACTCGTGCTGATCACTCGTGTGGTTCGGGACCAGGTCCATCGTGACCTTGATTCCGCGTTCGTGGGCTGACGTGATCAGTGAATCCATCGTCGCCAGATCGCCGAAGAGGGGATCGATGTCGCGAGGATCCGAGACGTCGTAGCCGTGGTCTGCCATCGGTGACTTCATCACCGGGCTCAACCAGATTGCATCGATGCCGAGCAGTTCGAGGTAGCCGAGTTTCTCCTCGACTCCGCCGAGGTCGCCGATACCGTCGCTGCCCGAATCGGCAAAAGAACGCGGATAGATCTGATAGAAGACCGCCTCGTTCCACCACGGGGCTTCGGGCCGGCTTACAGAGGACGAATCCGCGGGGGTGCTCACAGCAGTTCATAGTGCCAAACGTCTGGCACTCTCACGACTTGGACACGGCAAAAGCGTGACTCTTTACCTAGCCTTGGTGTACTTTGCATTCACGCGGTGACACCATGTGGCAACTTTGGTGTTACTGCCGGGGGAGAAGTATTCGGGAATTCAACCAAGGGGGCTTGGCCTTGACTTTGTCGGCAATCGAAGCGGTCAGTTTGGATCATGTACTGCTCGAAGATGATCCGATCAACCGCGACTGGATAATCTTCGGCACACCGGTTGCACGGTCGGCGCAATGGTCGGCGAGTAAAGACGGGACCACGACTACACACGTCTGGGATTGCACGAAGGGGCGCTTCCGCTGGTACTTCCACGCGGACGAAATCGTGCACATCATCGAAGGGTCGGTCACCGTTCAGGCCGACGGAATCGCCGAGCGAACCCTGAGTGTCGGCGATGCCGCACTCTTCCGTGCGGGCAGTTGGTCGGAGTGGGAGGTCGAAGAGTACGTGCGCAAGCATGCAATCTTGAGTTCGCCCCTGCATCCCACGGTGTCGTTCGGGGTACGAGCAGTCCGCCGGGTCGCGCGCGTGTTCAGGCCGAAGGCTAAGTAGACGGTCAGATAGCGGAGTTCACCATGGACGCGGCAGCCATCTCCATGTAGTCGATCAACTGCTTGCGGTGCACCGGGCTCAGAGTCTTCTCGTCGATGGACGCGATGGCGACGTGCATGCACCGCAGCCACGCATCACGCTCGATCGGGCCGATCACGAATGGATTGTGGCGCATCCGCAGACGCGGGTGTCCACGCTCCTCCGAGTACGTGTGCGGTCCGCCCCAGTACTGCTCGAGGAACATCCGCATCCGCCGCTCGGCCGGGCCGAGATCGGCCTCGGGGTAGAGCGGGCGCACAACCTCGTCCTTCGCGACTTCTTCGTAAAATCGCGCGGTGAGCTTGTGAAACGTCTCGGCTCCGCCGACGGCGTCGTAGAAGGTCTGCTGCACGTCGTGCTGTACGTCATTCATGGCAAGTTCCATTGTGCCTGACGGCCGTAGTGGTCGGTTTCCGGGTCGACGACGGTTGTATCGAGTCGGAGTGCGTACCCATTCACCGGAAATTCACCGGCCGTCCTGGCAATTTTGTTCGAAATGAGAGTGCGTAACGCGATCATCCGTGGTCAACTTGGGGGCAGTCTCCCGGAGGTCGTATGAAGAACCGACATGCTGCACGCAATCACCGACAACTCCAGCCCACTAGCGCGCGGAACGACCACGCGTTAGGGGCTGTTCTGGAAGTTGTTCCTGACGGGTTCGCGCACACTACCGACCCACTCTTTTCCGACGAGCATTCTCACCTCGAGATGTTCCCTCCCGATCGCGTCGTCCCCGAGTGGGTGAAACGTCGGGTGCTACTGCTCAACGTCACGTACGAACCGCTGACCGCCCTTCCTGCCAGGCGCGCGGTCGTACTGATGGCCTGCGGCAAGGCCGATACCGTCCACGAGGACGAACAGGGCCCGGTAGTCCATTCCGCGGACTGGTCGGTGCAGGTTCCCTCGGTCATTCGATTGCGCACCTACGTGCGCGTTCCATATCGCGCCCGCATCCCCATGACTCGTGCCGCGCTGATGCATCGTGACCACTTCCGATGTGCGTACTGCGGAGCCAAAGCCGAAACCATCGACCACGTCGTTCCTCGCAGCAGAGGTGGCGGGCATTCGTGGGAGAACTGCGTCGCGTGCTGTGCCCCCTGCAATCACCGCAAGGCAGACAAGATGCTCAGCGAACTCGGATGGACCCTCCGTGCGGAATTGGTCCCGCCGTCCGGACCTCACTGGCGTCTGCTCGCGGCGACCAAGGAATTGCATCCGGCGTGGATGCCTTATCTCGGCGTGGGCGCAGCCTGAGCTATGTGTCGGCGTGGGCGCAGCCTGAATTGAGTTCTAGCGTCACCGAAACGAAATTGCCCGAGAATTTGTGGCCCTGACGCTTTCCTTCCTGGCGTTCTGGGCTACGTTATCTGGTGTGAGCATTCTCGAGGTAGTACTGATATACGTTGGGATTCCGGCCTTGATCACCGCGTTCTTCGCGGCTGCGTCCTTCCTCGGGAAGAAGACGCCGGGACCGGTTCCGCCGGCGTTCCATCTCGGTGAGTCGTGGGATCACGCTCCCGTGCTGTGGAGTGCTGTCGACGAGGTCACCGTTCGCGGTGGCCATCACGGCAGTGCACACGCAATCGAAGCCGGTTCGGCTGATCTGATCGGAGGGTCCGCAAGTGGCAAGTGGTGATCATTCGACCGCGCTCGCAGTAGCGCCCGAGGACCTGCCCGTCGGCAGCGTCGTCACGTCCAGTGGACGCGTATCCGGTGTGCATCGCATCGGCGAGCCGTTCACCGACGATCTTCCGTTCGAGACCATGGATCTGGTCGCGCTCGACGTCGCGATGACCGAAGCGACGCGGGCCACCAAGGTGCGGTTCAACGCGTACGTCGGTGATCTCGGTTCTGATCCGGCAGCGGGTGCCGACGCATTGTTCCCGACCACGCCCGAAGCCGAGCGTTCCGTCCTGATCGCCGTTTCGCCCAACCAGCGCACCGTCGAGGTTCGCAGCGGTCGGGTAATCGCCGATCGGGTCACCGATCGTGTTACCCAGCTCGGAGCAACGGCAGCTGTTGCATCCTTCAGTGAAGGCAACCTGATCGACGGACTGATCAGTGCCATCCGCGTTATGGCAGCCGCAATTTCAGCGCCGTAACTGTTTGTCAGACACAGGCCGGTGCCCGCGTCGATTCGTGAGAATCGACGCGGGCACCGGCCTTTCGCATGTCAGCTCGCGTCGAACTTTCGTGCTGCGAGTGAACGAACCACGCCGGCCTGGCCTTCGACGACCAGGCGACGCAACGCGGGAGGGATGTCGCCTTCGAGGAACCGGTCTGCTGCCGCTACGGATTCGTCCGAGATCGACCACGACGGGTACAGCCCGATGACGACCGTCTGTGCCACTTCGCTCGAGCGTCGTTCCCACACCGCCGCGATATCGGCGAAGTAGCGGGAGACGAAGGGCTCGAGCAATTCGTCCTGGCCTTCGCGAGCGAACCCGCCGATGATCGATCGCGCGGTGATGTTGGGCACGGAGTCGTCGCCGACGACCTTTGCCCAGACCTCTTCCTTGACAGCGACCTGCGGACGTCCGGCCGCGGCCGCCGCGGCTTGACGAGCGCCCGCAGCGGTCGGGTCACGCTGAGCTTCGGCGTCGATGAATGGAGTTGCGGTTGCTTCGGCGTCGATCTCACCGGCGGCTGCGAGTGCCCCGACGATGCGCCAGCGCAGGTCCGTGTCGACGATCAGGCCGTCGAGCCCAACGGTGGAGGGATCGGCGTCGAGCAATTCGCGCAGTACCTCGGTGTGCCACGGGGAGAGTGCTGCGCCGGTAAGTGCGTTGACGAATGCCAGCTGGTGGTCGGACCCGGCCTCTGCCTCACGTGCGAGCTCGAGCAACCGATTGGCGAAGCTCGCCGCGCCTTCGGCCTCGGCCCAGGCCGGATCTGCGTAGGAGCCGATGGCGGTTTGGGCTTGGAGCAAGAGACGTTGCACCACACCGACTTCGGTCTCCGAACTGATGCCGCGCTCGACCAGCGCGACGAAGTCGCGTGCCTTCAGTTCGGCTTGACGGGTCATTTCCCACGCCGCCGACCAGACCAGGGTGCGGGGGAGTGAGTCGGTGATGTCGCCGACCCGCTCGATCGCCGTCGCCAACGATTCGGGATCGAGTCGCACGGAGCCGTAGGTGAGATCGTCGTCGTTGACCAACACGAGTGCACCGCGGGCGACGCCGACAAGTTCGGGGACATCCGTGCTTTCCACGGCATCGAGGTCGAGTTCGACGCGATGGCTTCGCACCAACTTGCCGTCGACGTCGTCGTAGATTCCGATGGCGATCCGGTGGATTCGCCGCTCGCCGGCGCCTGGTGCAGCACCGTCCTGCAGGACGGCGAAGCGGGTGAACTTTCCGTCTGCGTCGACATCGAAGTCGGGGCGCAGGATGTTCAAACCGGTGGTCTTGAGCCACTGCCGACCCCAGTCGGAAAGGTCACGGCCCGAGGACTTTTCGAGTGAGCCCAGCAGATCGTCGAAGGTTGCGTTTCCGAATGCGTGCTCACGGAAGTACTCACGCAGTCCGGCGAGGAACGGCTCGAGTCCGACGTATGCCACCAACTGCTTGAGGACGCTGGCGCCCTTCGCGTACGTGATGCCGTCGAAGTTCACCTCGACGGCGGCCAGGTCCGGAATGTCCGCGGCAATCGGGTGCGTCGACGGCAACTGGTCCTGGCGGTACGCCCACGACTTCTCGACGTTGGCGAACGTCGTCCAGGCGTTCGTGTACTCCGTGGCCTCGGTCTGGCACAGGACCGAAGCGAAGGTCGCGAACGACTCGTTGAGCCACAGGTCGTCCCACCACGCCATCGTGACGAGGTCGCCGAACCACATGTGCGCCATTTCGTGCAGGACCGTTTCGGCACGACGTTCGTACGAGTAGCGGGTCACCTTGGAACGGAAGACGTAGTCCTCGAGGAATGTCACGGCGCCGGCATTCTCCATCGCGCCCGCATTGAATTCGGGGACGAAGAGCTGGTCGTACTTGCCGAAAGCATAGGGAACACCGAAGTTGCGGTGGTAGAAGTCGAATCCCTGCTTGGTCTCGGTGAACAGTCGCTCCTCGTCCATGAACTCGGCCAGCGAAGCGCGGCAGAAGATTCCGAGCGGGATGTCGCCGTGCTCGTCGGAGTAGTTGTCGGTCCACTGCGCGTAGGGACCGGCGATGAGCGCCACCAGGTACGTGCTCATCTTCGGGGTGGTCCTGAAGACGTGCTTGCCGGGATCGGCGGCAAGGGTCTCGACGACCGCGGAGTTGGAGATGACCTTCCACGACGTGGGAGCGGTGACGCGGACGTCGAACGTGGCCTTGAGATCAGGCTGATCGAAGCACGCGAACATGCGCTTGGCGTCAGCCGTCTCGAACTGTGAGTAAAGGTAGACGGCGTCATCGGTCGGGTCGACGAATCGGTGCAGCCCCTCGCCGGTGTGGGAGTAGATGCAATCGGCCTCGATGACCAACTCGTTGTCGGCAGCGAGGTCAGGCAGGCTGATGCCAGTCGACTCGTCGTAGCCGGAGACGTCGAGCGCGGTGCCGTTCAGGACCGCGGAATGGACTCTGGCCGCGACGATGTCGATGAAGCTGCTTGCTCCGGCCGTGGCGGTGAACGTGACGGTGGTCTTCGAGGAGAACGTCTCCTCGCCGGGTGCGTCTTTGCCGTCGGTGAGATCGAGTTCGATCAGGTAGTTCTCGACGGTCAGGATTGCTGACCGTTGCGCTGCGGTTTCGCGTGTCAGGTTCGGTGCGACCACAAAGATCTCCTCGTAGATGGTGCGGATCTATTACGTCCATCCCATCACGAAGAGAACGACTTCACTCAAGCGGACACTTCTGCCAGCGGAATCTCCGGATCGGCCAACCGCTCCGGATCGACGGGACGCGAAGACGCGACCAATTCCTTGATGGCGTCACCGGCATCCCAGATGTTCACGTTCATGCCGGCGAGCACCTTGTTCGCGGAATCGAGCCAGAATGCCAGGAACTCGCGCTTGTCGACGTCGCCGCGAGTGACGACACTCGAGTAGCCGCCGTGCGGTGCGTGACCTACGTATTCCATTCCGAGGTCGTACTGATCGGTGAAGAAATACGGCATGCGGACGTACTCGGCGGGCCGTCCCAACATGGTCTCTGCGGCCGTCTCGGGTTGGTTGAGTGCGTTTGCCCAGTGCTCCACCCGAATTCGTGCATTCAGAATCGGATGCTGTGCGGCCGCGATGTCACCCACTGCGACCACGTCGGGGTCGCTGCTCTGCAGACCGGCGTCGACGAGAACCCCGTTCTCGACGTCGATACCCGCCTCCGATGCCAACTCGGTGTTCGGCAATGCGCCGACAGCGATCAACACGGCGTCGGCCGGAATCACGGTTCCATCGCTCAAAGTGACGCCCGAGGCGTGACCGCCGTCGACAGAGATTGCGGTGACGTCCGTGCCGGTGCGTAAGTCCACCCCGTTCTGGCGGTGCAGTGCGGCGAAGACCTCACCCATTTCCGGGCCGAGGGTCGATTCGAGCGGAAGTCCGGCATGCTCGAGCACGGTGACGTCGACGTCGAAACCGCGAGCCGACGCGGCAATTTCGAGGCCGATCCAGCCGGCACCGATCACGACGAGCTTCTTGTCGGCGGCCAGGGTGCGCAGCAGCGCGGCGGCCTGATCGACTGTTCGCACGTAGTGAACGCCCTCGGCGTCGGATCCCGGGATGTCGAGGCGCCGCGACCGCGAACCGGTGGCCAAGGCGAGCTTGTCGTAGCTGATCGTGGAACCGTCCGGAAGTGACACGGTGTGCGCAGCGGGGTCGATGGCCGTTGCCGTCGTTCCCGGGCGAAGATCGACGCGATGGTCCCGAAACCACTCGCCGTCGTGGACGGTGAATTCGGGGAGTGTCTTCTTGCCTGCGAAGAACTCTTTCGACAGCGGCGGACGCTCGTACGGGAGGTGGTCTTCTTCACTCAATACGGTGATCTCACCGTCGAAATCTCTGTCACGCAGGGCTTCTGCGATCTTTGCGCCCGCGAGCCCGCCGCCGACGATCACGAATCTCCGGTTGGTGCTCATTACTGAACCACTCCTTCGTACTCGTTTCTTTTCGACACTACTGCGATCGGGAGGTGGTTCGGGGGAAAGCGCGGGAAGGATTGCGGGTTCATGATTGTTGCCAGAACGGGAGTATGTCCCCGAACTGATATGACCTGACCGACATGAACTGATAGGGAGTTTCTTCGTGAGCGCAACCTCGAGCAAGACCACGGACACTGCTGACTTCTGGTTCGATCCGCTCTGCCCGTGGTGCTGGATCACCTCACGCTGGATTCTCGAGGCCCAGCAGGTACGCGACATCGAGGCCAAGTTCCACGTGATGAGCCTTGCGGTTCTCAACGAGGGCCGTGACCTTCCCGACGAGTACCGGGAGATGATGGCCAAGGCCTGGGGCCCGGTCCGTGTCGCTATCGCTGCAGCGCAGCTGAAGGGCGACGATATCCTCTTGCCGCTGTACACGGCGATGGGGACGAAGATTCACAACGAGGGAAACAAGGACTTCGCCGACGTCATCAAGTCGTCCCTTGCCGAGGTCGGCCTGCCACCTGAACTGGCCGAGGCCGCCGACACCGACAAGTACGACGAGGCTCTGCGCGAGAGCCACCACAAGGGCATGGACGCCGTCGGACCCGACGTCGGAACCCCGACGATCCATGTCAACGGTGTGGCGTTCTTCGGCCCCGTGCTCTCACGCATCCCGCGCGGCGAGGACGCAGGCAAGGTGTGGGACGGCGCAGTCGCGCTGGCCGGCTACCCCCATTTCTTCGAGCTCAAGCGGACCCGCAACGAGGATCCTCAGTTCGACTGAGCGGCAGTGAGCGCCGGATTTCGGTAGAGCTGACCCGGCCGGAAGAACAGATGCCCTGAGTGCGTGCGGTTGCGAAGCGCAGCCGCACGCCAGGTCAGCACCGGATGCGACGACAAGATGTTGACGAACCACGGGAAGAACCCGGATTCGAGTGTCGCCCGATCGGCCAGTTCGTCGAACCCGACCAGACCCACCAGATACTTTCCCGCGCCGAGGACGCCCATCGCGCCCGGTGCGCCCTGAGGGCGCATGTGAAAGCCGAAGTTGTCCGCCGTGTACTCCATGGAACGCGACAGCGAAGATCCGATCACCGGAATGTAGTTCGACGCGAACTGTCCCCACTGGCGCCAGTACGACGCATGCCCGGCAGCGATGTGGCCGACCTCGTGGCCGATGATGAATGCGAGCGCATCGGGCTCGCGTGCCTGCCCACCGACTTCGAACAGGTCGCTGTAGACGACGACGAAACGGCGAAATCCGTGCCCCGACGCAAACGCGTTGATCCGTCCGTTCCCCAGCACGACGTAGGCATCCGGCGGAGTTTTCATGCCGAACCGTGCCGCAGCCTCGGCAACCAGCTGATACCCCTCCGGAAACTGTGAAGGCGTCATCTTGATTCCGTTGACCTGTTGCGATCCGTACAGCTGACCTCGCGCGAGGAACAGCAGGATCGGAGCCGCGAGCACCACGAGGATCCACGTCGACAGATCACCCGCAGCGATCAGAACGATCGCCACCACATAAGTGACGACCGTCGTCAGCACCGCGAGCACGAGTAGCGGGATTTCCCACGGGTGGCGAACGGCGTCACTGCCCGGTGACACACGAACGGCGGGTGCAGCGGCCTGGCCGTTGACGGGGTACATGGGCACCACGATAGGTGTGCTCGCGCGGCGATGCGTGTTCCTGAAAGTGTGACGTCGACCCGGGTGCGCCCGGCTGGTCGGGCCTGAGAGAATTGTCGCCATGCGCGTATACCTGGGTGCCGACCATGCCGGATTCGAACGTAAGAACGAGATCATCGAACACCTGAAAGCGAACGGCCACGAGGCCATCGACTGTGGTGCTCACGAGTACGACGCCGTGGACGACTACCCGGCTTTCTGCATCGAAGCCGCAAAGCGCGTCGTCGCCGACGAAGGCAGCCTGGGAATCGTCCTGGGTGGCAGTGGCAACGGCGAGCAGATCGCAGCGAACAAGGTTCCCGGCGCACGGTGCGCCCTCGCTTGGAGCGTCGAAACGGCGAAGCTGGCACGTGAGCACAACAACGCTCAGCTGATCGGCATCGGCGGGCGTATGCATTCCCTCGAGGAATCGCTTGCCATCGTCGACGCTTTCCTCGCCACCGCATGGTCGGGTGAAGAGCGCCACCAGCGTCGTATCGACATCCTGTCCGAGTACGAGAAGACCGGCGTCGCACCGGCTCTGCCGCAAGCCTGATCCGAAAGTTGTTCCGTGCCTGAAGGTCATACCCTGCACCGGCTGGCACGGTTGCATGCCCGCAAGTTCGTCGGTTCACCGGTCCGCGTCCTCAGTCCGCAAGGCAGATTCGCCGAGGACGCGCGCCTGGTGGACGGACACGTACTCACGTCCTCGGATGCCTGGGGAAAGCACCTCTGGCACACGTACGACAACGGTCTGACAGTTCACGTACACCTCGGGTTGTACGGAAAGTTCACCGACGCCACCCTGCCGATGGAAGAACCGGTAGGCCAGGTCCGGATGCGAATGGTCGGTGCCGACTTCGGCACCGACCTTCGTGGTCCCACCGCCTGCGAAGTCCTGCTACCTCCTCAGGTCGCCGCGATCGAGGCCAGACTCGGGCCGGACCCACTGCGCCGCGACGCGGATCCAGAGAAGGCCTGGTTGCGAATCTCCAAGTCCAAGACGGCAATCGGCGCCCTGCTGATGGACCAGGCGGTCCTGGCGGGTGTCGGCAACGTCTATCGCGCCGAACTTCTCTTTCGTCACGGAATCAACCCTGAACGACCGGGGAATCTCGTCTCTCACGGCGAGTGGACCGCCATGTGGGCAGACCTAGTCGAATTGATGAAAGTCGGCGTCAGACGGGGGAAGATGCACGTCGTTCGCGCCGAGCACGACAACGGAGATCCGGCGTACGCGAAGGATCGTCCGCGTACCTATGTCTACAGAAGAGCAGGATCGCCGTGCCGCGTGTGCGGCACACCGATCCTGCATTCCGTCATGAAGGCACGAAACCTGTTCTGGTGCCCGGTGTGTCAGTCGGCTTAGAAGTCGAAGCCGCCGAAGTCCCCGCCGCCCCCGAAATCCATTCCGCCTCCGTCGCCACCAGACCAGTCGCTTCCGCCGTCAGCGGTGTAGTCCGTGTTGTCGATACTTCCTTGGTCGGCGCCGGGATCACCGGCGTCCATACCCTGATCTCCCGAGTCACCAGAGCCTGTGTCGGCGCCGGGATCGCCACCCTCGGCGAAAGCCTCTGCGCCGTAAGGAACCCCGGCCATGCCGGAGAACATGGTCGAGAACAGCATCATCGAACCCAGACCCCAGGCGCCGGCGACGAGTGCAGGCTTCCACCAGGGTTCGGAGTACCAGCCGGCCGGGACCGGGCGTCCGGCGACTCGGCCACCGGGGTAGTAGTTGGGTGTGTGCGACGACGGATTGGGTGATGCGGCGACCTTGCGGCCCTCGAATTCGACCTCACGGTCTTCGGTGACCGAACCGGCAGCCTTCTGTCCGTCGATGGAAGGAACTTCCGGTCCCGGATCCATGCCCATCGCCACCCGTGCCGCGCGGATGTAGTAAAGCCCTTCCAGTGCAGTCTGTTTCGCGAGACGTGCTTGGACCGGCGTTGCGGCCTGATCGATCTGCGAGCCTGCGGCGTTGTACCGTTCGGCCGCGTCGGCGAGGGCTTGGCGCGACGCGTCGTCACTGCCGGTCAGGTTGTAGACCTGACCGCCGAGGCGTTCGATCGACTGCCGGGCATCGGCTTTCGCATCGTCGAGTTGTGTTGCGCTGTGGCCGGAACCGCGTTGCTGGCTTTTCATGACCAGAAATACGACTACGGCCAGAACGACGAGTATGAGAAGAATCGTGGTCACGTGGCCTCCCGAGCAGAATCGATCCGGACAACTCCAGGATACGGACCGCAGGGGAGTGGTCTGAGTGGACAAAGTCGGAATACAAAAAATCCGCACCGGCTGGGCCGATGCGGATCTTTTGTGGAGTTTCCCTCCTGATGGAGGGGATGACGGGAATCGAACCCGCGTGATCAGTTTGGAAGACTGAGGCTCTACCATTGAGCTACATCCCCGTGCATACGACAACTCGGGATCGCCGTGTTCGTCGTCTGCGATACGAAACTGTACCCAATGCCCCACCGGATTTCATAATCGGGGGGTCGGAGAAGTTCGAGACCGTCGTTCACCTGGGGAATTGGCGAATTGCTCGGCGAGTTGGGGTGTCTCGGCCGCAGGCGCGACTTCTGATTCCGGCTCTGAATGGCAGTTGAGGCAAGGCTGTATGTGGCTGCCGTCGGATGACATACTGACGGGGTCGACAGCCGGGCCGTGTACAAATGGCGGTCGGGTTCGTGAGAGAGTAGTGAGCGCGATAGGGTTGTGCGCGGTCACCGATGGTGGCTGCCTTTGTGGCCCGCTGTCTTTGTGGCCTCGGATGGCCGTATCGTGTGTTTCATGTGATCGGAAACGGGATGTAGCGCAGCTTGGTAGCGCATCCGCTTTGGGAGCGGAGGGTCGCAGGTTCAAATCCTGTCATCCCGACAAGTACGTACATGGCACTTCACCTCCAGTAAGTCCGGGAGTGAAGTGCCGCGCCAGACAGCAGTACCGAACACACAGCAGTACCGATTCAACACAAGTTGTGAGCAAGACCAGACGAAGGAGCGAAGTTTCGTGAAGAGCACCGTCGAGCAGCTCAGCCCGACGCGAGTCCGTATCAACGTTGAGGTGCCCTTCGCGGAACTCAAGTCTGATTTCGACAAGGCCTACAAGGCCCTCGCGCAGCAGATTCGTCTCCCCGGCTTCCGTCCCGGCAAGGCTCCGGCCCGCCTCCTCGAAGCGCGTGTCGGTCGCGGCGCTGTGCTCGAGCAGGTCGTCAACGACGCTCTGCCGTCGCGTTACTCCGAGGCTGTCACCAGCGCCGGCGTGAAGGCCATCGGCCAGCCCGAGATCGAGGTCACCAAGATCGAAGACGGCGAGCTCCTCGAGTTCACCGCCGAGGTCGACGTGCGCCCCGAGATCGAGCTCCCTGACTTCAGCTCCATCAACGTCGAGGTCGATCCGATCGAGATCACCGACGAAGCCATCGAAGAGCAGCTGCTTTCGCTGCGTCAGCGTTTCGGCACCCTCACCGGCGTCGACCGCGCAGTCGAGGACGGCGACTTCGTCTCCATCGATCTGTCGGCCACCGTCGACGGCGAGAACGTTGCCGAGGCAACCGCGAGCGGACTGTCGCACGAGGTCGGTTCGGGCCAGCTCATCGAGGGCCTCGACGAAGCCATCATCGGCCTCAAGGCGGGGGAGTCCAAGGACTTCACGTCGACGCTGGTCGCCGGCGAGTACGCAGGCAAGGAAGCTGTTGTCACCGTGACCGTGCAGACGGTCAAGGAGCGCGAGCTTCCGGCTGAGGACGACGAGTTCGCTCAGCTCGCCAGCGAGTTCGACACCCTGGAAGAACTGAAGGCTGACCTCCGTGAGCGCGTCGCACGCGTCCGCAAGGTCGAGCAGGCCGGTCAGATCCGCGACAAGGTTCTCGAGCAGCTGCTCGAGACCGTCGAGGTTCCGCTGCCGGAGGCCGTCGTCAAGGCTGAGGTCGACGCTGCTTTGCACGACGCCGTTCACGGTCTCGATCACGACGAAGAGGCACTGAACAAGCTCCTCGAAGAGCAGGGCAGCAGCCGCGAAGAGTTCGACAAGGATGCACAGGAAGCCGCTGAGCGCTCCGTCAAGACGCAGCTCTTGCTCGACTCGATTGCCGATGCGGGCAACGTCACCGTCGGTCAGGACGAGCTCACCGAGCGCATCCTGTTCCAGGCGCAGCGTTACGGCATGGCTCCTGAGCAGTTCATCCAGCAGATCCAGCAGGCCAACCAGCTCGGCGCCGTCTTCGCAGACGTCCGTCGTGGCAAGGCTCTCGCGTCCGTCGTCGAGTCGGCCGGTGTCAAGGACACCTCCGGCGCAGTTGTCGACACCGCAGAGCTGTTCGGCAGCAGTGAGGCCGAAACCGAAGCGGACGAGTCTGATTCCGCCGAGAGCGAAGACAAGTAAAAACGCAGGCGGACGGGTGTTTTCACCACGATCGACTGCACTGAGTTTTCCGCTTTGAGCGAAGTAGGGCGGCACCGGGACTCCGGTGCCGCCCTACTTCGTTACTGTCTGTGTCAGTAGAAGTGTTTCGCATAGACGATCCACCGCACAAGTAGATCCACATAGAAGGCAGGTACCGTGACTTCCAATCACCTGGAGACTTTGCAGAGTCCCGCCATGACTTCAGCGACCGCTGGGTTGAACCTCAGCGACTCGGTGTACGAGCGCTTGCTGCGAGAGCGCATCATTTTCCTCGGTACCCAGGTCGACGACGACATCGCCAACAAGCTGTGCGCACAGATCCTGCTGCTCTCGGCCGAGGACCCGACGCGAGACATCTCGCTCTACATCAACTCGCCCGGTGGATCCGTGACCGCAGGTATGGCGATCTTCGACACGATGCAGTTCGCCGAGTGCGACATCGCCACCTTCGGCATGGGCCTTGCGGCGTCGATGGGTCAGTTCCTGCTCTCGGCAGGCACCAAGGGCAAGCGCTACGCACTGCCTCACGCCCGCATCATGATGCACCAGCCGTCCGCCGGCATCGGTGGTTCCGCCAGTGACATCGCGATCATGGCCGAGCAGTTCAAGCACACCAAGCGCGAAATGGCCGAGCTGATTGCTCAGCACACCGGCCAGACGGTCGAGCAGATCACCGCGGACTCCGATCGTGACCGTTGGTTCACGGCGAAGGAAGCTCTCGAGTACGGCTTCGTCGACCACGTCGTCTCCCGTGCGAATCAGGCCGGCGGCACCGGCAACTGAGCCGGTTCGCCCGTCCTTTCGCTGCCCAATTCATACTTTGGAGAACTGATGACCAATCTTTTCGGAGCTAACTCGCTGGGCGGCCAGGCGCCGTCGGGCCCCCAATCGCGTTACATCCTGCCCCAGTTCACGGAGCAGACCAGCTACGGCGTCAAGACGTCCGACCCGTACAACAAGCTGTTCGAGGAGCGCATCATCTTCCTCGGCTCGCAGGTCGACGACGTGTCCGCCAACGACCTCATGGCGCAGTTGCTCGTTCTCGAATCGCAGGATCCGGACCGCGACATCACGATGTACATCAACTCGCCCGGTGGTTCTTTCACCGCGCTGATGGCGATCTACGACACGATGCAGTACGTCCGTGCCGACATTTCCACCGTCTGCCTCGGTCAGGCTGCTTCGGCAGCTGCCGTGCTTCTGGCCGGCGGTACGCCGGGCAAGCGCTTCGCGCTCCCCAACTCGCGCATTCTGATCCACCAGCCGGCTACGGGCGGCATCCAGGGTCAGGTTTCCGATCTGGAGATCCAGGCTGCGGAGATCGAGCGTATGCGTCGGCTCATGGAGAGCACGCTGTCGCTGCACACGGGTAAGGATCCGGAGACCATCCGCGTCGACACCGATCGCGACAAGATCCTCACGGCCGAGCAGGCCAAGGAGTACGGCATCATCGACGACGTGCTGGCTTACCGGAAGCTCAGCGCACAGAAGTAGTCGATTTCCGCCTCGTGTCGAGGATCTGTTACCCGATTCCCGACACGAGGCGGACACGTCGAGAAGTGCCTGGTGGAGCGCTTGCCAGGCTGAAATCTCGACTCTTTTCTTTTTTATCCGCAGACGAAACGCCGAGAACAGGTCGACCCCGTTCGGGATCTGCGGGTACCGTCACTTCACGGGCTGGTTCTCGACCGGCGTTCTGCGATTGTTCGACCAGATTTGTTCGATCAGTTTGTCTGATCTGACAACTACCGAAGTACTGCGGAGCGTCTCGACCGATCGAGTGGCGGCGAGTGCACGTACATGATGGAAAGTAGGGACCTCACGAGATGGCACGCATCGGCGACGGCGGGGATCTGCTCAAGTGCTCTTTCTGCGGTAAGAGTCAGAAGCAGGTCAAAAAGCTCATTGCAGGACCCGGGGTGTACATCTGCGACGAGTGCATCGACCTCTGCAACGAGATCATCGAAGAGGAATTGGCCGAATCGAGCGAGGTCAAGCTCGACGAGCTTCCCAAGCCTGCGGAGATCCGAGAATTCCTCGAGAACTACGTCATCGGTCAGGACTCCGCCAAGCGGACGTTGGCCGTGGCCGTCTACAACCACTACAAGCGCATTCAGGCCGGCGACAAGGGCCGTGACGCGCGGGGTGAGACGGTTGAGCTCGCGAAATCCAACATATTGATGCTCGGCCCCACCGGCTGTGGCAAGACGTATCTCGCTCAGACTCTCGCGAAGATGCTCAACGTCCCGTTCGCCATCGCTGACGCGACGGCGTTGACCGAGGCCGGTTACGTCGGTGAGGACGTCGAGAACATTCTGCTCAAACTGATTCAGGCTGCCGACTACGACGTCAAGCGCGCCGAGACCGGAATCATCTACATCGACGAGGTCGACAAGATCGCCCGTAAGAGCGAGAACCCGTCGATCACGCGTGACGTCTCCGGCGAAGGCGTTCAGCAGGCGTTGCTGAAGATCCTCGAAGGTACGCAGGCGAGCGTCCCGCCGCAGGGTGGCCGTAAGCATCCGCACCAGGAATTCATTCAGATCGACACCACGAACGTGCTGTTCATCGTCGCGGGCGCTTTCGCAGGTCTCGAGCGGATCGTCTCCGATCGTGTCGGCAAGCGCGGTATCGGTTTCGGCGCCGAGGTTCGGTCGAAGGCCGAACTGGATACGGTCGATCGTTTCGCCGAGGTCATGCCGGAGGATTTGATCAAGTTCGGTCTGATTCCCGAGTTCATCGGCCGTTTGCCGATGATCGCGTCGGTGACCAACCTCGACAAGGAATCGCTCGTTCAGATCTTGTCGGAGCCCAAGAACGCTCTCGTCAAGCAGTACCGTCGCCTGTTCGACATGGACGGCGTCGAGCTCGAGTTCACCGAAGAAGCGCTCGACGCTATCGCCGATCAGGCGATCTTGCGTGGAACCGGCGCTCGTGGCCTGCGCGCCATCATGGAAGAGGTTCTTCTTCCCGTGATGTACGACATTCCCAGCCGTGACGACGTCGAAAAGGTGGTCGTCACCGCGGAGACCGTCAACGACAACGTACTTCCGACCATCGTTCCGCGTAAGCCGGAACGTGGCGAGCGTCGCGACAAGACGGCGTAGAACTTCAAAACGACTGTGGCCCGGTATCTCTCGCGAGATGCCGGGCCACAGTGGTTCGTGCAACACAGTGGTTCGTGCAACACAGTGGTTCGTGCAGGATGTCTGTCGGGTATTCGGCTAGATCGGGTTGCCGAGTTCCTTGAGGGGAGTGCGGAACGTCTCCTTGGCGGTGAACGCCGAGAGCGCGCAGATGACGCAGGCCACCGAAGTCAGAATGGCAACGGGCATCCAGTGTGTCTTGTCGCCGCCCATGAGGGCGTTGCCGATGGCGGGGGCAAAGCCTGCGAGGGCGAAGCCGACCTGGGTGCCGATCGCAATGCCCGAGTAGCGGACCTTGGTGTTGAACATCTCGGAGTAGAACGACGGCCAGATGGCATTCGGGGCAGCGTAGAAGACGGACATCAATCCGATTGCGGCGAGGAAGATCAGGGGAACGTTGCCGCTGGCGATTGCGCCGAAGTACACGTAGATGAACACCGCGCTACCGAGGGCGCCACCGATGAACAGCGGCCTGCGACCGATCCGGTCGGAGAGCATCGCCCAGGCGGGCTGACTGAGCAGGGCTACGGCGTTGGCTGCGATGGCAACCCAGAGCATGGTCGACTTCGGAATCCCCACTTCTTCGGTGGTGGCGAAAGCGAGACCGAAGACGGAGAAGATGGTCGAGACGACGGCGATGAAAGCGCAGCAGATCACGCGAATCAGATTTGCGCTGTGGGTGCGAAGAAGATCGGCAACAGGCAATTTGGCGACGGTCTTGGATTCCTGCTGCTCGGTGAACTCTTCGGGCTCTTCGAGCTTGAGACGCATGATGTATGCCGCGACCAGAACGATCAGGCTGCCCCAGAACGGGATTCGCCAGCCCCACGTGTAAAGGATGTCGTCGGGGAGCGCGGCGATGGGCAGGAATACGAGGCTGGCGAGGATGAAGCCGGCCTGGGTGCCGTTGAGGGTCCAACTGCAGAAGAACGCGCGTCGGCCTTCGGGGGCGTGTTCGAGCGTCAGTGAGCTGGCACCGCTCTGTTCACCGGCAGCGGAGATGCCCTGGGCGATTCTCATCAGGACGAGAAGGATCGGTGCAAGAACTCCGATCGAATCGGCGCTGGGAATACATCCGATGAGGAAGGTGGCTGCGCCCATCAGAATGAGCGTGAGCAGCATGATCTTCTTGCGGCCGACGCGGTCACCGAAATGGCCGAGGACTACAGCGCCGAGGGGACGCGCGACGTACGCGACACCGAAGGTGGCCAGCGAAAGTAGAGCCGCATGCCCGCTGTCCGGGAAGAACACCGTGGGGAAGATGAGCGCAGCGGCGGAGGCGTAGATGTAGAAGTCGTAGTACTCGAGCATGCTGCCGAGAAACGACGATGTTGCGGCGCGCTTGACCTTGGTCGTATCCGGCCTTGCCAAGGATCCCGCCTCGGGCCCGGACGGTGTAACCGTGCTAGCTGACATGCTCATCTCCTGGGTGGAAGCGTCGTGGAGGCTCTACATCCGCCGATTGTGTTCGTATAAAGAACGTCTGTGCGGAGAGCGATACAAGGAATGTAACCGACGCCACAGCAACTACACAAGATTATTAACCAAATAGTTCATAAAAACCTACTGGCGGTCACGCTGCTCGTCGAAACCGCAGTTCAGAGAGTTAGGAGGCCGGCTGTGCTGCGGCCGCCACCAACTGCTCCACCTGTTCCTCGGTGATCCCGAGGCCGAAGGTGGCGAGTTTTCCGAGCGGCATCGAGCCTGCGAGTGCCATCATCTCGGGGCCGACCGCCTGTGCACCGTCGCCCGCTGCGGCAGCCATGGCGGCGCCGAGAACTGCGCTGCCGACGGGATGGGCGAGCCATTCGCCGATGGTCGACATGGCGTCGAGCGTGCCGACGCCGACGTTCCCGGCCAGGGTGATCGTGTCGGTGGTTGCGATGTCCCGAGACGAGAAGCCGACGCGGATCTCGTAGTCGCCAGGTTCGATCGCCCAGTCCTGCGCCGCGACGGACCAATAGGCAAATGCCCTGGTGTCGAGCGTGATGGTCACAGTCGCGGATTCGTCGGGGTCGAGGTGGACCTTGGCGAAGCCCTTCAATTCCTGCGCGGGTCGATCGATGCTTGCCGAGGCGTCGTGGACGTAGACCTGAACGACGGTGCTGCCCGATCGGTCGCCGCTGTTGCGCACGGTGACGGTCACTTCGGCGGAGTTCTCACCGGCCTCGACGGAGGTATCGGTGATGTCGAAGGTGGTGTAGCTCAGCCCGAACCCGAACGGGTACGCCACTTCACGCAGTGCGGAGTCGTAGTAGCGGTATCCCACGTACAGGCCTTCGCCGTAGCGGACGTGCTGCTGTGATCCCGGGAAATGCAGATACGACGGATTGTCTTGGAGGCGAAGCGGAATGGTCTCCGTCAGGCGGCCGGACGGATTCGTGATGCCGAACAGAAGATCGGCAATCGCCGAGCCGCCCGCCTGGCCGAGTAGCCAGCCCTCGAGGATTGCGGCGGCATGATCCTTCCAAGGCTCGATCGCAACCGCACCGCCGTTGGCGAGCACGACGACCGTGTTCGGGTTCGCGCCGTGGACCGCTTTCAGCAGGGCGATCTGGTCAGCCGGCAGTTCGATGTCGGTTCGGTCGAATCCTTCGGATTCCGTGGCGGACGGTAGTCCGAGGAACAGCACCGCGACGTCGGCGCGGCGTGCGGCGTCGACAGCCTCGGTGACCATGTCGTCGTCCGGAGTGCCGTCGAAGGTGAAGCCCGGTGCGAAAGTGACGCGGTCGGCGCCTTCGAGGTCGAGGATCGCGTCCAAGGCATTGTCGAGCTTGGTCGGGACCACCTGTGAACTGCCGGCTCCCTGGTACCGCGGGCTGCACGCGAATTCGCCGATCACCGCGACGGTTTGCCCGCCGGGGGTCAGCGGCAGCAGTTCTCCGTCGTTGGCCAGCAAGACAGCGGACTCCGCTGCAGCGGTCCGTGCCAGTTCGTGGTGACGCTCGACGTCGTACGTGTGGCCTTCGGTGCGCGCGGCGGCGGTGCGTGCCACCAGCGTCGCCAGGCGCTCGGCGGCAGTGGTGAGCACTGATTCGTCCAGGTCGCCGCCGCGCACGGCGTCGACGATCTGGGTATCGGTTCCGGTCGGCGGCATTTCCAGGTCGAGGCCCGCGGCGAGTGCCGCCACGCGGTCGTTGACCGCTCCCCAGTCCGAAACGACGAGGCCGTCGAAGCCCCACTGTTCGCGGAGTACCTCGGTGAGCAGCCAATGGTTCTGGCTCGAGTACACACCGTTGATCTTGTTGTACGAGCACATGACCGTCGTCGGGGCCGCGGTCTTGACGGCGTATTCGAAGCCGGCCAGATAGATCTCGCGCAGCGTCCGTTCGTCGACGTCGGCACTGACTCTCATCCGGTCGTGTTCTTGGTTGTTGGCAGCGAAGTGCTTGAGCGAGGTTCCGACGTCGCGAGACTGGATGCCGGTGATCAGCGCTGCCGCGACGCGGCCGGAGAGGAATGGGTCCTCGGAGACGTATTCGAAATTCCTGCCACACAAGGGTGATCGTTTGATGTTGATGCCTGGGCCGAGGAGGACCGAGACCTGTTCGGCTTTGGCCTCGTCGCCCAGAGCCTCACCGACCTGGCGGATGAGGTCGAGGTTCCACGACGAGCCCAACCCGACCGCCGGTGGGAAACATGTCGCTGGAATGCTGTGGCCGAGTCCGAGTGCGTCGCCGCCCTCGGGTTGTTTCCGGACTCCGTGCGGACCGTCGGTCAGGAGTATCGATTCGATTCCGGGAACGGACTGGCTGTGCCAGAAATCCGAGCCCGACGTCAACGACGCCTTCTCCTCGAGTGAAAGCCCGTCTACGTAATTCTCGGTCACGTCATTCCTCCCGGTGGCAGCTGTGAGTTCCACTCACCACCGTAGGGGGATTTTTCGGACTTCGGGGTGGGTCAGGACGGCGCCTTCGAGGTCAAGAACGCAACAACCATGTCGCCGAGCATTGTTCGAAGATGCTCACGATGCGTCGAGTCGGTCAGATCGCGGTCGAAGAGCGCTTTGAAGGTGTAACGATTGGCGATACGAAAGACGCAGTAACTGCTGATCAACATGTGAATATCGAGAGCATCTACGTCGGAGCGGAATGCTCCCGACTGCTGTCCGTCGTGGAGGATCTGCGAGACCAGGTCGGCGGCGGGGGCGCCGAGGCCGCTGAGTAGCTCGGATTTCTCGATGTGCTCGCCGCGGAGCATGTTCTCGTTGGCCACGAGCCGAATGAAATTCGGGTGTTGTTCGTGGTGGTCGAAGGTGAGTTCGGCCAAGGCGCGGACCGCTGCGGTGGGGTTCAACCCCTCGAGGTCGAGTTCGCGTTCCTGTGCGCGAATGACGCTGTACGCATGCTCGAGGACGGACTTGTACAGCCCTTCCTTGTCGGTGAAGTAGTAGTAGATCATGCGCTTGGTGGTGTGAGTCTTGGTTGCGATCTCGTCCACTCGGGCGCCGGCAAAGCCTTTGTCGGCAAACTCCTCGGTGGCGACGGCGATGATGTTCACCCTGGTCAGGTCGCTGTTTCGGCGTCGTTTCTCCGGCTTCGACACCACGGAGTTCACTGACTGCTCGGAAACCATGTGCTCACTCTATCTGTCAGCAGTTTGTCGACTTTGCTTGTCGAGTCCGCGTCGGGGGAGTAACGTCCAGTGAACTAACTCACTAGTTCGTACATTAGTTTCGAGCGTCAACCCCGAGGTGCCCCTGATGACTTCATCTCTACCGGTTCTGGTCCTCAACGGGCCCAACTTGAATTTGTTGGGCCAGCGCCAACCGGAGTTCTACGGGAGAGACACGCTGGACGACGTAGTTTCCCGCTGTGTAGCGGCGGCCGAGAAGTTCGGGGCGATGGTCGAGGCAAAGCAGTCGAACCACGAGGGCCAACTGATCGATTGGATCCACGAGGCCAGGGGAAACGTTGCGGGCATCGTCATCAATCCCGGTGGGTACTCGCACACCTCCATTGCGTTGCGTGACGCTCTGGTCACACTCGATGCCCCTGTCGTGGAGGTGCACATCAGCAACATCCATGGCCGCGAAGAATTCCGTCACCACTCCTACGTGTCCGGGATCGCCGACGCTGTCATCTGCGGATTGGGAATCGACGGTTACAGCGCCGCAGTCGAATTCGTCTGCTTCCGAGAAGGGAAGAACTGATGAGTGATTCGATCCTCTGCGGTCTGATCGGCACCGGCATCGGAGCCTCTTTGACTCCGATCATGCACGAGGAGGAAGGGCGCAGGCAGGGTCTTCCGTACGTCTACCGCATCCTCGATCTCGACGTGATGGGCATGGCGCCGTCGGACATCGGTGAACTTCTCACCTATGCACGACGTTTCGGGTTCCGCGGCCTCAACATCACTCACCCGTGCAAGCAGTTGGTGATCGAGCACCTCGACGAGCTCTCGCCCGATGCGAGCCGGCTCGGCGCGGTGAACACGGTCCTCTTCGACTCCGGCAAGGCTATCGGACACAACACCGATTGGTCGGGCTTCGGCCGAAATTTCGACGACGGACTTCCCGGAGCACAGCTCGATCGCGTCGTGCAGCTCGGTTCCGGCGGAGCCGGTGCGGCGGTTGCCTATGCCGCGCTCACCCGTGGCGTCGGGACACTGACGTTGGTCGATTCGAGCCTGCCTCGCGCGCAGGAACTTGCACAAACCTTCGCGCAGCAGTTTCCGGCGCAGGTTGTCGAGGCGCGGCACACGAGCGACCTCGCCGAAGTGCTCGGCAAGGCAAACGGATTGATCCACGCGACGCCGATGGGAATGGCGGCTCATCCCGGAATGGCGTTCTCGCCAGATCTGCTTCGCCCTGATCTGTGGGTGGCCGAAATCGTCTACCGTCCACTCGAAACCGAACTGTTGCGTCAGGCAAGGTTGATCGGAGCCCCGACGCTCAGCGGAGGCGGAATGACTGTCTTCCAGGCCGTCGACGCGTTCCGGATCTTCACGGGCATCGAGCCCGACAGTAAGCGCATGCTCGCGCACATGACGGAACTTGTACACGGCGAACAGACTGCGGCAGCGCTGTGAGTGCCCCGGTCCGGACGTCGATCGCGACGGTATCGCTCAGTGGCACTCTCGAGGAGAAGCTCGACGCCATCGCTGCTGCCGGCTTCGACGGCTTCGAGGTGTTCGAGCCGGATTTTGTTGCTTCGCCGTGGTCCCCGAAGGAATTACGAACGAGGGCTGCGGATCTGGGCTTGACCCTCGATCTGTATCAGCCGTTCCGTGACTTCGACACGGTGGACGAGGCCCAATTTGCTCGGAATCTTGTTCGAGTGCAACGCAAATTCGAGCTCATGGATCAACTGGGGTGCGAGACGCTCCTGGTGTGCTCCTCGCCCCTGCCGACCGCAAGTCACGATGACGGTCAGTTGACAGAGCAATTCGGAGCTCTCGCCGAACTGGCGTCCGAGCACGGCAAGAAGGTTGCATACGAGGCGCTCGCGTGGGGTGCCCACGTCAACACGTACGGCCATGCGTGGCAGATCGTCGAGGGCGTCGACCATCCTTCGCTCGGTACCTGTCTGGACAGCTTTCACATCCTCTCGCGCGGTGACGATCCCGCCGGAATTCGCGAGATTCCCGGCGAGAAGATCTTCTTCCTCCAGTTGGCGGACGCTCCGTTCTTGGCGATGGACATCCTCCAGTGGAGCCGGCATCACCGAAACTTCCCGGGGCAGGGCAGCTTCGATCTCAATGCGTTCGCTCAGCATGTCTACGCCACCGGTTACGACGGACCGTGGTCGCTCGAGATCTTCAACGACGTATTCCGCCGCGCCGACACCCAGCGGACGGCAATCGACGCTCATCGGTCGCTCCTCCATCTGGAAGAACAGGTCGCCGCCGCGAACCCTGCCGCCGGTGGACCCACGCTGTTCACCGCCCCGGAGCGCACCCCGCTCGAAGGAATCGTGTCTCTGCGAATCGCGGCGGGTCCGGCGAAACAGGACCAGGTGCACTCGATGCTCTCCCGCGTCGGTTTTCATCTTGTCGGACGGCACCACGATCACGACTTGCAGTTGTGGCGACACGGACCGCTCACCGTTGCCGTCGACGCGACAGCGGGCACGGTGTGGACGGCGCCCGGGCTGCCCGCGGATCTGCCGGTTCTCACTCAGATCGGCATCCGGGCAACCGAACCCGAAGTGTGGGGAGAGCGCGCTCTGGCTCTCGAAGTACCGGCGACGCGCGTGCAGTTGCCCGGTTCGAGCGACGAGAACTCCGAGGTACCGGACGTCGTACGCCTGAAGGTCACCGATGCGACATCGATCGACCTTCGTGGCCCCGGCAGCGCTGCAGCGTGGGAATCGGCATTCGAGATCTACCCGCTGCCCGCCGAGCGCAATCGTGAACAGGGCGCAGTGTTCACCGGGATCGACCACGTGGCACTGGCAGTTCCGGCGGAGAGTTGGGACGGCATCATGCTGCTCCTGCGGTCCGTGTTCGAGATGCAACCACACGAGGGGCAGGACGTCACCGATTCTGTCGGCCTCATGCGAAGCCAGGCGCTCACGCTCGTTCAAGGCGGTGACGGACATACCCTGCGCATCTCGCTGAACATGGTGGAGGGAAGTCGAAGTGGGCTGCCGACGGTCCGTCGCGGCGGCGTCAGCCACGTCGCCTTCGCGTGTGAGAACATCTTCGGTGCCGCTGCGTCCATGCAGGACTGGGGATTTGCTCCGCTACCCATTTCCCCGAACTACTACGACGATCTGGACGCACGTTTCGGACTGAATCCGGAACTGCTCGACCGGATGCGCAGCACCGGAATCCTTTACGACGCGGACGCTCACGGCGAGTTCTTCCACCTGTTCACCCCGACCGTCGGGGGAGACCTGTTCTTCGAGGTCGTGCAGCGGGTGGGTGGATACGAGGGCTACGGGGAAGTCAACTCCGCTGTGCGACTGTCGGCTCAGTTGCGTGCGAGTTCGACGTGACCTCGACTCGGTGCGGGTGCGAGTAGATATTCATCGAATCGCCGCGGATGAAACCGGCGAGAGTCAGCCCGGACTCCTGCGCTAGTTCCACGGCCAGCGACGACGGCGCGGAGACAGCACCGAGGATCGGAATGCCGGCCATGACGGCCTTCTGGACGAGTTCGAACGACGCCCGACCGCTGACGATCAAGATCGTGTCGTAGAGGGGCACTCGGCCGTCGGTGATGGCCCAACCGATCACCTTGTCGACGGCGTTGTGACGGCCGACATCCTCGCGCAGTGCCAGGAGTTCGCCGGTGGCGGTGAACAATCCGGCCGCGTGCAGGCCACCGGTGCGCTCGAAGATCCGTTGGCTCTCCCGCAGTGTGACCGGCATGGCCGACAGGATGGTCGAGGTGACGGAAGTCGTGTCACCGACCAGCGGATGTCGCGTCGTGGTTCGGACGGCGTCGAGCGAGGTCTTGCCGCACACGCCGCACGCGGAACTGACGACGGTGTTGCGGTCGGTGGTGTGGTCGGGCAACGGCACTCCGGGAGCGAGAGCGATGTCGAGGACGTTGTACGTGTTCGCACCGGATTCGTCGACGCCGTCGCAGTAGCGGACGACGCTCACGTCGTCGCGGGTGGCGATGACACCTTCGCTGAGAAGGAATCCGTGCACGAGGTCGACGTCGTTGCCGGGGGTCCGCATCGTCACTGCCAGCACCTGACCGCCAACTCTCATTTCGAGTGGTTCCTCGACGGCCAGCGTGTCGGGGCGCGTGACGACCCGATCACCCGAAATTCGAACGACCGGTGTTCGTGCGGTGACTCGTCCCATCTCAGGCGCCCGACGCTTCGAGTCGAACGGTGACGGCCTTCGACACCGGCGTGTTCGACTTGGCCGCAACGTGTTCGAGGGGAACGAGCGGATTTGTCTCCGGGTAGTACGCCGCAGCATTGCCGCGCGGGGTGTCGTAGGAGACGATGCGGAATTCCGTGACCCGACGCTCTTCGAGTGTGCCGTCGGGTGTTGTCCACTCGGACACGATGTCGACGAGATCGCCGTCACGGAATCCGAGCGCGGTGATGTCTTCGGCGTTGACGAGGATGACTTTGCGTCCGCCCTTGATGCCGCGGTATCTGTCGTCGAGGCCGTAGATCGTGGTGTTGTACTGGTCGTGGCTGCGCATCGTCTGCAGAATCAGGCGCCCACTCGGAGTGGGTATCCAGTGCAGGTCGTTCACGCCGAAGTTGGCTTTGCCGGTGTGCGTGCGGAACTCACGCGAGTCACGCGGCGGGTGGGGGAGTTGGAATCCGTCTGGCTCTCGAACGCGGGAGTTGTAGTTTTCGCAGCCTGGCACTACCCGTGAGATGGAATCGCGGATCAGGTCGTAGTTGCCCTCGAAGGCCGACCAGCGGACGGAGTGATCGTTGCCGAGTAGTTCGCGGGCGAGTTGGCAGATGATGGCGACTTCGCTACGCAGGTAGGGGCTGACCGGTGTGAGGCGTCCGCGCGACAGGTGCACCATGGACATCGAATCCTCCACGGAGACAAGCTGCTTTCCGCCGGCTTGGACGTCGAGGTCGGTGCGTCCGAGGGTGGGGAGGATGATCGCGGTCTGCCCGTGGACCACGTGACTGCGGTTCAGCTTGGTGGACACCTGCACGGTGAGTTCGCATTGACGCAACGCTGTTTCGGTCGCTGCGGTGTCCGGGCTTGCCTGGATGAAGTTGCCGCCCATCGCCATGAAGAAGCTTGCCTTGCCTGCGTTCATGGCGCGGATCGCGTCGACGGTGTCCCATCCGTGCTTGCGGGGACTCGAGATCGAGAACTCGGTGTCGAGCGCGGCCAGGAACTCTTCCGGCATCTTTTCCCAGATGCCCATCGTGCGGTCACCCTGGACATTGGAGTGTCCTCGCACCGGACAAACGCCGGCACCGGGTTTGCCCATCATTCCACGCATGAGCAGCAGGTTGACTGCTTCTTCGATGGTGGCGACTCCGTGTGTGTGCTGAGTGATCCCCATGGCCCAGCAGGTGACGGTTCGCTCGGATCGGGCAAGTGCGGCCGCCGTTTCCTCGAGCTGTGCCATCGACAGACCCGTTGCCTCGAGTACCGTGTCGAGATCGACCGCGCGGATGTGCTTCTCGTATTCGTCCCAACCGGCGCAGTACCGGTCGACGAAAGCGCGGTCGACGACCGTCCCGGGAGCGCGATCTTCCTGCTCGAGCAGCAGCTTCCCCAGGCCTTGGAACAGCGCCATGTCGCCGCCCAGCCGGATCTGCAGGAACTCGTCCGCGATGTCGACTCCGTGCCCGATCACGCCGGACACCTTCTGTGGATCCTTGAACCTGCGCAATCCCGCCTCGGGTAGAGGATTGATGGCAATGATCTTGGCGCCGTTGCTCTTTGCCTTCTCCAGCGTCGAGAGCATTCGAGGGTGGTTGGTGCCGGGGTTCTGTCCGGCGATGAGGATGAGATCGGCGTTCTCGAGGTCGGGAACCGTCACCGAGCCTTTGCCGATGCCGATGGATTCGGTCAGTGCGCTTCCGGACGACTCGTGACACATGTTGGAACAGTCGGGCATGTTGTTGGTGCCGTAGCTGCGAATCATCAACTGGTAGAGAAACGCGGCTTCGTTGGACGTGCGACCGGAGGTGTAGAACACCGCTTCGTCCGGCGATGCGAGGCCGTTCAGATGTTCGGCGATCAGTGCGTACGCGCCGTCCCAGTCGATCGGCCGGTAATGGGTTGCTCCCGGCGTCAGGACCATCGGGTGCGTCAGTCGCCCCTGCTGTCCGAGCCAGTAGTCGGTCTTGCCTTCGAGATCGGCGATCGAGTGCTCCGCGAAGAATTCGGGTGTGACGGTGCGAAGCGTTGCTTCCTCGGCAACAGCCTTCGCTCCGTTCTCGCAGAATTCGGCGGGCTTGCGATGTCCGGGAGTCTCCGGCCACGCACACCCCGGGCAGTCGAAGCCGTGTCGCTGGTTGAGTCTGGTGAGCGTTCGGGCGGTCCGCAAGGCTCCCATCTGCTCGATTCCTCGTTGCAGCGACACCAGAACGGCCGGAACTCCGGCGGCGTAGTCCTTGGGGTGCGTGACTTCGAGATCCGATTCGTCGATGTCCTTCGAGGGGCCCTGGCGCGTCATGTCTCCATAGTGGCCCGAACGGCGCGGTACTGCCATCGAATGGGCCGGTCGAACTAGCCGGAATGAAGCTTTCATCGGCTAGCCTTACCTACCGAACCAGCAGACTTTAAGGGGTAGGAACATGGATCGAACGGACGCAGGTCGGCTGACCCGGCGCGGATTTCTGATCGGCACGTCGGGAGCGTTGCTGGCATTCGCCGCAGCCTGCTCCAGTTCGAACGACGAGGACACACCTCCCAGCGGTGACTCTGCGGAATCGATCACCCACAAGTTCGGGGCTACGGAGTTGCCCAAGGATCCGCAGCGGATCGTCAGTGTCGGATACAACGATCAAGATGCGATCCTGGCGCTCGGTGGGACCTTGGTCGGAACCTTCGACTGGTACGGCGATTACCCCTACGGAGTGTGGCCCTGGGCGCAGCCGCTGCTGAACGGGGCGACTCCCGAGATCATCGGAACTGCGGGCACCACCATTCAGATGGAGAAGGTCGCTGCCACGACACCCGACCTCATTGTCGGCACCTACTCCGGGCTCACTCAGGCGCAATACGACAAACTCAGTGCCATTGCGCCGACGGTGGCGCAGCCCAAGGAGTTCGCGGATTACGGAATCCCCTGGCAGAACCAGACGACCATCATCGGCGAAGCGTTGGGGCAGCAGGGTAAGGCCACCGAGCTGATCGCCGGCGTCGACCAGAAGTTCGCCGACGTGAAGACGGCCAATCCGGCGTTTGCCGGCAAGACCGTTCTGGTCGGCGCGTTGAAGGGGCCGGGGCAGTTCGGGGTCTACGGACCGGAAGACCCGAAGGTGCGGTTCTTCACCGAACTCGGATTCGTGAATCCGCCTGTCACCGATCAGATCACGGGTAACTTCGCCGAGATCAGCACCGAGCAACTCTCGCTCGCGGACGTCGACGTACTCGTCTGGTACGCCGGTGGCGGCTACGGCGACAAGCTTCGCGCGGAGCTGGACAAGACCCCGATCTACCAGGAACTCGACGTCGTGAAGGACGGCCGCGCGATCATTCTGGAAGACGCTGCTGCCGAAGCCATGACGTGGAGCACCGTACTGAGCTTGCCGTACGCGCTCGAACAGATTCCGCCGCGGATTGCGGGCTTGCTCGTCTGATCGGTTCAAGGACAGCGCTGTTCAAAGTCCAGTGATTCGGACAGTCGGCGGTACTCTCGCCTCATGGGTGTACACGTACGGCCGGCTGTCCGATCCGATATTCCGGCACTGTCGGCAGTGTTGGCCGAGGCGTTCGAAGATGATCCCTTGATGGCGTGGATGTTGCCGGACGAGGCCACCAGGGCTGATCGCCTGACGAAACTGTTTGCCGCAGAAGCTCGTTACCACCACCTCGCCGGGGGCGGCGTCGAGGTGGTCACCGACGACAACGGCCTGATCGGCGGGGCAACTCTGTGGGATCCGCCGGGGCGGTGGAAGCAGTCGTGGATTTCCGGGCTCGTGAGCCTGCCCGCAATGGTGCGTGTCTTCGGCAGGAGCCTACGACACGCGGCCGAGGTCAGCTCCGTTCTCGAAGGAGCACACCCGAATTCGCCGCACTGGTATCTCGCGACCGTCGGGACCGGCAGCGCGGCGCGCGGTGGGGGATACGGCAAAGCGCTGCTGAACTCTCGGTTGGAGCGTTGTGACCGTCAACATGTCGACGCTTACCTCGAGAGCAGCAAGGAATCGAACATCCCGTACTACAACCGCTTCGGTTTCGAAGTGACCCGTGACATCGTCATGCCAGGCGGCGGGCCGACGATCTACGCAATGATGCGTCAACCGCGGGGCGCGTGATACGAACTAGTGGTGACCCAGATTCCCGAGCTCCACGCAGGCACACCGTTCGACGAACTCGACGACTACATCGCTCTGGCCAGGTTGTCCGGCCTGGTGTTGTCACCTGACGGCTCGCTGCTGATCTGCGCGCGCGCCGTTCTCGACGACAAGAGCGCCGAATACGTGTCCTCGTTGTGGGAGATCGACCCGGAAGGCCGGCGTCCTGCGCGTCGGTTGACCTGGGGTTCGACCAGCGAGTCCGGTGCTGCCTTCGCGTTCGACGGCGACGTGCTCTTCACTGCCACGCGAGCCGTGCCGGGCGAGAGTGATCCGCAACCAGCACTCTGGCGCCTACCAGCGGCGGGCGGAGAAGCTCAGCTGCTGATCTCGCGTCCCGGTGGTGTCTCGTCGGTATCAGCGGCGAAGGCGGCGCCGACGTTCGTGGCCCAGACGTCGGTCATGGCTTCGGCGATCAGCCTCGACCAGGACGATCAGGTGCGATCGGCGCGCAAGGACAAGAAAGTCACGGCGATGCTGCACACCGGTTATCCGGTGCGCCACTGGGACCACGACCTGGGCCCCGATCATCCGCATCTGGTTGTGGCCGAGACGGATTCGAAGGAATCCGTCGAGTTGCGGGACATCACACCGACGGCAGGCGCAGCGCTGCGGGAGACGTCGACCACGATTTCCGACGACGGTCTCTTCGTCGTGACCACGTGGACTGTCGGCGATGCGAGTGCCGCCCGCCGATCGACGTTGGTTCGGATCGACACGGTGACCGGTGACCGAGTCACGCTTGTCGACGAGGCCGACGCGGACGTCTACAACCCGGTGCTCTCGCCGGACGGAACCAAGCTCGCGTTCATCCGGGAGACACTCACCACACCGGAGTCCGCACCACGAATGACTCTGCAGCTCTACGACTTCGGATCCGGTGCCGTGACCGGCGTCGCCGACGGCTGGGATCGCTGGCCTACCTCACTTGCCTGGCTACCCGACGGATCCGGGCTGGTCGTCACCGCTGACGACGGCGGCCGCGGTCCGATCTTCACCATCGACCTGTGGGGCCAACCAGTGCGCCTGACAGCCGACGACGCGGCGTACACCGACGTTCGAGTGGCGCCGGACGGTGAGTCGATCTACGCGTTGCGAGCCTCGTACGAAGCGCCCCCGCACGTGGTGCGGGTCGATCTGCGATCAGGTGAGATCACCGCACTTCGTGGGCCCGACACTTTGCCGGAGCTGCCGGGAACACTGACCGAGATCACCGCGCGTGCCGAGGACGGTTCGACGGTGCGTAGCTGGTTGGCGCTGCCGACGGGCGCCGCGCCGCATGCACCGGTGCCATTGCTTCTCTGGGTCCACGGCGGCCCACTCGGTTCGTGGAACACCTGGTCCTGGCGGTGGAATCCGTGGCTGCTCGTCGCCAAGGGCTATGCAGTACTGCTACCAGATCCCGCGCTCTCGACCGGATACGGCCAGGACTTCGTCCAGCGGGGGTGGGGTCAGTGGGGCAAGGCGCCCTTCACCGATCTGATGGCGATCACCGATGCTGCTGTCGCCCAGCCCGAGATCGACCCCAAGCGAACAGGCGCGATGGGTGGTTCGTTCGGTGGTTACATGGCCAACTGGATTGCCGGACATACCAACCGTTTCGACGCCATCGTCACCCACGCGAGTCTGTGGGCACTCGATCAATTCGGCCCGACGACGGACGCTGCCTGGTACTGGCAGCGCGAGATGTCGCCTGAGATGGCCGTCGAGAATTCGCCGCATCTGTACGTCGCGGACATCACGACTCCGATGCTGGTCATCCATGGCGACAAGGACTACCGGGTTCCGATCGGTGAGGGCTTGCGACTCTGGTACGAACTGCTTGCCGAGTCAGGTCTGCCCGCCGACGACGACGGGAAAACGGACCATCGCTTCCTCTACTTCCCCGACGAGAATCATTGGGTGCTCAAGCCGCAGCACACCAAGATCTGGTACGAGGTGGTCACCGCGTTCCTCTCCGAGCACGTTCTCGGCGAAGATGTCGCGCTACCGGAGATTCTGGGCTGAACCCGCGCGTGCCTCGTTCGGATGAAACACCGAACGAGGCACGAGCGTCTTCGCGTGGATCCGGACCGGAATCAGGCGCCGGGGCAACGAACGGTGTACGACCACTCGGTGTGGTCAGGGCCCGTGACGCGAACCAGAACGGACGACGCCCCACCGGCGGGCACGTTGACGACAGCTGAACCAGTTCCCTCGTTGATGTTGTCGCCGATGTATCCGGTGCTGTGGATCAACCGACCTTCGTAGTACACCTCGATCAGGTCCGGGACGTTTTCGGTCTCGTAGCCGAGCACGAACGAGGTCGGGCCACCGCGGCCGAGTTCGTGCTTGGTGCTGGTGATTCCTGCGCCGCCCGAGACGGTCGAGGCGTCGCAGCGCTGCGTGGGCGCAAATGATCCGCCGCCGCCGCTGCCGCTGGCCAGGCCACTGAGAATGTCCCTGACGTTGCCACTGGCCAGGCCGTTGACGATGTCCATCGCGCTGGTCGAGCCGGCGTTCAGGCCGCCGAGGACGTCGTTGAGGTTCCCAGTGGCGATCCCGCCGACGATGTCACCCACGCTGCCGCTGGCGATGCCGTTTGCGATGTCGTTCCCGATATCGCCGACGCTTCCGTTGATCGTGGCGCTGCCACTGTCGATGCTTCCTTGCACACTTTCTTCGATGCCGGGGGCAGCAGACGCAGTCGCCGGAAGCACGAGGGCAACCGCCGCTCCGATCGTCGCGGCCGCCGCCAAGGTTCGAACGCCGGGACGGCGAGAACTCCAGTTGTTCAACATATTTGCTCCACAGGTCGTTGGTCGGTCGTCCTTCAGAGCGATCCTGTCAGCGGAGCGGATCGGTGAATATCGTTTGTTCGGCTGACCCCGGACTGCGGGGCAGTCGTTCGTGTGCGCTGCGGCGGCCGACGGGCGAATTCGTTCACGACGGGGGAGTCATTAGGATCAAGTGGTGACCAGTGCAGCTCCAGAGAACCCCCAGACCCCCGCCGACGCCCTACCCAAGAGCTGGGACCCCAGCGCGGTAGAGGCCGATCTGTATCAAGGCTGGGTAGACGCCGGGTACTTCCAGGCCGACGCGACCAGCGACAAGCCCGGCTACTCCATCGTGCTGCCGCCCCCGAACGTCACCGGCAGCCTGCACATGGGCCATGCCCTGGATCACACCCTCATGGACGTGCTCAGCCGTCGCAAGCGGATGCAGGGCTACGAGGTGCTGTGGCTGCCAGGCATGGACCACGCCGGTATCGCCACGCAGTCCGTCGTCGAGAAGCAACTCGCTGCCGACGGAAAGACCAAGGAAGATTTCGGCCGCGAGCTGTTCATCGACAAGGTCTGGGACTGGAAGCGCGAATCCGGTGGAACCATCGGTGGCCAGATGCGGCGCATCGGTGACGGCGTCGACTGGAGTCGTGATCGTTTCACGATGGACGAGGGCCTCTCCCGCGCAGTCCAGACAGTCTTCAAACGCATGTTCGACGAGGGCCTGATCTACCGCGCCGAGCGTCTCGTGAACTGGTCGCCGGTGCTGCAGACCGCGATCTCCGACATCGAGGTGAAGTTCGAGGACGTCGAGGGTGAGCTGGTTTCCCTGCGCTACGGCTCGCTCGACGACAACGAGCCGCACGTCATCGTCGCGACCACTCGCGTCGAGACAATGCTCGGTGACACCGCAGTAGCGGTCCATCCCGAGGACGAGCGCTACAAGCACCTCATCGGCACCACTCTCGATCATCCGTTCACCGGGCGTCAGATCCCGATCATCGCCGACGACTACGTCGACCCCGAGTTCGGAACCGGCGCTGTGAAGATCACGCCGGCTCACGATCCCAACGACTTCGAGATGGGCCTGCGGCACAACCTGCCGATGCCCACCATCATGGACAAGACCGGCAAGATTGCCGACACCGGAACCGAATTCGACGGAATGGACCGCTTCGAGGCTCGCGTCAAGGTTCGCGAAGCTCTCGCCGAGCAGGGACGCGTCGTCGCCGAGAAGCGCCCGTACCTGCACAGCGTCGGGCACTCCGAGCGCAGTGGCGAGGCCATCGAGCCTCGTCTCTCGTTGCAGTGGTGGGTCAAGGTCGAGACGCTCGCCAAGGCTGCGGGTGACGCGGTTCGCAACGGGGACACCGTCATTCACCCGGCGAGCCAGGAGCCACGCTGGTTCGACTGGGTCGACAACATGCATGACTGGTGCATTTCCCGTCAGCTCTGGTGGGGTCACCGCATTCCGGTCTGGTACGGCCCCGAGGGTGAAGTTGCGTGCTTCGGTCCTGACGAAACGGCGCCGGAAGGCTGGGTCCAGGATCCCGACGTCCTCGATACCTGGTTCTCCTCCGGACTGTGGCCCTTCTCGACGATGGGCTGGCCGGACAATACGCCCGAACTCGAAAAGTTCTATCCCACCAGCGTTCTCGTCACCGGCTACGACATCCTGTTCTTCTGGGTCGCCCGCATGATGATGTTCGGCACCTACGTGTCCGAGGACGAGTCGATCACCGCCGGTCCGGGTAAGTCCGGCGCGCAGATGCCGTTCAAGGACGTGTTCCTGCACGGACTGGTCCGCGATCAGTACGGCAAGAAGATGTCGAAGTCTCGCGGCAACGGTATCGACCCACTCGACTGGGTCGATCGTTTCGGCGCCGACGCCCTGCGATTCACACTTGCACGCGGCGCCAACCCGGGCAGCGACCTGTCCGTCGGTGAGGATTCGGCGCAGTCCTCGCGCAACTTCGCGACCAAGTTGTTCAACGCGACCAAGTTCGCTCTGATGAACGGCGCTGCTCCCGCGCCGTTGCCCGCTCGAAGCGAACTGACCGACGCCGATCGTTGGATCCTCGACCGTCTCGACACGGTCCAGGCCGAGGCGGACGCCGCATTCGATCGCTACGAGTTCAGCAAGGCGTGCGAAGGCCTGTTCCACTTCGCGTGGGACGAGGTCTGTGACTGGTACCTCGAACTCGCCAAGGTGCAGTTCGCCGCCGACGAGGCCGTCGCCGCGAACACCCGCGCCGTGCTCGGCAACGTTCTCGATGCACTGCTCCGCCTCCTGCACCCGGTCATTCCGTTCGTGACCGAAACCCTGTGGAAGGTGCTCACCGGCGGCGAGTCCGTCGTCGTCGCCGAATGGCCCACGTTGTCCGGTGAGGCAGTCGACGCCCAGGCCGCAACCAGGATCGAAGACACGCAGAAGCTGATCACCGAGGTGCGACGATTCCGAAACGATCAGGGACTCAAGCCTTCCCAGAAGGTCCCGGCTCGTGCGTCCGGGCTCTCGGAGGCCGGCATGGACGGCCAGTTCGCCTACGTGGCGGCGCTGGCCAAGCTGACCGAACCCGAAGAGGGATTCACCGCGTCGATCTCCGTCGAGGTGCGCCTGAGCCAGGGCACCGTCACTGTCGACATCGACACCTCGGGCACCATCGACCTCGGCGCGGAGAAGAAGCGGCTCGAAAAGGACCTCGCGGCAGCGCAGAAGGAGCTCGTCACCGCTGACAACAAGCTGGCGAACGAGGCCTTCCTGGCGAAGGCGCCCGACGCCGTCGTCGACAAGATCAAGACACGTCGCCAGATCGCCGTCGAAGAGATCGAGCGCATCACGGGACGTCTGAAGGAGTTGGCCGACAAGTGAGTTCGTACGAACCGTCCCAATTCGACGCTCAGAGTTCGGTTCCGACTCCGGTCGACATCGCCGAACTGGCGCTGGTGGAAGCAGAACTCGACAAACGTTGGCCCGAGACCAAGATCGAGCCGTCACTGACTCGTATCGAGGCGCTCATGGATGTCCTGGGCTCGCCTCAGCACAACTATCCGTCGGTGCACGTCACGGGAACCAACGGTAAGACGTCGGTGACGCGCATGATCGATTCGTTGATGACGGCTCTGCATCGTCGCACCGGGCGAACCACCAGCCCTCATCTGCAGATCGCGACCGAGCGGATCAGCATCGACGGTCATCCGATCTCGCCGCGGCTCTACGTGGACACGTTCCGCGAGATCGAGCCGTACGTGCAGATGATCGACGCACAGTCGGAGGAAGCCGGGGGACCGGCGATGAGCAAGTTCGAAGTGCTCACCGCCATGGCCTATGCGGCCTTCGCGGAGGCGCCGGTCGACGTCGCCGTGGTCGAGGTCGGCCTCGGCGGACGCTGGGACGCCACCAACGTGATCGACGGGCAGGTTGCGGTGATCACCCCGATCAGCCTCGATCACGCCGAGTACCTGGGCACCGACCTGGCCGGGATCGCGGAGGAGAAGGCCGGGATCATCAAGAAGGGCCGCGAGGACCTGGTTCCGGTGGACACCGTCGCGATCATCGCCGAGCAGACTCCCGAAGTCATGGAGGTATTGCTGCGGCGTGCTGTCGAGGTGGAGGCCGCGGTCGCTCGTGAAGGCTCGGAGTTCAAGGTGCTTGCTCGCCAGATCGCGGTGGGCGGACAGCAGCTCGAACTTCAAGGCTTGAGCGGTGTGTACACCGACATCTTCCTCCCCCTTCACGGTGAGCATCAGGCGCGCAACGCCGCGCTCGCGCTCGCTGCCGTAGAAGCGTTCTTCGGTGCCGGTCCGGATCGACAACTGGATCAGGATGCAATCCGCAACGGGTTCGCCTCGGTCGTCAATCCCGGTCGCCTCGAACGTGTTCGGAGTGCGCCGACGGTCTTTCTCGACGCCGCCCACAATCCAGACGGTGCTCGCGCTCTCGCGGCCGCACTGTCCGCCGAGTTCGACTTCCGCAAGCTCGTGGGAGTGGTCAGCGTCATGGCGGACAAGGACGTCGACGCCATCTTGACTGCATTCGAATCCGTCTTCGACGAGATCGTCGTCACCCACAACGGGTCACCCCGGGCGATGGACGTCGAAGAACTGGCGAACATCGCCGTCGCGAAGTTCGGCGACGAGCGCGTCGTCGTTGCGCCGGTGCTTGCCGACGCCTTGGAAGTCGCGATCGAAATCGCCGAGCAGGTCGCCGAACCCGGTGAGGCCGTATCAGGGGCGGGTGTGGTGGTGACGGGATCCGTCGTGACCGCAGGCGCCGCCCGCACGCTGTTCGGAAAGGACCCCGCGTGAGTACCCCGTCAGATGCCAATCCCGAGTCCGGAGACCACGAGCCCGGAGACACTGCCGGCGAGTTCGGGCCGCCGACCAAGGACCCGTGGAAAAGCTTCCGCGGAGTGATGGCCGGAACCCTGATCCTCGAGGCGATCGTCGTGCTGCTGGCTTTGCCGGTTGTCGCGGTCGTCGGCGGAGGCCTCACCGCGGCCTCCGCGGGATTCATCATCGGGTTGGCGGTACTGATGATTCTGGGTGCGGGCATCCAGGGCAAGCCGTGGGCGATGGGGTTCAACGTCGCGCTGCAGGTGATTCTTCTGTTCGGTTTCTTCGTCCACCCGTCGATCGCCGGTGTGGCGATCACCTTCGGGATCGTCTGGGGATACCTCGTCTACCTGCAGAGAGACATCAAGCGCCGGATGGACAAGGGCCTGCTTCCCGGTCAGCGGGACTGACCATTTAGGCTGTCCGCTGTGACTGAGCGCACCCTCGTACTTATCAAGCCCGACGCCGTTGCCCGTGGATACGTAGGAGAAATCCTCAGCCGTATCGAGCGCAAAGGCCTGACAATTGCAGCACTCGACCTCCGCGTAGCTTCCGAAGAGGTGGCTGGTAGCCACTACGCAGAACACGCCGAGCGTCCGTTCTACCCGAGCTTGTTGGAGTTCATCACCTCCGGTCCGCTGGTGGCCGCAGTGCTCGAAGGCCCCCGAGCCATCGCTGCTTTCCGTCAGTTGGCCGGCGGAACCGACCCGGTCGACAAGGCTCTTCCGGGTACGATCCGCGGCGACTTCGGACTCGAAGCGCAGCAGAACCTCGTTCACGGCAGCGACTCCGTGGAGTCGGCAGAGCGTGAAATCGCTCTGTGGTTCCCCGCGCTGTCGTCCATCTGAATCTCCGATCGGGCCTCTGGCCCACATGAACGGGCCTTCGGCCCACATCTCCACAGCGAATTCTCGGCACGTATCCCACATCGGTGCGCCCTTTGCAGTTGCAGGCGCGTTGGTGTGGGATACTGCTTTCAGTTGAACCGCAATTTGTTTTACGCACGTTCAACCGGATGACACCTAGGTTCGATGCCCTTTCATCGCTGCTCCAGGTCAACAGGAAATCCCTGGACCTCTGCACGCTGGATGATCAGGCGCTCGCGCACAGGACAACGGCCATCCAGCCAGGCACTTCATGTGCTCGCAGTGAATAACGGGCATTGCGGACCATGCGGAGCGAGACCTTACAATCTCGTACTCACTTCTGAGTGCGAGTACACACAGCACGCTCCCGCGTGGCCGCGTGACAACTCGACTTCTGGGTTGGACGCGCCCGGGGGCTGAGGAGACTTACGTGGCCGATCAATCCCCAACCGAATCAGATTCCAGCACCACCCCGGAATTTCCCGACAAGATGCGCGTACACGCGCTGGCGAAGTTGCTCGGCGTCACCAGCAAGCAGGTCCTTGCCGAAGCCGCAGCGCTCGGTACCGAATTGCGCAGCGCGCAGTCGAGTCTCCACCGTGACGTCGCTCAGCGGATTCATGCCTCGTTGACTTCCGCGGCCGAGGCCATCGAGCCCGTCGTCGCCGAGCTCGACACCCTCATCGACCCGGTTGTCGAGGCGCCGGTTGCCGAGGAGCCTGCTGCAGAAGCTCCCGTGGAGGCTGCTCCTGTTGCAGAGGCTCCGGCCGAGAAGCCTGTCAGGGCTCGTCGCACTCGCAAAAAGGTCGTCGTCGAAGAACCTGCAGCAGAAGAAACAGTGGATCCGGCTGTCGCCGAGATCAGCGCTGGACTCGACGCCGCAGCTGCGCTGCCGAGCAAGGAAGCCGAGCAGTCCGATCTGTTCACTTCCTTCGAAGCACCGCAGACCCATCAGCCCGAGGTGGCTCCCGCCGCGCCGCAGGTCCCGCTGTTCCTGCAGCCGGATCTCGAAGCCGCCGAGGTAGCTCCGCGTCGCCGTCGCGCACGCCGCGAGCCTGCTGCACCGGCGGTCGTCGAAGAGAAGCAGACAACCGCGGAAGCCGAAACCGTCGTTCCCGAGGCAGCGCCGGTTGCAGTTCCTGCCGTCGAAGAGCCGGCTGTGACCGCACCGCAAACCGAGGGCGAGAGCGCCGAGTCCGAGGACGAGGACGACGATCAGCCGCGTCGCCGTCGTCGTGGACGCCGTGGACGTGGACGTGGTCGCGGTGAACAGGGTGGCGAGCAGGGTTCGGACGAAGAGTCGGATACCGCTACCGAATCGGAGCAGGAATCTGCCCCTGCGGCAGTCGAGAAGCAAACCGACGACGCTGCCGGCGAAGAATCCGGTGATAAGTCCGAGTCCACCGCTGATGCGGATTCCGAGAATGCCGACGATTCCGATCTCGATGCCGACGGATCGAGCCGCCGTCGCCGCCGTCGTCGTCGTCGCAAGACCGGCACCGACGGCGCCACCGACGCGACTGCGACGTCCGAGGACGATCCGCCGAACACCGTCGTTCACGAGCGCGAGCCGCGCAACAAGACCCGCGTCAAGGACGAGGTCCAGGGCATCAGTGGTTCGACACGTCTGGAAGCGAAGCGTCAGCGTCGCCGCGACGGTCGTGACGCCGGCCGACGTCGCCCACCGATCCTGACCGAGTCGGAGTTCCTCGCGCGTCGTGAGGCCGTCGATCGCGTCATGGTCGTGCGCGATCGGGCAGACAGCGGTCAGCCGCATGCGACTACACAGGTAGCAGTCCTCGAAGACGGAGTGCTGGTCGAGCACTTCGTCACCAACTCGGCGTCCGCGTCGATGGTCGGCAACGTGTACCTCGGACGTGTCCAGAACGTGCTCCCCAGCATGGAAGCTGCGTTCATCGACATCGGACGTGGCCGCAACGGTGTTCTCTACGCCGGTGAGGTCAACTGGGAGGCTGCCGGTCTCGGTGGCAACTCGCGCAAGATCGAGCAGGCTCTCAAGCCTGGCGATCAGGTGCTCGTTCAGGTCAGCAAGGATCCGGTCGGCCACAAAGGTGCTCGACTGACCACACAGATTTCGCTTGCCGGTCGTTTCCTCGTCTACGTGCCCGGTGGTACGTCCACGGGTATCAGCCGCAAGCTTCCGGACACCGAGCGCAAGCGTCTCAAGGAAATCTTGCGCGACATCGTTCCCGCCGACGCCGGCGTGATCATTCGCACGGCGTCCGAGGGCGTCAGCGAAGAAGAGTTGGCGCGCGACGTGACTCGTCTGCAGGCTCAGTGGGCCGGCATCGAGGAGCAGGCCGCGGCTGCGGACACCGGTAAGTCCGGCAACCCGCAGGCGCTGTACGAAGAGCCTGACATGCTGGTCAAGGTCATTCGCGATCTGTTCAACGAGGACTTCTCCAAGCTGGTCATCGAGGGCGAGAAGGCGCACACGACGGTCGAGAACTACATCAACTCCGTTGCGCCCGACCTGCTTCCGCGGCTCGAGAAGTACACGCCGAACAACGGTATCGACGTCTTCGCGGCTCGCCGTATCGACGAGCAGTTGGCCAAGGCACTCGATCGCAAGGTGTGGCTGCCGTCCGGCGGCACCCTGGTGATCGACCGCACCGAGGCCATGACCGTCGTCGACGTCAACACCGGCAAGTTCACCGGAGCCGGCGGAAACCTCGAAGAGACCGTCACCCGTAACAACCTCGAAGCGGCCGAGGAGATCGTTCGCCAGATGCGCCTGCGGGACATCGGCGGAATGATCGTCGTCGACTTCATCGACATGGTTCTCGAATCGAACCGGGACCTGGTCCTGCGTCGGCTCACCGAATGCCTGGGTCGCGATCGCACGCGCCATCAGGTGTCGGAGGTCACGTCACTCGGGCTCGTGCAGATGACGCGCAAGAAGTTGGGCACCGGATTGGTCGAGGCCTTCTCGACCACCTGTGAGCACTGCCACGGCCGCGGCATCATCGTCCATTCCGAGCCCGTCGAGGTGAAGTCCTCGGACGACGGAGGATCGCGTTCGGGCTCGCAGCGCAGTGATTCCGGTACCTCGCGCAAGAACAAGCGTGGCCGCGGAGACAAGTCGGCTTCGACCGAGTCCAACGGACAGGAAGCTCCGGCGCCGGAGGTTCCGGCCGTCGACGCGACGGTCAAGCGGGCTCATCCGGTGGCATTGGCGATGGCCTCGCATCACCACGACGACGACGAGACCGTCGCGGCTGACTCGACCGAGTCTGATTCCGCCGGTGTGTCTTCGGGGGACGATGCATCCAAAAGTGCCGATCGGCAACAAGATCGGCCGATCGATACTCCTGCTGCTGCTGAGCGCCATGACGTTCCTGTTGTGGACTCTGCTGCGGAAGAAGTATCCGCAGTGGACAACGAGTCGGCCGCAGCTTCGACCGAAGCAGCTCCGCGCGGTCGTCGGCGTAGTCGCCGGGCGTCGCGGGCAGCGTCGGCACCTGTTGCCGAGGCAGCTCCCGAGGTGGGCACGGTCTTCGTGATTCCGACTCCGGAACCCGTGGTGGACGCGGTCGCGGAAAACGTCCCGGCTCCGGCCACCGAAGTTCCGGCTGAGGAAGAAGTTGTCGTCGTCAAGAGACCCCGTCGCAGGCGTGCAGCAGCACGTCCCGCAGGTCCTCCGGTAGACGGAGAGTAAGAACTACTGGCTTTCGGTCGGTTGGATGACTTCGCGATGAGCGAGGACATCCAACCGCTATCCGAAGTTTCAGCTGGTAGAAGCAGTACAGAGTAGTAAGCACCACCCCTCGGCGGGGCGGTTTGACCCTGACGGTTGCTTTCCCGTAACCTTGGAGGGTCGCCACCCGGCGGTAGAGATTCCGTGTGCCTAGAGTGCGCGTGAATGTCCCGGTACGTCAGTGCCGAGCCGAGGTGACATAAACCAGACCAGTCGCGATGCATTTGAAGCCTCAGGCAGCAGCGCGAGCAAGTTCGAAGAAGCAAGGGGTAGCCCTCCGATGGCAACGTACGCGATCGTCAAGACCGGCGGAAAGCAGTACAAGGTCGCTGTTGGTGACCTCGTCAAGGTCGAGAAGATCGAGGGTGAGCCCGGCACTGCTGTCTCGCTTGCTCCCGTTCTCGTGGTCGACGGATCTGACCTGACCACCGACGCGGCCAAGCTGGCCAAGGTCGCAGTCACCAGTGAGATCGTCGAGCACACCAAGGGCCCGAAGATCCGCATCCACAAGTTCAAGAACAAGACCGGTTACCACAAGCGTCAGGGCCACAGGCAGCCGATCACGGTGCTCAAGGTCACGGGCATCAAGTAACCAGTTCTTTCTAGCTAATTTCACCCGAGGAGGGTCAATAGCATGGCACATAAGAAGGGTGCATCCAGCTCCCGTAACGGTCGCGATTCAAACGCCCAGCGCCTCGGCGTGAAGCGCTTCGGCGGCCAGTCGGTCAGCGCAGGCGAAATCCTGGTTCGCCAGCGCGGCACGCACTTCCACCCCGGCGTCAACGTCGGCCGTGGCGGCGACGACACCCTGTTCGCTCTCGCTGCCGGCGCAGTCGAGTTCGGCCAGAAGCGTGGACGCAAGACCGTGAACATCGTTCCGGCCGTCGTTGCGGCTGAGGTCTAGTCTTTCTCGCTAGTTGTGCGTCATCGGTTCTACTTCGGTAAGCCGGTTCTGCTTTCGGTAAGAGAGTGACGCGTTCCAAGCTCCCGATAGGGGCGGACCAGGGTTGAAATAACCCGGTCCGCCCCTATCGTTTGTTTAAGCAGTACCCGTTTTGCCCCGAGCAACCCTGCTCACCAGAAGTTCAGCTCATCGCGTGAGACCCGCAATTGACTGAGGAAGGATCCGGCAGTCATGTCCCGATTCATTGACCGTGTTGTGCTGCACGTCAGCGCTGGAAAAGGCGGCAATGGTTGCGCCTCCGTACACCGCGAGAAGTTCAAACCGCTCGGCGGTCCGGACGGTGCCAACGGAGGTCGCGGTGGCGACGTCATCCTCGTGGTCGACGAGAACATCCACACCCTCCTCGACTTTCACTTCCATCCCAACGCGAAGGCGACCAACGGCAAGCAGGGCGCCGGCAGCAACCGCGAGGGTGCAAACGGTGAAGACCTCATCCTCAAGGTTCCGGATGGAACTGTGGTTCTCGATACCGACGGCAACGTGCTTGCCGACCTCGTGGGAGTCGGTTCACGCTTCGACGCCGCTCAGGGCGGCCGCGGCGGACTCGGCAACGCAGCGCTGGCGTCGAAAGCCCGCAAAGCTCCCGGTTTCGCACTCCTCGGTGAGGACGGTGTCGAGCGTGACCTGGTTCTCGAACTCAAGTCGGTAGCCGACGTCGGTCTGCTCGGATTCCCCTCCGCCGGTAAGTCTTCGCTTGTGTCCGTTCTCTCTGCGGCCAAGCCGAAGATCGCCGACTACCCCTTCACCACTCTGGTCCCCAACCTCGGCGTCGTCTCGAGCGGCGACACCACCTTCACCGTCGCCGACGTGCCAGGGCTGATCCCCGGTGCCAGCGAAGGCCGCGGTTTGGGCCTGGACTTCCTGCGCCACATCGAACGCTGCGCCGTATTGGCGCACGTGATCGACTGCGCCACCCTCGATCCGGGACGTGACCCGATCTCCGACATCGACGCCTTGGAAGCAGAGCTGGCTGCGTACACGCCTGCGCTCTCCGGCGATTCGGGACTCGGTGACCTCGACAAGCGCCCACGCGTCGTCATCCTCAACAAGACCGACGTTCCCGAGGCCGCCGAATTGGCCGAAATGGTCACGCCTGAGATCGAAGCTCGCGGATGGCCGGTCTTCACCATCTCGGCGGTGAGCCGAGAAGGATTGCGACCGTTGACATTCGCGCTGGCGAAGATGGTCCGCGACTACCGCGAAGCTCATCCGAAGCCCGAGCCGAAGCGCCAGGTCATTCGCCCGGTCAAGGTCAAGGATTCCAGCTTCACCATCGAGAAGGATCCCGATATTCCCGGTGGGTTCGTCGTCCGAGGCACCCGCCCGGAGCGGTGGATTCGTCAGACCGCCTTCGACAACGACGAGGCCGTTGGTTACCTCGCCGACCGTCTTGCTCGATTGGGCGTCGAGGACGCATTGGTCAAGAAGGGCGCTCAGCCAGGAGCTTCCGTCACCATCGGTGACGTCAGCTTCGAGTGGGAGCCGATGACGCCGGCCGGTATCGATCTGACCCGCACTGGCCGTGGAACCGACCCGCGTCTCGATCAGGTGGAGCGCATCGGCGCGGACGAGCGCAAGCACGCGCGTCGTGTCCGCCGCGGCTTGCTCGACGAAGACGCCTGACCCACGCGATTTCAGGACGAAAACCGAAGAGAGGGAACGGGACTGTGCTCGGGTCCACCAGGGAGTCGATAGCGTCGGCTCACAGTATCGTCGTGAAGATCGGGTCGTCTGCGCTCACCAGTCTGGTGGCGGGACTCGATACTCACCGACTCGATCTGTTGGCCGATGCCATCGAGGCTCGCATGCGTGCGGGTTCCGATGTCGTCGTCGTCTCGTCCGGTGCCGTCGGGGCCGGACTGGCGCCGCTGGGACTGACCAAGCGACCGCGGGATCTCGCGACCAAGCAGGCTGCGGCCAGCGTCGGTCAGTTGGCTCTGGCTCACGCCTGGGGTACGTCGTTCGCCCGTTACGGCCGTACCGTCGGGCAGGTTCTACTCACGGCTGACGACATCGCTCGACGGACGCAGCACCGCAACGCCCAACGGACACTCGATCGTCTACGGGCATTGCACGCGGTGGCGATCGTGAACGAGAACGACACCGTTGCCACCACCGAACTTCGATTCGGTGACAACGATCGGCTGGCTGCTCTGGTTGCTCATCTGGTCGGCGCCGACGCGTTGATCCTGTTGTCGGATGTGGACGGACTGTACGACGGGGATCCCCGAAAGGGCGATGCCACACTGATTCCCGAGGTCAACAGTCCCGAGGATCTCGACGGTGTGGTTGCCGGTTCGGGTGGCGCCCTCGGTACCGGAGGCATGGCGTCGAAGCTCTCAGCAGCACGCCTGGCCGCTGATTCCGGCGTGCCAGTTCTGCTCGCGGCAGCATCGGACGCTGCGCAGGCACTCAGTGGTGCCGATGTCGGAACGGCATTTGCGCCCCGGCCGACGCGATTGTCGGCCCGCCGATTCTGGGTTCGTCACGCCGCTGACACATCGGGTGACCTCCACCTCGACGAAGGCGCCGTCCGCGCGGTCGTGTCCAAGCGTCGAAGCCTTCTGTCCGCTGGCATCGTCGGTGTATCCGGTGACTTCCACGCCGGCGACGTCGTGTCCCTGATGGGGCCGGGGGAGAAGCCCGTCGCCCGGGGTGTCGTTGCGTTCGACGCTGCGGAGATCGAGGAGATCCTGGGGCGCTCCACCACCGATCTACCGGCCGACATGCAGCGTCCTGTGGTTCACGCGGACGACTTGGTGGCGCTGTAGCTTTCGTGCTCGACGAGGGCGGAAAGTGCTTCAGCGCAACCGACTTCGAGCTTGAGGTCGGCGAATTCGTCGCCGCGAGTCGTGCCTCGATTGACGATGGCGATCGGCTTCCCGGTCTTGGCGGCATGCCGGACGAAACGTAGGCCGGACATCACGGTCAACGACGACCCGGCTACCAACAGTGCGTCGGATTGGTCGACGAGGCTGTACGCACGGGCGACGCGTTCCTTGGGGACGGATTCGCCGAAGTAGACGATGTCCGGTTTGAGTAAGCCACCGCACACGGCGCAATCCACGACGCGAAAGTGTGCGGTGGATTCGATCACGGCATCTGCGTCGGGTGCGATTTCGACTCCTGTTGCAGCAGCGACTGTTTCGGCGAATCCAGGATTGGCTTCTTCCAGTCTCTCCGCGAGAGTGGTACGGGAGATCAGCCGCTGGCAGCTCAGGCATCGAACCTGCGCGTAGGTGCCGTGGAGGTCGATGACGTTTCGCGCGCCGGCCTTGGTGTGCAGGAGGTCGACGTTCTGGGTGATCACGCCGACGGCTCGCCCTGTTCGTTCCAGTGCCGCGACGGCCCGGTGGCCCTGGTTGGGGCGGGAGCTGTCCATGTATCGCCAGCCGATGTGGTTGCGCGCCCAGTAGTGCCGCCGAAACGCCGGATCGCCGATGAACTGCTGGAACGTCATCGGATTGCGCGGTGGCGAATCAGGGCCGCGGTAGTCCGGGATTCCGGAGTCTGTCGAGATGCCGGCGCCTGTCAGAACTGCCAGGCGACGGCCGGCCAGGAGCTCGGGGAGGGCGTCGAGGCGGCTGTTGTCGGTAGGCACCGTTCCAGGATAGGCGCGTGTGCGAGACGGAGGCGCGGAGGAAGTCCGAAATGTTCAATAGAACACGTGTGCGATCGCCAATACTCGTACACATGAACACAGTGAACCCGATCCCTGCTGGTTACCGCACGATCACTCCCTACCTTGCGGTGCCGGACGGCCATGCCGCACTCGACTACTACAAACGAGCACTTGGAGCTGAGATAGTCGATGCGATGAACGCACCTGACGGCTCCCTCATGCATGCGGAGATCCGGATCGGCGATTCGATGCTGCAGCTTTCGCAGGAGATGCCGGACTTCGGTCTCAAATCACCGCAGGACGGCTGGGTGCATTCGTCGATCGTCGTCTACACCGAGGACACGGACGAGTTTGTCGCTCGGGCAGTCGCCGAGGGAGGCACGCTGGTCACGGCTGTGGCCGATACATTTTCGGGCGACCGGCATGGAGTGTTTCTCGATCCGTTCGGCCACAGGTGGGCAGTATGCACGAAGGTCGAGGATGTACCTGCCGAAGAGGTCGCTCGCCGGGCGCGGGCGCTTTTCTTTCCGGAGACGCAGTCGTCACAGTAATTTGTGGCAACCGTCGTCCGAGCATTCGAGCTTCGGCGGCGTGCTCAGTATCCGGCTACGGGGTCCACGAGGGCAGCCAGCGCCTCACCCTTCGCGAAGCGGGTCACGTTCTTGGAGACGTGATCCGCGAACGCGGCGGGGCGAACGCCTGGCGGATTGGAATCGTGGGGTGTGATGATCGCATTCGTCAGATCCCACAGTGGGTGACCGTCCGGGAGGGGTTCGGGATCGGTGACGTCGAGACCGGCGCCGCCGATCTGTTCCGACTCGATGGCCTCGACCAGTGCGTCGGTGTCGACCAGTGATCCGCGCGCGACATTGATCACCCAGGAATGGGGTTGCATCGCCGCCAACTGCGCACGGCCCACGAGGTGACGGGTGGCCGGGGTGGCGGGCGCAGCAATCACGAAGTGATCTGCGCGAGAATAGATTTCATCCATCCTGGATGCGGGGTGCGTCGAGATCGCCCCGGGGACCGGGCTACCGGAACGATTGACTGCGATGCTGTCCGCCCCCTGCGCGGCCAGCATCGGAATCAGCGCGCGGCCGATACCGCCTGCGCCGATGATCGCAACCGTCGAGCCACGAAGGGTGCCGATCTTGGGAAAGAACTCGAACTGACGCCACGTTCGAGCCTCGATGTGTGCAGGCAAGTGGCGAACTCCGGCCAAGAGAAGCATGAGTGCATGCTCGGCCACCGACGCCGAAAACGCACCGGCCGCCGAGGTCCACGTGATTTCTGTGTCCCTCGGAATCACACCGGAGTCGAACCAATCCTCGATTCCCGCCGACGGAAGCTGCACCCACCTGACCGACGCCGGTAACTCCGACGGAAAGGTCTCGGGTGAGCCCGCCCAGATCAGGGCGTCCGCAGTGTCGATCGGACTGATCAGACCACCGCCCCGAAGCACCGCGCTGTCGAGCAGTGCATCGGGGACGGGGCCGATCGCTACGCGTGGAGAGGTGTCAGTCGCCATGACTAGACGCTACGCGGGGACCTCCACCAGTGGGTAGACACCGTTCTCGTCGTGCACCTCACGCCCGGTGACCGGCGGATTGAACACGCACAGCATGCGCATCTGCGTGTCCGGCTCGACGCGGTGACGCTCGTGGCCGTTGAGCAGGTACATCGACCCCGGTGCGAGATCGTATTCCTTGTTGTTGTCGAGGTCGATCAGCTTGCCGGTGCCCTCGACGAGCCAGACAGCCTCGACGTGGTTGGCGTAATGGAACTCGTTGACCGAACCCGCCTTGATGGTGGTCTCGTGGAACGAGAACCCGACGCGGTCGCCGCCGAGGACGATGCGCTTGCTGCGCCAGTTTCCGTCCTCACTCGTGATGTCGCGGTCGGTGTCGGTGATCTCGGTGGTGGTGCGAACGATCATGGGAGAGTCCTTCCTCTAGCTGCAGACCTTGAGTGTCGCCTCGGCCAGAATGGAGAGGCCGTGCTCGAGCTCGTCGTCGGTAATCGTCAGTGCGGGAAGCAGTTTCACAACCTGGTCGGAGGGTCCGGAGGTCTCGGCGAGCAATCCCTCGTCGAATGCCAACTGGCAGACCTTGCCGGCGCGCTCGGGCTGTTCGAAGACGAGGCCCTGAACCAAGCCACGCCCGCGGTGCGAGACCTCGCCGGGGAACTGATCGGAGAGGTTGGCGAAGCATTCGCTGATGCGTGCGCCCTTCTTCAGCGTCGTCTTGGTGAGGGCGTCGTCGGACCAGTAGTGGTCGAGTGCCACCTTGGAGGTGACGAACGCCGGGTTGTTGCCGCGGAATGTGCCGTTGTGCTCGCCCGGTCCCCAGACGTCGAGTTCACGCTTGAACAGCGTGAGCGCCATCGGCATTCCGTAGCCGCTGATCGACTTGGACAACGTGACGATGTCGGGAACGATTCCGGCCTCTTCGAAGGAGAAGAACGGGCCGGTACGGCCGCAACCCATCTGGACGTCGTCGACGATCAACAGGATTCCGCGATCCGAGCACAGTGTTGCCAGCGCCCGAAGCCATTCGGGGCGAGCGACATTGACGCCACCTTCACCCTGCACGGTTTCGACGATCACTGCCGCGGGGCGGTTGATTCCACTGCCGGAATCATCGAGAACGCGGGAGAACCACTGGAAGTCCTCGGTGACGCCGTCGAAGTAGTTGTCGAAGGGCATCGGTGTCGTGTGCACGAGGGGGACACCGGCGCCCGCGCGCTTCATCGAGTTACCGGTCACGGAGAGTGCACCAAGTGTCATTCCGTGAAATGCGTTGGTGAAGTTGATGACTGCCGAACGTCCGGTGACCTTGCGAGCCAGCTTCAATGCAGCCTCGACGGTGTTCGAGCCGGTCGGGCCGGGGAACTGGACCTTGTAGTCCAGTCCGCGTGGCTCGAGGATGTTGCGCTGAAAGGTCTCGAGGAATTCGCGTTTGGCGACAGTGGACATGTCGAGGCCGTGCGTGATGCCGTCGTTCATGATGTAGTCGACCAGTGCGGACTTGAGCACCGGGTTGTTGTGACCGTAGTTGAGTGCGCCGGCGCCGGCGAAGAAATCGAGGTAGTCGCGTCCGTTCTCGTCACGAATCCAGGATCCGGATGCGCTGGTGAACACTGCGGGCCAGTCACGGCAGTAGCTGCGAACCTCGGACTCGAGGGTTTCGAAAATGCTTGCTTCGTTGATATTCATATCTTCTTTGTTCCTCCGGGGCATGCTGTATGCCGAGCGCGAAGTGCGCTAGGCGCCGATCGTGTAAAGATCTTCGGCTTCGTGTCCATCGGGAAAATCGTTGGGCGAGAACAAGGTCTGCCTGGTTATCGGTACTTCGCGCCGACGTGCGAGCGCGGTGAAGAGTGCGATCGAAGCCTCGTTGTCGGGGCTGATCGTGGTCTCCAGATGTGTAACACCCAGTGGGGCAGTGCGATCCATCAAGTCGGACAGCATGCGGGCAGCAATTGCCTTGCCGCGCTGGTCTTCGTCGACCGCAACTTGCCACACGAACAGGGTTTCCTGAGCGCTGGGACGGGTATAACCGGAAACGAATCCGACTACGCGGCCGTCTACCTCCGCGACGATGGACGTCGCGCTGAAATCCCTGCACCACAACAGGTATGCATAACTCGAATTGAGGTCGAGCACCTTCGAATCACGTGCGATCTCCCAGAGCCGGACTCCGTCATCGATCTGTGGGCTTCTGAACAACACCGCGTCCGGCGCGGTGGTCGGGATAGCTCTCGTATCAACAGGCTTCATCGGTCATCTGAACGTAACAATCATTGCTGTCGAAGTCATGCAGATGTCCGTTTCGGGCCGTGTGGAACCCGTTGCGCCCCAGGTGAGGACATGAATGTGATGGTGCTCACATTATGTAACTTTTGCCGTTGTCGGAGCGACTATTTCGGGCAAAAACTCGCTATTTCGGGCTTGCGAGCGCCAACGGAAGTACAGAGTGAGCACCAGCCTGTCGAAGTGCGCGTGCGGCCATCGTGAAAGTCCAACCGGTATCGGCGATTGCGTCGACAAGAAGTATCGGTCCCTGGTGGATGCTCATGTCCGGGACTTCCCAAACATCGACCAGTCCGGACACGCGATAGGCGGAGTTCGCTGCCGACACCGGAGGGTGGTCGGGGCGCAAGCGAAGGGTGCCCAGGTCGGTCAATCGCCCGACCTCGGCCAGCTTGGCAGCCAGGCTCGACACCAGCAACGGATGCGTCGTGGATTCGAGGGCCATGACACCGGTGGGGCGCTCGGCCCAATTCCAGGCCGCCAGAACGCTGATACACGCGCTGACCACCGCATCGGGTACCTCGGCGTCGGGACCGTCGAAAAGCGCGCGGAGACGTTGACCCCAGCCCAGGTCCGACATCCGTCCGAGAATGCGCCCAGTTTCGGGCCCCTCGGTGATCTTCCCGGACAGCTTGACGCCCAGCTTGCTCAGGCCGGTCGGCCACATCTTGCGCGGCTCCAGGTCGAATCCGGGGCGCTGCAAGCGCGCCCGAGTCTCGTCGAGGGCAGCGGTGTCGACAGTGGTGTCGTAGCGATTGCCTGTGCAGTTGTCACAGCGACCGCACTGTGAGTTCTCCGAGGTCAGACCAGGATCGTCGAGTTGTTCACGCAGGAAGGTCATTCGACACGTCGTGATGCTCTGGTACTCGACCATTGCGGCCTGCTCGGCCTGGCGAGCGTCGTCGAGTCGGCCGTAGCGCTCGGCGTCGTACACCCAGGGTTCGCCGGTGCTGATCCACCCGCCCTTGACGCGTTTGACCGCGCCGTCGACGTCGAGGACTTTGAGGACCATCTCGAGACGCGTGCGATTGAGCTCCACCAGAGGTTCGAGTGCCGGTGTCGACGTAGCCTTTTCGGTGTCGAGGTGTTCGATGACGCTGCGGACCAGGTGCTCGCGGGGGAAGGCGACCGAGGCGAAGTAACTCCAGATCTGCTTGTCCTCGGCGCCAGGCAGGAGGATCACGTCTGCCCTGTCGGTGGAACGACCGGCGCGGCCCACCTGCTGGTAGTACGAGATCGGCGACGACGGTGCGCCGAGGTGGACGACGAACCCGAGATCAGGCTTGTCGAAGCCCATCCCGAGTGCCGAGGTGGCCACCAGAGCCTTGACGCGATTACCCAACAAGTCCTGCTCGAGAGATTCACGTTCAGTGGGATCGGTCTGGCCCGTGTAGGCGGCGACAGTATGGCCGCGCTCGGAGAGCAGGCTTGCGAGGTCGCGCGCGGCCGAAACCGTCAGCGTGTAGATGATGCCCGATCCCGGCAGCGTCTCGAGCATGTCGGCAAGCCAGGCAGCGCGCGCCGTCGCCTCCGGAATGTGGACTACAGAGAGGTGAAGCGACTCGCGTTCGAGCCCGCCGCGAAGGACGAGGGTTTCCTCACCGCCGACGCCGAGTTGGGCGGACACGTCCTCGACGACGCGGTTGTTGGCCGTCGCCGTGGTTGCGAGGACGGGAATGCCCTCGCCGAGTTCGGCGATCAAGGTCCTGATGCGGCGGTAGTCGGGACGGAAGTCGTGGCCCCAGTCGGAAACGCAGTGAGCCTCGTCGACCACTACCAAGCCGGCATCAGCTGCCAGGGCCGGGAGCACCTGATCGCGGAAGTCAGGGTTGTTCAGGCGCTCGGGGCTGACCAGAAGGACGTCGAGATCATTGGCTGCGACGCGGGCATGGATGTCGTCCCATTCGGTGACGTTGCCCGAATTGATGGTTGCGGCGCGCACTCCGGCACGTTCGGCAGAACTGACCTGGTTTCGCATCAGGGCCAACAACGGAGAGACGATGACGGTGGGGCCGTGGCCCGTTGCCCGGAGCAGCTTCGCCGAGATGAAGTAGACCGCAGATTTGCCCCAGCCGGTCCGCTGTACGACGAGCGCGCGTTTGCGCTGCACCACCAGCGCCTCGATGGCCGTCCACTGGTCCTCGCGTAGGCGGGCATCCGGCCCCGCGAGTTCGCGGAGCAGCCGCTCGGCTTCGTCGCGCATGGCTGGGGCAGTGGCGGTGGTCATGGACCCCATGGTGCACGACCCTGCCGACACGTGCGGGCTTCAGGCCTTGGCAACAGGTTCCTGCAGTTCGGTGACCCAGCCGTCGACATCCTCCGGGCACGCCAGCGTCACCTCACGGCTGGGGCCGGCATTGAGGTATCCCGCTGCGTCGATCCATTGGGCCAACGCCTGATAAGCGGGCAGGCAGTTGTCCATCGAACCCTTGTGCAGCAGCGAGGCCACGTGCTCTTCGGCCCGCAGGTCCACCACAGCGAACTCGTAGTCGCCATCGGGATTCGCGTCTACCGGTAGCGCCGCATGGACGACGACGTTCTCGTCGTCACCGGCATCCTCGTAGTAAGCGACAGCGGGTCCGATCGCGGCGATACCGGCACGATCCAAACCGGTACAAAGGCGCTCGTACAACCCGCGAACCACCGGGCCGATCGACGACGGATCCATCGTCTTGGCGGTACCGGTCAACTCCGCGACCCGCAGCGCCGGAACTGACTTGATCACAACCTCGTATGCGGACATCTGTCCCTCACTTTCGATGATCCGTAGGCGCGCCTGTACATGCGCCAGTCGCGCGGTGTCTTCCTGGATTCGGGTTTCGAGTTCTGCTCGGCGAAGCGTGAGCATCCCGCGGATCTCGTCGACGGTGACCGCTGACTCCACCACTTGCTGGACCTGGGCCAGAGTCAGGCCCAACTCCTTGAGAGCGACGATGCGGTTGAGCAGCGCCAACTGGCCCGCGGTGTACGAGCGATAGCCGGTGGATGCGTCGACCCTCGCGGGTGTGAGCAGGCCGATGGCGTCGTAGTGGCGGAGCATGCGCACCGACACACGACCTGCTCTCGCGAAGTCTCCGATGCTCAACATTATTGCTCGCCCCGTTTCTCTCTCACGAACCCGATACCTACAGCTTTACGACCTCACACGGTGTCAGAGTCAAGCTGTCGGTTCAGGACTTTTTCGATCGCAGCGCGAGTGGGTGACGACACCGACGCGCCGCGGACCGTCGTCGCCAGACTTCCCGCCGTGGCAGCGAACTGCAGGGCGCGGTCCTGGCCCTGCACCCACTCCACGGCGAAGGCGCCGGTGAAAGCATCGCCTGCGCCAGTTGTATCCACGGGTGTCACGGCCGGGGAGTCGGCGTGGATTGTCTCCTCGCCCGACCGGAGATCCGCGCCGCCGGCCCCGAGCGTCGTGACGAGGTATCGGACGCGACCGGTGACCGCGGCCAACTGCTCCGACTCGGTCTGGTTGACGATCAGGATGTCGACAGACTCGATCAGGGCGCCCGGAAGGTCGTGTACCGGCGAAGGATTGAGGATGACAGTTGTTCCGTTGGCACGCGCGTGCCGGGCCGCTGCGGTGACCGTGTCGAGGGGTATTTCGAGTTGGCACAGGAGAACGTCGGCGTGTGCGATCGCGTCGAGGTCTGCTTCTGACAACGAGGTGACCGAGGAATTGGCGCCCGGGACGACGATGATGTTGTTCTCCGCGTCCGCGCTCACGGTGATGGCGGCAACGCCACTCGGGCCGTCGACACTACGAAGCAACGCGGTGTCGACCCCGGCGTCTTGCAGGGTCTCGCGCAATTGGGTGCCGAAACCGTCGTCGCCGACCGCGCCGACGAACGACACGTCCCCACCGGCTTTCGCGGCGGCGATGGCCTGGTTGCTGCCTTTGCCTCCCGCCGCGGTGGCAAAGGCAGTGCCGAGTAGCGTTTCTCCCGGAGCGGGGAATCTGGACACTGACGTGGTCAGATCCATGTTGATACTGCCGACGACGACGATTCGAGGCGTGCTCATACCTCGAGGTTATCGGCCTTCATTCTCTTTCGACGAACCTTGCGGATGATCCGACGTGCTTCCTCGTCGGTGGCGACGGAGGGCGGAGAGCCGTCGAGTGGCTTGCGTGCGGTCTCGGGGATCATCAGGACTGCGATACCGCCGATCACGGCGGCGATCATCATGTACATCGGTGCGACCAAGTTGCTGCCCGTTGCACTTTCGAGGGCGGTGAGCACCAGGGGAGTGGTCCCGCCGAAGATGGAGACCGCGAGGTTGTATCCGATTGCCAAGCCGCCGTACCTGATTCCGGTCGGAAAGAGTGCGGGAAGCACGGACGGGAACACACCGACGAACAGCAGGAGCAAGCCGCCGAGAATTGCGAGTCCCAGGAAGACCGTCACGTAGTTGCCGACGCCGATCAGAAGGTAGGCAGGCAGGGACAGGACGAAGAATCCGATGAAACCGCTGAGCAGCAAGGGTTTACGCCCGACGCGGTCCGAGAACTTTCCGACGTAGCTGATTCCCATCATCATCACGATCATGACGATGATCATCAGAACGAGTCCGTGGGATTCGTCGTAACCCAACGTGTTGGTCAGATACGTCGGCATGTAGCTGAGCAGTCCGTAGTGAGCGATGTTGTACGTGGCCACCAGGACGATGCACAGAACAAGCGGACGCCAGTTGTCGACGAGAGTTTCGCGTAGTTTCTTGCCTGTGGATTCATCTGCGAGGGAGCGCTCTTCGGCCTGCTCCATCATCTGGAATGCGGGGGTTTCCTCCAAACGCAGACGGAGGTACAGGCCGATGAGACCCAGAGGTCCGGCAATGAGGAAGGGGATGCGCCAGCCCCACTGGAGTAGGTCCTCGGCACTGACGACGGTCTGGATGATCGTCACGATGCCCGCTGCCGCCACATATCCTGCCAGAGTCCCGAATTCGAGGAAGCTGGCGAAGAAACCGCGGCGCTTGTCCGGTGCGTATTCGGCGACGAACGTACTGGCTCCGCCGTATTCGCCGCCGGTGGAAAAGCCCTGCAGTAGGCGTAGGAGTACCAGCAGGATCGGGGCGGCGATACCGATGGATTCGTAGCTCGGGATGAGGCCGATGGCGAAGGTGCTGCCCGCCATCAGAATGATGGTGGTGGCCAGGACTTTCTTGCGTCCGATGCGGTCACCGAGTGGACCGAAGAACAATCCGCCGAGTGGGCGGACGATGAAGGCTGCCGCAAAAATTGCAAAGGTAGAGAGGAGTTGAGCGCTGCCGCTCGCGTCCGGGAAGAACACTTTTCCTATAGTGGTAGCTAGATATGCGTAAACGCCGAAATCGAACCACTCCATGGCATTTCCGAGCATCGTTGCCTTGACAGCGCGCTTGACGGACGCATTGTCGGTGACGCAGACATCGGGTGATTCGGCCACTTCGAGAGCGCTGATCGAGTTCTCTGGTGTAGTCATGACATGCGCTCCCCAGCGCAATCATCGAACCGAGCGGGGCACGTACCTGATGCACGCATCTTTTCGTTGCCCACTCGCCGATGAGCCGGTCGGGAAATCGAGCGTCCGCGTGCCCTGTGGCTCGTTGCGACCCCCGTCGCACGGCTCTGGCCCGCGGCAGTGTCCGGAGCCCTCAGGGCTCCGGACTACCGGCAAGTAAGACGCTTACGCTATCAAAGTTGTGCGCGGGAGCCGATTTTCGGGCTAGAAGGCGCGGGCGTACTGCGACGGGATATGCGGTCCTACCTCGGCGTTCAGTTCACGGGCCGCCCGGCGCGCCCAGTAGGGATCTCGCAACAGTTCGCGGCCGAGGAGCACCGCCACTGCGCTTCCGTCTTCGACGATCTTCTCGGCCTGCTCGGGTTCGGTGATGAGGCCGACGGCGGCGGCCGGTAGCAGGCTCTCGTTCTGCAGGCGACGGGCGAACGGAACCTGGTATCCCGGCTCCACCGGAATCTTGGCTGCCGGTGAATTACCGCCGGTGGACACGTCGACGAGATCGACGCCGTAGTCGGAGAGGATGTTGGCGAGGGCAACGGTCTGATCCGCGGTCCAGCTGTCGACCTCGAGCCCACGTTCTTCCGTGAGCCAATCGGTCGCCGAGACCCGGACGAAGAGCGGTAGCTCGGCCGGCCACACCTCGCGGACTGCGCTCAGGATTTCGAGGAGCAATCGGATGCGGTTCTCGAAGCTGCCTCCGTAGCGGTCCGTTCGCTTGTTGCTCTCGGGGGAGAGGAACTGATGGATCAGGTATCCGTGGGCCGCGTGAATTTCCACGACCTTGAATTCGGCCTTCAATGCGCGGGTAGCCGCCGCTGCGAAGTCCGCGACGACCTTCTCGATGCCCTCCGTGGTGAGCTCGACCGGATCGGCAAGGTGACCGAACGGAACCGCGCTCGGGGCAACCGTCTGCCACGAGAGTCGGTCGTCGGCGGGCAGACTCTTGCCGCCGCGCCACGGAACCTGCGTCGACGCTTTGCGTCCGGCGTGGGCCAGCTGAATTCCGGGCACTGCGCCGAAGTACGCGAGTTGCGCGTTGATCTCGGCGAAGGCTTGCGCCTGCGTGTCGTTCCAGATCCCCAGATCAGCTGCCGATATGCGGCCTTCGGGATTGACGGCCGTCGCCTCGGTGAGAATCAGGCCGGTGCCGCCGATTGCACGGCTCACCAGATGCGTGCGATGCCACTCGTTGGGCACTCCGACCTGGTCGCCGATGACGTCAGCGGAGTACTGGCACATCGGTGCCATCCAGACGCGGTTCGGGATGGTGACGCCGCGCAGGGTCAAAGGCTCGAACAACACACTCACGGATGGCTCCTGACTCGAAGAAGAAGGTCGGTGGGTGCAACAGTGTCGCGCGCCGGAATTGTTCCCCGGCGGTCCGCCGAAATGTTCGCAGGCGGTCCGCCTAAATGTTCGCAGGCGGTCCGTCGGAATGGTCCCGGGTGGTCACAGCCTCGTTCCGCCGAGCAGGCCGTCACGGTGGGTGGTTAATGTGTATTCATGACCGCTGTGACTTCCAACGCAGAAACCGTCGACTCGAACGCGTCCGACACCAAGTCCGTCGTGCACGACGCCGCACGCCGAGCCCGCAAGGCTTCGCGCGTCCTGGCTCTGCTGACCACCGCGCAGAAGGATGCTGCGCTCAACGCCGCAGCCGACGCGGTACTCGCGGCAAGTGATCGGATTCTCGCGGCCAACGCTCTCGATATCGACACCGCGAAGGCGGGCGGCACCGAGGAATCGCTGCTCGACCGTCTTCGTCTGACCGCTGACCGGATCGAGGGCATCGCGTCGGGTTTGCGTCAGGTTGCCGGACTACCCGATCCGATCGGCGAAGTTCTTCGCGGCTCCACTCTGCCTAACGGTTTGGAACTACGGCAGCAGCGCGTTCCGCTCGGTGTCGTCGGCATGGTGTACGAGGCTCGTCCCAACGTGACCGTCGATGCCTTCGGGCTCACCCTCAAATCGGGAAATGCTGCGCTGCTTCGTGGTTCGTCCTCGGCGGTCAAGTCCAACGAAGCGTTGGTGGCGGCTCTGCGTGCGTCGTTGGTTGATCAGGGACTGCCCGAGGATTCCGTTCAACTCCTGCCGAGTGCGGATCGCTCCACGGTCACTCATTTGATTCAGGCCCGTGGCCTCGTCGACGTCGTCATCCCGCGCGGTGGCGCCGGCCTGATCAGCGCCGTCGTGCGTGATGCCACCGTGCCCACCATCGAGACCGGTGTCGGTAATTGCCACGTCTATGTTCACTCGGCCGCCGATCTACTGATGGCCGAGAAGATTCTTCTCAACTCCAAAACCCGTCGGCCCAGTGTGTGCAACACGGCAGAGACGGTGCTGGTCGACGCCGCTATTGCCGAGACGGCCGTGCCGAAGCTGCTCCAAGCGCTTCAGATGCACGACGTCGTCGTGCACGGTGATCTGCCGGGACTGGTTCCCGCGACCGAGGACGACTGGTCGAAGGAATACCTCACCCTCGACGTCGCCCTCAAGGTCGTCAAGGACTTGGACGCTGCTGTCGAGCACATCGACCAGTACGGAACCGGTCATACCGAAGCCATCGTGACGTCCGATCTTTCGGCTGCCCGCGAGTTCACCGCTCGCGTCGACGCCGCGGCAGTGATGGTCAACGCGTCGACTGCCTTCACCGACGGTGAGCAGTTCGGATTCGGCGCCGAGATCGGCATCTCCACCCAGAAACTGCATGCGCGTGGCCCCATGGGGTTGCCGGAACTGACGTCCACCAAGTGGATCGTCTGGGGCGACGGGCACACCCGACCCGCCTGAAAAGTTCACCAGACTTGCCCCACCTCTCAAGGAGTTAACCGTGGACCGAGCACTTCCCGACACGACGCCGTTCTTCTCGACCGTCGACGACGTGATCGAACGGCTGGCCGAGACCGGCTATCTGTCCGACAAGGCCACCGCGACGGCAGTCTTCCTGGCCGATCGTCTGGGCAAGCCGCTGCTCATCGAGGGCCCGGCCGGTGTCGGAAAGACGGAACTCGCCCGCGCAGTCGCCCAGACCACGGGCGCAGAACTGGTGCGTCTGCAGTGCTACGAGGGCGTCGACGAGGCTCGTGCGCTGTACGAGTGGAACCACGCGAAGCAGATTCTTCGGATTCAGTCGGGCGGGGCGAGCGGAGCGAGGGGTGATGTCGCGGTCGACCACAGCTGGGACTCGACGAAGGCGGATGTCTTCTCGGAGGAGTTCCTGCTCGCACGTCCACTGCTCAAGGCCATTCGCCGCGAGGACCCGACGGTGCTGTTGATCGACGAGACGGACAAGGCAGACGTCGAGATCGAAGGTCTGCTCCTCGAAGTGCTCAGCGACTTCGCGGTCACGATCCCCGAGCTCGGAACGATCACCGCCACCCGCAAGCCGTTCACGGTGTTGACCTCGAATGCCACTCGTGAACTCTCGGAGGCTCTGAAGCGTCGTTGCCTCTTCCTGCATCTCGATTTCCCGGACGCCGACCTCGAGCGTCGCATCCTCGCAAGCCGTGTGCCGGAGCTTCCTGAAGCGATTGCCGAGCAGCTGGTCAACACCATTCGTGTTCTTCGCGGAATGCAGCTCAAGAAGGTCCCTTCGGTATCCGAGACCATCGACTGGGGACGCACCCTTCTTGCTCTGGGCATGGACACTCTCGACGACGATGCCGTTCGCGCCACGCTCGGCGTGATCCTCAAGCACCAGTCGGACCAGGTGCGTGCCGCCGCTGAACTTCGGCTGAACTGAGGTCTGACATGGCTCCCGCAGCATCGACGTCGCCGCTCTCACCTGGCGGCCTGGCAGCGCCGCACGGGATTCCCGGTCACCTCGTCGATTTTGTCGAGGCTTTGCGACGACGCGGAATCATGGTCGGCCCGTCCGAGACAGTCGACGCCGGTCAGGTCATGTCTGTTCTCGACCTGCTCGATCGTGAAGCGCTTCGTGAAGGGCTGGCATGCTCGCTCCTGCGCAGGCCGACCCACCGGGCGACGTTCGACGCCGTCTTCGACCTGTGGTTCCCCAAGGCGATCGGTGACCGTGCGGTCGGCGACGTCGACGTCACACTGCCGCGCAAGCCAGACGGCTCGATCGACCTGCAGGCATTGCGTGAGCTCATTGCCGAACTGCTGACAGACGGCAGTGACGAGGCGATGGAGATGACCGAACTCCTGACCGCCGCGATGGTCGAGGAACTCGGGCAGTACCAGTCGAGTAACGGCCCGTCGTTCTCCGCCTATCAGGCGCTGCGTGACGTCGCCCCGGAGACGTTGCTCAACAAGATCCTGCAGGGCCTGCTCGGCAACCAGGAGGGTTCCGGGTCAGAGGGCAAGGACAACTCCGACTATCAGTCCGAGGTCGCCAAGCGCACGGCAGCGCAGCGCATCGCGGACTTCCGCAAGATGGTCGAGAAGGAAACGCGTCGACGCACAGCCGAGAATTTGGGCAAGGAGCGGGTCGCCACGTACGGCGTTCCGAAACTCGCCGAGGAAGTCGACTTCTTGCGAGCGTCCGATGCCGAACTCACCACGCTGAAGAAGAACGTCGCACCCCTGGCTCGCTTGTTGGCCAGTCGTCTCGCCGTGCGTCGCAGCCGCTCTCGCGCGGGTTCGATCGACCTACGTCGTACGTTGCGCAAGTCCATGTCGACGGGCGGAGTGCCGATCGATCTGGTGCAGCGCAAGCCGAAGCGGGCGCGGCCCGAACTTGTGGTGATGTGTGACGTATCCGGCTCGGTGGCGGGGTTCAGCCATTTCACTCTGCTGCTCGTGAACGCTTTGCGTGAGCAGTTCTCGCGCGTGCGGGTGTTCGCGTTCATCGACACGACCGACGAGGTCACGCGGTTCTTCGACTCGAACGCAGACCTCGGATCAGCGATGTCACGGATGGTGCGTGAGGCCGAACTGATCACCTACGACGGCCACTCAGACTACGGACACGCCTTCGGAGTGTTCCAGGAGAAGTTTGCGCAGTCGATCACCAGTCGCACGTCGCTACTGGTACTCGGCGACGGTCGCAACAACTACCGCGATCCCAACCTTCAGTCGCTGTCGCAGATGGTGGCAGTAGCCAAGCACGCGCACTGGCTCAACCCCGAGCCGAAGGGGCAATGGGGAACGGGTGACTCCGCGGCGAAGGTCTACAACGAGGTCATCAGCATGCACGAGTGCCGCTCGGCCCAGCAGCTTGCCGACGTCGTGTCCCGTCTGCTGCCGGTCTGACCCGTAAGCTCGACACTCGTGCAGAAGGGACTATCGGTGGAACGTGCTCGACGCCTAGGAGTGATGGGTGGCACCTTCGACCCCATTCACCATGGCCACCTCGTTGCGGCCAGTGAGGTCGCCGACCGGTTCGGACTCGACGAAGTGATCTTCGTCCCCACCGGACGGCCTTGGCAGAAGCAGGGGAAGGGCGTCAGTCCTGCCGAGGACCGGTACCTCATGACGGTCATCGCCACCGCCTCCAACCCGCGGTTTTCCGTCTCTCGGGTCGACGTCGACCGTGAAAAAGTGACGTACACCGTGGACACGCTGCGAGACCTCCGGGCCTACCACCCTGACGCCGAACTCTTCTTCATCACCGGTGCCGATGCGCTGGCCAGCATCCTTTCCTGGCAAGATTGGGAAGAGTTGTTCGCATTGGCGAAGTTCGTCGGGGTATCGCGACCGGGTTTCGATCTCAATGCAGAGCACCTGGCCGGTCACCTCGACACCATGCCCGCCGACGCGGTCACGTTGATAGAGATTCCGGCACTTGCCATTTCGTCGACCGAATGTCGGCGTCGGGCAAGTGAAGACCGCCCCGTCTGGTACCTGGTGCCGGACGGAGTGGTGCAGTACATCTCGAAGCGGAACCTGTATCGACCTGTCGACGCGGAGCGCCGCGACGGAGCTACAACGATGTCGGAGCCCGCACCGGGGAAGTCGGAAGCCGTCCCGGGCGCCGAATCGAGCTAGCCGAGCACAACAAGTACTTTCTGAAGACGAAACTGGAGAACATCGAGTGAGCGCAAACACCGAAGCCATCGACATGGCACGCATCGCGGCCTTGGCAGCCGACGAGAAGCTGGCCACCGAAGTGGTGGTGCTCGATGTGTCCGAACAGCTGGTCATCACGGACTGCTTCGTCATCGCATCTGCGACGAACGAGCGTCAGGTCAACTCGATTGTCGAGAACATCGAAGACCGTCTCCGCGAAGCGGGACACAAGCCGGTCCGCCGTGAAGGCACCCGCGAGGGCCGCTGGGCACTGCTCGACTACGCCGACATCGTCGTCCACGTCCAGCATGACGAGGAGCGCAACTTCTACGCTCTCGATCGACTGTGGAAGGACTGCCCGACGGTCGAGGTCGAAGGCCTCGGACAGAACCGTCCCGGCCCCGCCGACGCCAACACGGTGTTCGAGACCGACACGGTTTCCGAGCCGGACGCGCAGGATCCCTCGCTGTGACTTCGTCGGCGCCCAGTGCGGCGTCGAACCCTGTCCGCCGGCTCATCCTGCTGCGTCACGGACAGACCGAATACAACGCCGACTCTCGGATGCAGGGGCAACTCGACACCGACCTGTCGGAGTTGGGACGCACGCAGGCCAAGAGTGCAGGTCCGGTGATCGCCGACCGCAGGCCGTTGACGATCGTGTCCTCGGATCTGCGTCGGGCGTACTTCACGGCCGTCGCAGTCGGTGATGCCGCCGGACTTCCGGTCCTCACCGACACGCGTCTGCGTGAGACACACCTGGGGGAATGGCAGGGCCTGACTCATCATGACGTCGACGAGCGCACTCCCGGTGTGCGATCTGCGTGGCGAGCGGATGCCACGTTGGCGCCGCCCGGCGGCGAAAGCCGAATCGACGTCGCGAATCGCAGCCTCCCCGTAGTTCACGAATTGCTCGACACGCACCCGGACTGGGCCGAGCGGCCCGTGGTTCTGGTGGCGCACGGAGGCTTGATCGCGGCACTGACAGCGGCATTGCTCGACCTACCCGTCGATCGCTGGGCCGTCCTCGGCGGATTGGGAAACACCAGTTGGGTGCAACTCAGTGGACATGGTGACGTCAAGTCGATCGAGTGGCGACTCGACGTATGGAATGCTTCTGCGAGTGTCGCAAATGACGTCCTCTGAAAGTACCGACGGGCAGCGCCCCGTCCTCCTCGTACTCGCGGATTCGCTGTCGTATTTCGGCCCCAAAGGCGGCCTCGCGGCAGATCATCCACGCATCTGGCCCAACATCGTGGCCGACGAACTCGGCTGGGACGTCGAGTTGGTCGCCCGTATCGGATGGACGTGTCGCGACGCGTGGTGGGCACTGACTCAGGATCCTCGTGTGTGGGCGGCGGTGCCGCGGGCCGGCGCCGTCGTGTTCGCGGTCGGCGGGATGGACTCGCTGCCGTCCCCATTGCCTACCGCGCTCCGCGAGACCATCCGCTACGTTCGGCCACCCGCGCTTCGACGCGTGGTGCGCGAGGGTTATCAATGGCTGCAGCCGCGGCTTGCACCTCTGGGCCGCCCGGTCGCACTTCCGCCCAAGCTGAGCGTCGAGTATCTGGAAAGCTCGCGAAATGCGTTGGAGTACATGCGGCCGGAACTGCCGATGATCGCGACCCTGCCGTCGGTGCACCGCAGCGATGCCTACGCGAGCGTGCACGCCGGCCGGCCTGCCGCGGTGTCCGCGATCACCGAGTGGGCTACGGAGAAAGACGTTCCCGTAGTCGATCTCGCGGATGCAGTGCGTGACAACGTCTTTTCCGAGAACGGCAACCCCGACGGTATTCACTGGGGTTGGGACGGTCATGTCGGTGTAGCCCGCGCGATGATCGCTGCGATTCGCGGGGTGGAGTCGAAGAAAGTGGTTTCGCCGCAACTGGTATCACCGCCGAGCGAAGTCGGGTAGCAGAATGCCGGTCGTCGTCGTCACGGATTCCTCCGCCTGCATCCCGCAGGAGTCGGCCGACGCATGTGGCATTCAGGTTGTTCCGCTCCACGTGCTCCGTGACGGGTGCGACTTGCGAGAGGGCGTCGACGCAATGCCGAGCGACCTGTCGGGAGTGACAACGGCCGGAGCGTCGCCCGCCGAGTTGTCCGAAGCGTATGCACGCGCCCTGGACATGAGCGACGGTGACGGCGTTCTCGCCGTTCACATTTCACGTCAACTGTCGGGAACGTGGGAAGCCGGACGAGTCGCAGCCCAGGAATTCGGTGGCGCCGTCCGGATCGTCGATTCACAGTCCGCCGGTATGGGTTTGGGCTATCCGGCTCTCGAAGCTGCACGCTTGGCCGAGAAGGGCGCTTCACTCGAAGAGGCGTACGGCCGGGCGGTCGACGTAGCGAGCCGTGGGCGCTGCTACATCGTCGTCGACAAACTTGATCAATTGCGTAGGGGAGGACGAATCGGAACCGCGGCCGCACTGCTGGGCACTGCATTGGCGATGAAGCCGATCCTGCATCTGGTGGACGGCAAGCTCGTGCTCGGCGAGAAGACACGTACCACCACCAAAGCTCTTGCACGCTTGGTGGATTCGGCAGTCGAACGCGCCGGTCTCGGTCGTGTGGCGATAGCCGTGCATCACATGCGCGCGCGAGAGCGTGCGGACGGGATAGCCGAACAGTTGGCCGAGCGCATTCCCGATGTAGCGGAATCCGTCGTCACCGACTTCAGTGCGGTTATCGGAGCGCACGTCGGTGTCGGCGCGATCGGTGTTGTGGTGTGCCCGTTGCCGGAGATCGACACGAGCGCCTGATCGCTTCTCCACAATCCGCGAGTTCTCCACAGATACAAATTGTTCGTCGTTGGCGGCGAGGTCTCTCGTTAGCGTCCAGTCATGAGGATCAGCGAGGAGCGCGAGCGGGCGCGTGATCGCCTCGCGGCGATGGACGGCAACTACAGGCGGCGACACGAGGACGTCGACGAATTCGAGGATTCAGGGTCTTTCGAGAGGTCCCCCGAGTGGCTTCGGGACTTCGACGAGGACGACTACGACGCTCAGCCCGACTCGTCACGGTTCGACCGATTGCCCGAACATTGGCGCGGTACACGTTGGCGCCCGAGTCGGTCGGCGACCTGGGTGTTGGCGATCGTTGCAGTTCTGGCTACGGCAATCGGCTTGTTCGCCGTGTGGTGGGATTCTCCGAGCATGCAGGCGGTCCCACCGTTGCCCTCGCCCCAGAATGTCACGGAGAAGAATGTGACTGCCGGCGATGGTGAATCAGCCAGTCCTGTACCGACCGGCGTCGTGGCAGAGCAGCCGCCCGAGGCTGTGGTGGTCAGTGTCGTCGGGCTCGTGCGCACGCCTGGGCTTGTCAATCTTCATTCGGGCTCGCGCATCGCCGACGCGCTTGCTGCGGCAGGTGGCGTGCTCGACGGAGCGGAGACGGTGGGCCTGAATCTGGCTCAGAAACTTGTCGACGGCGATCAGATCGTGGTTGGTGCGGCCGATCAGTCCGGTGGTGTTTCTTCGAGTACCACTGCAGGAGGGACCAGCCCCGCAGCTACGGGGGAATCCGGCGGGGCTGGGCTGGTGAACCTCAATACCGCCACCGAGGCCGAACTGGACGAGCTTCCCGGGGTAGGGCCGGTAACGGCTGCGGCGATCATCTCCTGGCGCACATCCAACGGAAAATTCACGGACATAGAACAATTGGGGGAAGTCGACGGGATCGGCCCGGCAAGGTTGGCCAAATTGCGAGTGCTGGTGTCGGTGTGAACGAACCGGAAGCCTCGCCGGTCCTCGACGCTCGACTGCTTCTGTCGGCGGTCGCGGTGTGGGGGAGCAGTGCGGTGGGGATCCTGTTCGGCCCGGTCGCCGCGTGGGTACTGGCGGTGGCGTGTGCGGTTCCAGCGGCACTCCTCACTTACGTGGTTGTGCGCCGGACATCAGCGGGGTGGGTACGAATCATGTTGGTTGCATTGCTGTTCGGTGCCGGGTGTAGTGCCGTCGGCGGGTGGCGGGCGTCCGAGGCGGAGAGGCACCCACTGACCCGAGCTTCTCTCGAGGGAGCTTGGGTGAGTGTCGAAGTGGAACCCTCGGAGGATCCGCGCGCGGTCTCCGGCGCGGTGGGTCAAGGTCAGGTCGTCTTCAGGGCAACCGTCAATTCGGTGACTGCCCAGAACCGCAGGTACTCCGGAGGCGGCTTGGTCACCATCCGGGCGCCCAGTTCGTCGTGGCTCGAAGTTGTTCCAGGGCAGAGCCTCACGGTTCGTGGCCGGGCGAGTCAGCCATGGCGTAGCGATTCCACGCTCGCCGTGATCACGTCCGAAGGGCCTCCCGTCGCGGTGGGAGAAGTGCCCTGGTATCAGCGATGGGCAAGTGTGGTGCGCATTCGTTTCGCGGCTGCGTGCTCGGCTGCACTCCCGCCGGATCAGGCGGGTCTGCTGCCTGGCCTCGTCGTCGGAGACACGTCGGCGCTGTCGCCGGTGGTGAAGGACAACTTCACCGTTGCCGGACTTTCCCATCTCACCGCGGTGTCCGGCGCCAACATCAGCATTCTGCTCGGGGCCGTTCTGCTGTTGGTCAGAGCCGCGGCGCTCAGTCCACGGGTCGGCGCCGCTTTGGCGGTGGTAGCCCTCGTTGCCTTTGTTGTCGTCGCGAGGCCGTCGCCGAGTGTTCTACGCGCGTCGGTGATGGGCTTGGTAGGCCTGCTCAGTCTGGTCACTGGTCGGCGCAAACAGGCGCTGCCTGCGCTTGCCGCCGCCGTCATCGTTCTGGTAGTCGTGAGGCCCGAGCTGGCCGTCGACTGGGGGTTTGCGCTGTCGACTACTGCCACGGGCGCGCTGGTGATCATTGCTCCGGTGTGGGTAGACGTGCTTCGCCGAAGAGGCTGGCCCCGTTGGTTTTCGGAGATGACAGCTGTCTCGGGTGCTGCGTTTGTCGTGACTGCACCGTTGGTGGGCGCCATGGCGGGAACCTTCAGCGTGGTCACGATTGCCGCGAACATGGCGGTGGCGCCGGTGATCGGAATCATCACGGTGTTCGGTGCGGTGATTGCCTTGTGTGCGCTGATCTGTCCACCGATCGCGGTGTTCGTCGCGCCATTGGTGCGGCCGCCGATGGGGTGGCTGCTGTGCGTGTCCGAGCGGGCGGCGGCGCTTCCCGGAGCGTCGGTGGTAGTGCCGTCAGGACTCATCGGTGCTCTCGTCGTCGTGGGAGTCCTACTGGCCGCGGCCCTGACGCTGTGGAATCGGATTTCGAGATGGGTGCTCGGCGTTCTTGTTCTGGGAGTTGTTCTGGCCCTGATCTTTCAACACGTGTTCGGGGGTGGCCGTTTTGCTCCGGGGTGGGCGCTGGTGATGTGCGACGTCGGTCAGGGGGACGGTCTTGTGCTCTCGACTGGAGACGGCAGGGTAATCGTGATCGATGTCGGTCCTGATCCCACGTCGATGGATCGTTGCCTGAACATGTTGGACGTCAACGACATCGCGTTGCTGATGATCAGTCATTTTCATGCCGATCACATCGGTGGATTGGAAGCAGTCCTGAGTGGGCGTTCGGTCGCTGCGATCGGAGTCGGGTCGATGTTGTTGCCGGAGTCAGGTTTTCGAGCGGTGAAGGATGCCGCCGACTCGCAGGCCGTTCCGGTTGTCTCGTTGCTCGCAGGTATGGAGTTGACGCTGGGATCGGTGAACGTGGAGGTTCTCGGTCCGTTGGTTCCAGCTCCCCGCGATTCCGTCGATGCCGCAGATGCAGCCAACGATCAGTCGCTGGTGGTGATGGCGCACACGGGCGCGGGTCGAATTCTGTTGACGGGCGACGCCGAAGTTGCGGGGGAGGAGGCCATCCTCCGATCGGGAACGGACGTGAAGGCCGATGTGTTGAAGCTGCCCCATCACGGTTCTCGGACCACGTCGTCGGCATTTCTGGAAGCGGTGCGTCCGAGGTTGACGATGATCAGCGTCGGCGTCGGCAACAGTTTCGGGCACCCGAATGCGGAGGTTCTCGATGAACTGGATTCATTGGGCGGGGCGGTGGTTCGGACCGACGTCGACGGCACCGTCGCTGTGTACGGCGGGGGCGGCGGGTCTGTGTCGATCGTGTCGGTTCCTCGTGGGACCATCTTCGGGTGAGTAATCCGTCTGGAGTCGATCCGCTGCATCTTGTTCTCGGGGACGACGAGTTCCTGATCGACCGCACGGTATCGCAGCTCATCAGAGCCGTCCGCGGTGACCGCGGCCAGGGTATTTCGGATCTCCCGGTGACCAAGATGCGCGCGGGCGACACCAATGCTCCCGAGTTGGCCGAGTTGCTCAGCCCTTCTCTTTTTGCCGAAGACCGTGTGATCGTCTTGGAATCGGCTGCAGAAGCAGGCAAAGATGCCGTAGCGCTTGTCCTGGAGGCTGCACGCGAGCCGGCAGAAGGTGTGGTTCTGATCGTCGTGCACTCGGGCGGCGGTCGCGCGAAAGCGTTGGCGCCGGCCCTCGAGAAGCTCGGCGCGACGGTTCACAACTGCGGAAAACTGAACAAGAGTCAGCTTGTCGACTTCGTCCGGGGTGAGTTTCGGACCGCAGACGTCAGGGTTGCGCCAGATGCGATCGCCGCGATGATCGAAAGCGTCGGCTCCAACCTCCGCGAACTAGCGTCGGCCTGCTCGCAATTGGCGGCAGATACGGGCGGCAAGATCGACGTCGATGCGGTCCACAAGTATTACTCGGGCAAGGCCGAGGTTTCCGGATTCGACGTGGCCGACAAAGTCATCGTCGGCGATACCCGGGGTGCGCTCGAGGCGCTCCGATGGGCAGATCAGATCGGAACAGCCCATGTTCTGCTCGCGGATGCCCTCGCTGACGCAGTCCACACCATCGCGAAGGTCGGCCCGTTTGCACGGGGCGGTGACCCGTTCCGGTTGGCGTCGGATCTCGGAATGCCGCCGTGGAAGGTCAAGAAGGCGATCAAGGAGGTCGGCGGCTGGGATCCCACGTCGATCGGCGCTGCGATGCAGATCGTCGCCGCCCTCAATGCCGACGTGAAGGGTGCCGCAGTCGACTCGTCCTTCGCCCTGGAGATGGCAGTGCGGAAAGTGTGCGCGTTGCGGAAGAACTGAGTACAACGTGGCCTACTGCGCGTCCGGCCAGAAGTAGTCCGACGACAGTGGCGGCCGTGGCCTCACCCGCCCGGTAGTCGAGGCGTTTCACGCAGGCTTGCTCCAACTGAGTATGCGGAATGGCCTGAGGCTGTGTCGTTGGTTCACCTGTTCTGATGTCGGTCACCCGTAGTGAGTCGTGCGACACCGGATTCACCACACTGCCGCAGGCAATGGTTTCTTGGCCGATTGTGTCCACCGGCACCTTCACGGTGGTGAGTACCGCTCGTCCAACGGCGAGAAACGCCAGAATCGCAACGAGTGAACACATCACGCCGAAGAAGATCCGGAATTCGCTACGTTGCCTGCGCCTACACCATCCGTAGCTTGCGGCACCTCCGACGACTGCAACCGTCAATGATTCCCACCAACGAGGGATTCCCAGGGCGGCCACTACGCCGAAAGCGACGACCGCCCAGAAGACAGTCGGGAACAACCAGCTGCGAGGGCGCTTCCCGTGCCCGTTGATCGCCATCATCAGACGGTTGCAGCCCGCTCCACATATTCGCTGCAAGACATGGATGGCGGGTCTTCGCACTTACCCGATTGAATACGCAAAATAGCCGCCTGGTCTTTCGACCTGGCGGCTATCGAGACGAACCAGTGTGACGGCGAACCGTCACAGTGGAAACGTCAGAGCTTGTTGGCAGCCTGCGAGAGTGCAGACTTCTTGTTGGCAGCCTGGTTGGCGTGAATGACGCCCTTGCTGGCTGCCTTGTCGAGCTTGCGGCTGGTGGAGACGAGGAGCTCGTTGGCCTTGTCCTTGTCACCGGCTGCCGCAGCCTCGCGGAATGAACGGATCGCGGTACGCAGCGAGGACTTCACCGACTGGTTACGGAGTCGGGCCGCCTCGTTGGTACGGATTCGCTTCACCTGGGACTTGATGTTGGCCACGCGTAAAATCCTTGTCGTCTTTAGCTGGTTACGGTCGAGAAAGCTGTGGGCGCACTGATGCACCGACTGGCAAGATTACCAGCCGAGGGCCCAAGAACCCAAACCGTCGCACGTTGCGTCTGTCGAGAAGGGTACACCGAGCGCCCGATTTCTCGCCGCGCTGCCGAATAGCCCCACTTGTAGCAGCATGTTGCCCTATGACGCCGCCGCCTTCGAAAAGTTCGAGTAAAACAGGTTCGACCACCACCCGAGCGCGTCCTGCCGCAGTGTTCGACGGATATTCAGACATCGGTCGCTACGAGTTGGCTTTCGACGAGATGTTCGAGCCCGACGGCTCGGTGCGTGGTCCGTACAAGGGTGTGTACAAAGCCCTGGCGCCGACGAGCAGCGCCGACCTTGCCGCGCGTGCCGACGCACTCGGACGCGCATTCATCGACCAGGGCGTGACGTTCTCGCTGTCCGGGCAGGAGCGACCGTTTCCGTTGGATCTGGTGCCGCGCGTCATCGCCGCGCAGGAGTGGTCGCGGCTTGAAAAGGGCATCAAGCAGCGAGTGAAGGCGCTCGAGTTGTTCCTCGCGGACATTTACGGCGAGCAGCGAATCCTGCGCGATCACGTGTTGCCGCGCCGCTTGGTGACCTCGTGCGAGCACTTCCACCGTGAAGCAGCCGGCATCGTGCCGCCCAACGGTGTGCGAATTCACGTCGCGGGTATCGACCTGGTCCGAGACGAGGCGGGAGAGTTCCGAGTCCTCGAGGACAATCTGCGATCTCCGTCCGGTGTCTCCTATGTGATGGAAAACCGTCGCACCATGACTCGGGTGTTCCCGGATCTGTTCATGTCCCACAAGGTGCGGGCGGTCGGTGATTACGCAACACACCTGCTGAGGGCGCTGCGTGCGGGTGCTGCACTCAACGAAGCGGACCCGACAGTGGTTGTTCTCACACCGGGTATCGCCAATTCCGCCTATTTCGAGCATTCGTTGCTCGCTCGTCAGATGGGTGTGGAACTCGTCGAAGGTCGCGACCTGTTCTGCCGCGACAACATGGTGTACATGCGCACTACGGAAGGCGAGCGCCAGGTCGATGTCATCTATCGCCGCATCGACGACGAGTATCTCGACCCGATGCACTTCCGTCCGGATTCGATTCTCGGCGTCGCAGGCCTACTGAATGCGGCGCGGGCGGGCAACGTGGTGATCTCGAGCGCCGTCGGCAACGGAGTCGGTGACGACAAACTCGTCTATACCTACGTTCCGCAGATCATCGACTACTACCTCGGTGAGAAGCCGCTCTTGCAGAACGTCGACACGTTCCGCTGTTGGTTGGACGAGGAGTGCGAGCAAGTCCTCGACCGCGTCGCCGAACTGGTCATCAAGCCGGTGGAAGGGTCCGGTGGCTACGGAATCGTCTTCGGACCCGACGCGAGCCCCAAGGAACTGGCCGCGATCACCCGCAAGATCAAGGCAGACCCGCGCGGGTGGATTGCGCAGCCACTCGTGCAGTTGTCCACGGTGCCGACCAAGATCGACGATGTTCTCTCGCCGCGCCACGTGGACTTGCGGCCCTTTGCCGTCAACGACGGTGAGGACGTGTGGGTGTTGCCCGGCGGCCTGACCCGGGTGGCACTTCCGGAAGGTTCGCTGGTGGTCAACTCCAGCCAGGGCGGCGGAAGCAAGGACACGTGGGTGCTTGCGAGTCGCACCTCTGACGAAGACCCGGAGTTGTCAGGCGAGGAACTGGTGTCCGAGCCCCCGGAATCCGCGGAGCCGGTGCAGGGTCCCGAACTGAGCACCTCGCAGCAACAACAGCAGCAGCAACAGTGAACACCTCGGAAGTGCCCAGCTACCAAGAACTATCAGTGAACGGAGCGTGGTGACCGATGCTTGCTCGCAACGCAGAGTCCCTCTACTGGATCGGCCGCTACGTCGAGCGCGCCGACGACACTGCTCGGATCCTCGACGTCGCCGTCCATCAATTGCTCGACGACGCCACCGTCGACCCGGACCGCACGTCGCGTCTGCTCCTGCGTGTCCTCGGCATCGAGGCGCCGGAGGGCAAGCTCGACGTGCGCTCGCTCACCGATCTGGTTGCGTTCAGCCGCAACCAGGTTGGTTCGATCGTGGACTCGCTGGCAAGTGCTCGTGAGAATGCTCGCGGGGCGCGTGAGGTCACGTCGAGTGAGATGTGGGAGTGCCTGAACACCACGTACAACGGACTGGCCGAGCGTGAACGTGCCTCACGCAGGCTGGGGCCACACGAGTTCTTCCGCTATGTGGAGGAACGCGCAGCGATGTTCGCGGGCCTGGCGGATTCCACGCTCAGTCGCGACGACGGCTATCGGTTCCTTCTGCTGGGCAGGTCGATCGAACGTGTCGACATGATCGTGCGGATGCTTCTGGCGCGCGCCGGTGACCGCCCGTCGTCGCCGGCATGGGTCAGCGTTCTTCGCTCGGCGGGCGCACATGACACGTATCTGCGTACGTATCGCGGAGCACTCGACGCCAATCGCGTCGTCGAGTTCATCTTGTTGGACAGGCTCTTTCCGCGCTCGGTGTTCCACTCGATCAGGCAGGCCGAGAAGTGCCTGCAGGAGCTCGACCCGCAGCCGGGCAGTCGCGTCGGAATCCGGGCGGAGGCGCCGCGGCTTCTGGGCCGCGCACGCAGCGAACTCGAGTTCCTGCCGCAGGGCGTGTTGCTCGAGGATCTGCAGGGACGGTTGCTCGGTTGGCAGGAGACCTGCCGCGAACTGGGTGAGGCAATTGCATTGCAGTACTTCCACGCTGCGCCGTGGGTCGCGTGGACGGATGCCGGCGCCGCGTATGCGGAGTCGACGGTGGAGGGAGAGCTGTGAGCTGGCGAATGAGGGTCGTGCACACCACGGGATATGCGTACGACGCCCCGGTGACGTCGTCGTACAACGAAGCGCGATTGACACCTCGCGGCGACACCAGGCAGACGGTGATACTCACGCGCGTCGAAACCCAGCCGGCAACGCGTTCCTACCGATACACCGATTACTGGGGCACCGCGGTGACCGCCTTCGACTTGCACGCCCCGCATACGGAACTCGAAGTGACCGGGCTGTCGGTGGTGGAGACGGAACCGTTCGTTCAGCCCGAGGAAACCGTCGACTGGGATGAATTGTCGGGAAACGCGATTAAAGATCGATTCAACGAACAACTGAGTTTCACGAGATATGTTCCGCGTGATCGTAAGCTGGCGACAATTGCCAAGGAATTGCGCAAAGATAAATCACCTGAAGATGCAGTAGTGGCTGCGTCGCAATGGGTTTACGGCGAAATGTCATATGTTCCCGGCACGACCGGAGTGCATACGTCGGCGGTGGAGGCCTGGTCGGCCAGGAAAGGCGTCTGCCAGGACTATGCGCATCTGACCTTGGTGTTGCTTCGAACGATGGGGATACCGTGTCGATACGTTTCCGGCTATCTCCACCCCAAACGTGATGCGGCAGTCGGGGACACGGTGGTCGGGGAATCGCACGCATGGATCGAAGCGTGGACCGGCGCGTGGTGGGGATACGACCCGACCAATGCGATAGCTGTGAATGAACAGCATGTCTCGGTCGGAATAGGAAGGGACTATTCGGATGTGCCGCCTTTGAAGGGAATCTTTTCCGGTGGACGCTCCACAGATCTCGAAGTTGTTGTGGAGATCACCAGGCTTGCGTAAAGTCCGGCAAATCTAGGCGCGTGAGCATTACTACCGTTCGATGAGAAGAAGGTGGGAATATGTCTCCAACTGCACAGGAATTGACTGAGATCGAACCGATCTCGGATGTGAAGAAGTATGCGGCCGAAGCGGTGGGAACATTTGTGCTCGTGTTCTCCGCAGTCGGAACTGCCGTCTTTGCAGGTGCGAAAGTCGGCAACCTCGGAGTTGCCTTCGCATTCGGCCTGACCCTGCTGTTCCTCGTATATGCGATCGGCCCGATTTCCGGTTGCCACGTCAACCCAGCAGTGACTCTCGGCCAATTCGTGATCGGGCGAATCTCAGCCGTCAATGCGGCGATTTACGTTGTCGCGCAAGTGATCGGCGGCTTGGTCGCAGGCGTCGTGATCTACACGGTGGCCAACAGTCTCCCGGCGTACAACCGTGCTGCTGACGGTTTGGGTGCAAACGGTTGGGGCGCGCACAGTCCGTCGGCCGAGAAGAATCTTCTCGGACAGGTGGTTTCCGACGGTTACGGCATCGGTGCCGCGATGATCATCGAGATTCTCCTGACCGCTCTGCTCGTGTTCGTCGTTCTCGCGTCGACCGACCAGATCTCCGACGTGCCGCTCGCCGGGGTGTCCATCGGCTTCACCCTGGCCGTCATTCACCTGATCTCGATCCCGATCGACAACACCTCCGTCAACCCTGCTCGAAGCCTCGCTGTCGCGCCGTTCCAGGACGGTGCACTCGGTCAGGTGTGGTTGTTCATCGTGTTCCCGCTCATCGGCGGTGCGCTCGGTGCACTCATCTATCGAGCACTCTTCGGACGGTTCAACCGTCTGGACAGCTGATCGATACTGTTTCCATCGTTCGGGTCGGCTTCAGCTCCAGCTGAAGTCGGCCCGAAGTTTTGCCGCGACCGCGTCGAACTTCTTGTGATCCATGACGGCGCCCTCGCGCCGAATCCCGCTCTCGGGAACGTCGAGCACCCGGTCGAGCCGGACCCAGCTGGGCCTTCCCTCGCCGTCCCACGGGCCCGAACCGATTGCGAGCCAATCGCGCTCACCCTGGCGTTTACTCTGCGAAGACAACATCAGGCCGAGCAGCGTGTCGCCGTCGCGGCCGACAACCAGCACCGGGCGGTCTTTGCCCTGGGTCGGATCCTCCTCGTAGGCAACCCAGGTCCAGACGATCTCGCCCGGATCGGCCTTGCCGTCGAGGTCGGGGGAGTACTCGACCTTGCGGGCGCGATGTGCGGTCGGAGACGTTCGCGCGGCGATCGGGCGGCCGGTCGGACCCGGCTTCGAGGCAGACGACTGAGACGTGGACGACTGCAGCTGGCGCAGCAACGCAGGGCCCTTCTCCACCGCGAGGGCGCCGAGGGTTCTGCCGATCTGCTTCCACATGCTTGCCATAGCGTTCGAGCATAATCACCCACCCGTGGGAACCCCTGGTACGGCGGCGCCGAGACTTGGATATCCTGAGGGTTGACAGTGGCCCGGATCCGGGCCGGTGCCGGTCCGACTAAGGGGTCTCCCATCAGCAGCTTCGCCGACAAGACGTTCACGGATCCTGCGCAGATCCGGAACTTCTGCATCATCGCGCACATCGACCACGGTAAGTCGACGCTGGCAGATCGCATGCTTCAGCTCACCGGTGTGGTCGAAGAGCGGGCGATGCGTGCGCAGTACCTGGACCGCATGGACATCGAGCGTGAACGCGGCATCACCATCAAGGCCCAGAACGTTCGTCTGCCCTGGACCGTCGACGGCGAAGAGTTCGTCCTCCACCTCATCGACACACCCGGCCACGTCGACTTCACGTACGAGGTCTCCCGCGCGCTCGAAGCATGTGAGGGTGCAATTCTGCTGGTCGACGCAGCTCAGGGCATCGAAGCTCAGACGCTGGCGAACCTCTACCTGGCGATGGAGAAGGATCTCAAGATCATTCCCGTCCTCAACAAGATCGACCTCCCGGCCGCGGATCCCGACCGCTATGCCGAAGAGATCGCGCACATCACGGGCTGCGAGCCCGGTGATGTCCTGCGCGTCTCGGGTAAGACCGGTATGGGTGTCAAGGAACTGCTCGACGAGGTGATCAAGCAGGTACCTGCGCCTGTCGGCGATGCTGACGGTCCCGCCCGCGCGATGATCTTCGACTCTGTCTACGACGCCTACCGCGGCGTGGTCACCTACGTGCGTGTGGTCGACGGTCGGATCCGTCCCCGCGAGAAGATCACGATGATGTCCACGGGCACCACACACGAACTGCTCGAGGTCGGCATCATCTCGCCCGAGCCGAAGGCCAGTATCGGTCTGGGCGTCGGCGAGGTGGGCTACCTCATCACGGGTGTGAAGGATGTCCGCCAGTCGCGCGTCGGTGACACCGTCACCACCACCCGCAACGGCGCGACCGAACCGCTGGTCGGCTACCGCGATCCCAAGCCGATGGTCTACTCGGGCCTCTACCCGATGGACGGCTCGGACTACCCCGTGCTGCGCGATGCCCTCGACAAGCTCCGTCTCAACGACGCGGCGCTGGCGTATGAACCCGAGACGTCGGTTGCCCTCGGATTCGGCTTCCGCTGCGGCTTCCTCGGCCTGCTCCACATGGAGATCACCCGCGACCGCCTCGAGCGTGAGTTCGGCCTCGAACTGATTTCCACCGCGCCCAACGTCGTCTACCGCGTCGTGATGGAGGACGGGGCCGAGGTCATCGTCACCAACCCGTCGTACTGGCCGGAAGGCAAGGTTCGCGAGGTCTACGAGCCCGTCGCCAAATGCACCGTCATCGCCCCGAGTGAGTACGTCGGCGCCATCATGGAGCTGTGCCAGTCCCGTCGCGGTGAGCTCGGCGGCATGGACTACCTCTCCGAGACTCGCGTCGAACTGCGCTACGAACTGCCCATGGGCGAGATCATGTTCGACTTCTTCGACGCCCTCAAGTCCCGCACCAAGGGTTATGCCAGCCTCGATTACGAGGAGGCCGGTGAGCAGCAGGCCGATCTGGTGAAGGTCGACATCCTGCTGCAGGGCGAGGCCGTCGACGCGTTCTCCTCGATCGTGCACCGTTCCAACGCCGGCGCTTACGGCGGACGCATGACGTCGAAGCTTCGTGAGCTGATTCCTCGCCAGCAGTTCGAGGTTCCGATCCAGGCCGCGATCGGCGCGAAGATCATCTCGCGCGAGAACATTCGCGCAATCCGCAAGGACGTTCTCGCCAAGTGCTACGGCGGCGACATCAGCCGTAAGCGCAAGCTGCTCGAGAAGCAGAAGGAAGGCAAGAAGCGCATGAAGACCATCGGTCGCGTCGAGGTGCCGCAGGAAGCATTCGTGGCGGCCCTGACGTCGGAATCGGTCGGCGAGAAGCCCAAGAAGTAGGAGCGCATGGTCACCACCTGGTTGTCCCGAGAGTTCGGAATCGAAATCCCGGTTCTCGGGGCGCCCATGGGTGGGCGCGCGGGCGGCGCGCTCGCCGGAGCTGTATCGGCGGCCGGCGGGTTGGGTCTGCTCGGCGCGGCTCGGTACAACACACCGGAGTGGATCGAGGCCGAAGCCGAGGTGGCCCGGTCGATCGGCGGAAAATTCGGCGTCGGCCTGATGACGTGGTCGCTGCCCGAGAACGAGTTGATGCTCGACGCCGCGATTGCCGTCGAGCCGACCATGATCACCTTGTCGTTCGGTGATCCCGCCTCGTATGTCGGACGAATCCACGATGCGGGCATTCCCGTTGTGTCACAGATCAATACGCTCGAAGACCTTCGCATTGTCGAGGCCGCGGGTGTCGACGGCGTGATCGCGCAAGGCGGTGAGGCAGGCGGTCACACGGGCCGAATCGGAACCTTGCCGCTGCTGCAGGAGATCCTCGAAACGACATCACTTCCAGTACTGGCGGCCGGCGGAATCGGGACCGGCCGCGGTTTGGCCGCAGTCCTGGCAGCCGGCGGGGAAGGCGTGATGATCGGAACGGCGCTGCTCGCCAGCCCGGAGACGGTCGGGCCGGACTATGCCCGCGACCGCGTCGTCGAAGCCGGAAGTGCCGACACGATTTACACCTCGGTGTTCGACCGAGCGCGCAGTCAACCGTGGCCGCAGCGGTGGGGTGGCCGCGCGGTGGCCAACGAGTTCACTGCCGCCTGGCACGGAGTCGACGCCGATGAGGAAATGCTGGCGAAGGCGTACGACCCGTCGGATCCCCACAGCGGAGTCGTCTACGCCGGAGAAGCTGTCGGACTCGTACACGGAACCCATCCGGCCGGCGACGTGGTTCGACGCATCGGCGCCGATGCGGAGCGTCTGCTCTCTCGTTTCGCCTGAAAGCAAGGTCGGACACAACCGGGTCCCATATGAGAAGGTAAGCCTCTGCTAACTAGTGGAGGAGTATTTTCGTGCGTGCGATGAAGTTTTCGGCGGTGGCTCTCTTGGGAGCGCTGGTCGTAGGTATCAGCGGATGTTCGTCCTCGGACGCCGACGAGATCGCGGGCGGTCGGGTCACCACGATCGACCACAAGTTCGGCGCCACCACGATCACCGGGACGCCGACGCGCATCGTCGCGGCCGACACCCAGTGGCTCGACGCTCTGCTCGAACTCGGAATCCAGCCGGTGGGGTACCTGGCTGCCGGCCCGATGGGCGACGAGCGTGGTCTGTTCCCGTGGGAGAGTGGCGTGGACGCGTCGGCGAAGGAACTCGATCGCTCGGCGATCCAGCAGTTCGGTGTCCCGCTCAAAGCTGAAGAAATTGCAGCCTTGGATCCCGATCTGATTCTCGGCGGGTTCTCCGTCGCCGATCAGGACGATTTCGACCAGTTGAGCAAGATCGCTCCGACCATTGCCGGTCTGTCCGACGTCCAGGTCGATCCGTGGCAGGACCAGGTGGAGATTCTCGGCCGGGTTCTCGACAAGGAGTCGCGAGCCGACGAGATCGTCGAGGCGACAAACGGGCAGATCGATGCGCTCGCACAGCGGTTGCCGGGGCTGAAGGGTAAGACCGCTCTTTTGTCGCAGTACGTCTTCCCGACGTCGCAGTTGGTGATCGTCGCTGATCCCAAGGACGGTGCTTCGGGACTGTTCACGCGTCTGGGAATGTCGTTGCCGCCCAAGCTGGTCGACGAGGCCGGTGTGACCGGTGGCCGGCTGATACTCAGCCCGGAACGGGTCGACGCTCTCAGCGCCGACGTCGTGGTGCTGCTGCCCAACGGCGGGTCGCTCGACGACATGATGAAGCTGCCGGGGTTTGCCGACCTGCCTGCAGTCAAGGGTGGCGGATTGGCCATCGTCGACTATCCGACTGTTGCCGGCCTGAACACTCCGTCGTCGCTGTCGCTGAAGTACTCGCTCGAATCGATCACGCCGCAGCTCGAAGCGGTGGCCGGCTAGACCTGCTGTGCGCCTTTATTAACCGCGGGCGGTTAATAAAGGCGCACAGCAGGGGGTCTAGGTCGCGTTGTGCGCGGGCTGGAAAGCTCCGGCTTCGGCAGCTTCCTCGGCGCGGATCACGTGGACCACGGCGTTGATCAGCGCCAGGTGTGTGAACGCCTGCGGGAAGTTACCCAGATGGCGACCGGTGTGCGCGTCGATCTCCTCCGCGTACAGCTTGAGCGGGCTCGCGAACCCGAGCAGACGCTCGCAGAGATGCTTTGCCCGATCCAGTTCGCCGATCTCGACGAGGGCGGAGACGAGCCAGAAGGAGCAGATGGTGAACGTGCCCTCTTCTCCGCTCAATCCGTCGTCGGTGGTGTCGACGCGATAGCGCAGGACCAACCCCTCTTCGGTGAGCTCGTCGGCGATCGCCAGCACCGTCGCCCGGATGCGCGGATCGTCGGCCGGCAGGAAGCGCAGCAGCGGTGCCAACAAGAGCGACGCGTCGAGTGAATCGTGGCCGTACCGCTGTGTCAGAACTCCGCGCGAGTCGACACCGTGCGCGAGGATGTCGGCCTTGATCTCGTCCGCGATGGCCGTCCATTGCTGTGCAAAGCTCTTCTCGCCCTGCATCTCTGCCAGCTTGGCGCCGCGATCGAGAGCGACCCAGCACATGATCTTCGACGACGTGAAGTGCTGCGGTTCACCGCGCACCTCCCAGATCCCGCGGTCGGGCTGGCGCCAATGCTTGATCGCTTCCTCGACCTGCTTCTTGAGCAGCGGCCACAACGCCTCGGGGACGCGCTCGCGGGTACGGATGTGGAGGTACACCGAGTCGAGCATGGTGCCCCAGATGTCGTGCTGCTGTTGATCGAACGCCCCGTTGCCGATACGCACCGGACGGGCGCCGTCGTAGCCGGACAGATGGTTGAGTTCGGATTCCTCGAGCGTGCGCTCGCCGCCGATGCCGTACATCACCTGCAAGGGATGCGGCTGACCGTTGTCCGAACTCGACACGTCGTAGATGAAGTTGAAGAAGTCGTTGGCCTCACGGTCCAACCCGAGCGTGTAGAGGCCCCACAGTGCGAAGGTGGAATCGCGAACCCACGCGTAGCGATAGTCCCAGTTGCGTTCTCCGCCTGGTGTTTCCGGTAGCGAGGTCGTCGAAGCCGCGAGTAGGGCTCCGGTCGGTGCGTAGGTGAGCCCCTTGAGTGTGAGCGCACTGCGCTGTAGGTATCCGCGCCACGGGTGATCGGGGAACTTGCCGATCGTCACCCACTCACGCCACGACTTGGACGTCTGCCACATCTTGTCGGCGGCCTCGTCGAACGTCTGCGGCGCGGGAAGATCCGACCACGAGAGCGCGACGTACACGTTGTCGCCTTCGACCAGTCGCGTCCGCGCTCGTGCTTCACGACCTTCCAGACCCAGTCGAAGGTCGGTGGTCAAGCGCAGAGTGGGATGGTCTCCGGGCTTGGCGGAGCGACACGTTGCCGTTGCTTCCTCGTAGACCTTTCCGGTGTACTCCCAATTCGCCGTGCCACGGTGATAGTCGAACGCGGGCTCACAGCTCATCTCGAGTTCGACGGTGCCGCTGACGCATTTGACCGTACGGAGAAGGGTGTGTTCGGCATCCCAGTCGGTCGGTGTGCGCTTGTGCGTGTTCGATCGCTTGTCGACGTTGTGCCAGGGACCGAGAACCAGGGCGTCGCGGACGACGAGCCAGCCGGTCTCGGTCTGCCAGGTGGTCTCGAGAATGAGTCCACCCGGCAGATAGCGCCGAGCGGCCGGCACGTTCTGGCCGTACGGGCCGATACGGAAATGGCCTGCGCTGCGGTCGAGGATGGCACCGAACACGCTGGGGGAGTCCGGGCGGGGAACGCACATCCACTCGACAGATCCGTTACGGGCAATCAGGCACGAGGTTTCGCAATCGGAAAGAAACGCATAGTCGTCGATCGGGGGAAAGTTGCTTCGATGGTGACCCGTGGAGGCGGGAGGAATCGTCTGCACCACTTCGTCGTCAGCACTCATTCGGCCATCATCCGGCCAGAATCGGCACACGTCCAATCCACACGCTGTCGGGACCGTATCGTCCGAAGGATAGGGTGTTGGCGTGGATCGGATAGCGGATTGGTGGGACAGCTTCGAGCTGTGGATGGCGGGGCTCCCGTTCATCCCGCAGGTCGCGTTGGTCCTGATCGTCGTCGTTCCGCTGTGCCGCCTGGTGGCCATCGGTCTGGATCGCGCGTTGGCCGCCGTTCTCGCTCTGCCGCTCTTCGGCTGGTTGCGTAGGAATTCTCGAGAAGTAGAGGAAAGCTGATGCCCCGCTCACGGGTCACTCTCGCCCTGATAGCCCTGATTCTCCTCGTGATCGTCGCGTGGCTTCTCACCCGTTAGTTCTCCCGATTAGAGCGGGCGCCGGTGCTCTGCTAAAGTCCACCGCGTGTCCGAAGCAACAGCTCCCGTAATCCGCCACCAGTTGGCGTTGATTGCTGTCGGCATGCTCGACGTCGCTGACGTCGCCTGTTGTTGATTTCCTGAGTTCGACCTCTCCGGTGGTGCTGCGCACCCCACTCGAACTTCTCTGCGCGTAACTCGCGCCACCGATTCAGGGCTCATCGCCCGTCGGCTCTCCATGTCTGAACATCCCGATGGAATCAGCCCCAGAGGTCTCGGACTTGTCGTTTGACCAACCCTCGTTTGTCAGTCCTTTCAGGAAGGTATCTGCAATGAAACGCCGTTCCCGCACACTTCTCACTGCTATCGCGACCATGGGGGCCGTGGTACTCACAGCGTGCAGTGGTGGCTCGAGCGACACCGTGGGTGGTGACAGCGCCGCCAGCGACGGTAGCGCCGGCACGATCAACTTGTTCGCCTACGCCGTGCCGAAGCCTGGCTTCGACAAGCTCACCGCAGCCTTCCAGGCGACCGACGAGGGCAAGAACGTCAACTTCAATCCTTCCTACGGCGCCTCGGGCGACCAGTCGCGCAAGGTGAAGGACGGCGCCGAGGCAGACTTCGTCAACTTCTCCGTCGAGCCCGACATCACCCGCCTGGTCGATGCCGGTCTGGTAGATCAGAACTGGAACCAGGACGCCTACAACGGAATTCCGTTCGGATCGGTAGTCACCATCGTGACGCGTCCGGGCAACCCGAAGGGCATCAAAGACTGGGACGACCTGCTTCAGCCCGGCCTCGAGGTCGTCACGCCGAACCCGTTCAGCTCCGGCTCGGCCAAGTGGAACCTCTTGGCGCCGTACGCCGCCAAGAGCGACGGTGGCAAGAACCCGCAGGCGGGTCTCGACTACGTCACCGCCTTGGTCAACGACCACGTCAAGATCCAGCCCAAGTCGGGACGCGAGGCTTCGGAAGCCTTCCTGCAGGGTAGCGGTGACGTTCTGATCAGTTACGAGAACGAGGCACTGTTCATCGAAGGCAACGGCGACCCGGTCGAGCACGTCACCCCGCCCACGACCTTCAAGATCGAGAACCCCGTTGCCGTGATCTCGAACAGCAAGGTCCTCGACAAGGCGACCGCGTTCAAGGACTACCTGTACACGACCGAGGGGCAGACGCTCTGGGCCGAAGCAGGATTCCGTCCCGTGGATCCCGCCGTCGCTGCCAAGTTCACCGACAAGTTCCCCGAGCCGACCAAGTTGTGGACCATTGCAGACCTCGGCGGCTGGAAGGCCGTGGACAGTGCTCTGTTCACCAAGGACACCGGTTCGATCGCAGTGATCTACGACAACGCGACCAAGTAAGACTGACGTGACTGACACTATTGACCCCACCCCCGTGGCTCGTCGGCGAAAACTCGCGCGGGTCACGGGGAGTGTGGGGCCGCTCGGAATCGGAGTGGCCACTCTGTGGCTCTCCGTGATCGTTCTGCTTCCGCTCGCCGCGTTGACCGCCACCGCGTTCGACGAGGGGATCTCCGGATTCTGGGACGCCATCACCGCACCCGTCGCCTTGGCGTCGTTGCGCGTGACGTTGTTGGTCTCGGTGATCGTGGCACTGATCAACGTCGTGATGGGCACGATCATCGCGTGGGTGCTGGTCCGGGACGACTTCCCGGGCAAGCGCATCGTCAACTCGATGATCGATCTGCCGTTCGCACTGCCGACCATCGTGGCGTCGATCGTGCTGCTGTCTCTCTACGGCCCGCAGTCACCGATCGACATCCACCTCAATGCAACTCAGCCCGGACTGATCGTGGCATTGGCCTTCGTGACCTTGCCGTTCGTCGTCCGTTCCGTGCAGCCGGTGCTGATGGAGGTCGACCGCGAAGTCGAGGAAGCCGCTGCGTCGTTGGGAGCTTCCAACTGGACGATCTTTCGCTCGGTTGTTCTCCCGACGTTGGCGCCTGCCGTCATCTCCGGTGCGGGCCTCGCGTTCGCCAGAGCGATCGGTGAATACGGCTCGGTCGTTCTGATCGGCGGCAACATCCCACGCGTGACACAGATGACGTCGCAGTACATTCAGCAGCAGATCGAGATCGATCGTCCGACCAACGCCGCTGCCGTCTCGGTAGCGTTGCTGGCTATCGCATTCGTGACGCTGTTCGTCCTGCGAATCTTCGCCTCGCGGGGACAGCGACGTGAGGAGAGTTCCCGATGAACGTGTCCAGAGGATCGAAAATCGGTCTACGGACCATCGCTCTCGTCTACCTGTTCGTGTTGTTGGTCGTGCCGATCGGTGTGATCCTGACTCGAACGTTCGAGAACGGAATCGGCCCGTTTCTCGAATCGATCACGACACCGGCAGCGATCTCCGCGCTGAATCTTTCGCTGATCATCGTGGCGATCGTGGTCCCGATCAACGTCGTGTTCGGTGTGGTCACCGCACTCGCTCTTGTCCGTGGTCGGTTCCCGGGCCGCGGAGTTCTGCAGTCGGTGGTCGACCTGCCCTTCGCAGTCTCGCCCGTCGTCGTCGGTGTGTCCTTGATTCTTCTGTGGGGTGCCAACGGTTGGTTCGGCGGAATCGAATCGTTGGGGTTCAAGGTCATCTTCGGTTTGCCAGGCATGGTGATCGCGACGATTTTCGTGACGCTCCCCTTTGTCGTCCGGGAAGTCGAACCCGTACTTCACGAGATCGGCGACGAGCAGGAACAAGCAGCCGCGACGCTCGGTGCCTCTGGTTGGCAGACGTTCTGGCGGATCACCTTGCCCGCGATCCGTTGGGGCTTGACATACGGAATCGTGTTGACGGTGGCGCGTTCGCTCGGTGAATTCGGCGCAGTCATCATGGTCTCTTCCGGCTTCCCGGGGGTATCCCAGACACTGACGTTGCTGGTGCACTCGCGATACATCGACGACCACAACACCTTTGGTGCGTATTCGGCGGCAACGCTGCTGATGGGCATCGCCATCATTGTCCTGTTGCTGATGACGCTGCTGGACCGTAAGAGGAGCACCACATGATCACAGTGACCGGGGCCCGCAAGAACTACGGTGATTTCGCGGCGCTCGACGACGTGACGGTCAACATTCCCTCGGGTTCGTTGACGGCATTGCTCGGGCCCAGTGGCTCGGGAAAGTCGACGTTGCTGCGTTCGATCGCAGGGCTCGAAGAACTCGATTCGGGAACCATCACCATCGCAGGCAAGGACGTCACCGGCGTGTCGCCGCAGAAGCGTGACATCGGTTTCGTGTTCCAGCACTACGCGGCGTTCAAGCACATGACCGTGCGCGACAACGTGGCGTTCGGGCTCAAGATCCGCAAGCGCCCGAAGCCGGAGATCGAGAAGAAGGTCAACGAACTACTGGGGATCGTCGGTCTCGACGGCTTTCAGCATCGGTACCCCGCGCAGCTCTCCGGCGGTCAACGTCAGCGCATGGCGTTGGCACGCGCTCTGGCTGTGGATCCGCAGGTGCTCCTGCTCGACGAGCCCTTCGGCGCGCTCGACGCGAAGGTGCGTGCCGACCTGCGCACGTGGTTGCGTCGCCTGCACGACGAGGTGCACGTCACCACCGTCCTGGTCACCCACGACCAGGAAGAGGCTCTCGACGTCGCCGACCGCATCGCGGTGCTGAACAAGGGGCGGATCGAGCAGATCGGTGAACCTGCCGACCTGTACGACCGCCCGTCCAACGACTTCGTGATGTCCTTCCTCGGATCCGTCGCGAACCTCAACGGGCAGTTGGTCCGTCCGCATGACATCCGTCTCGGCCGCGATCCGAGCATGGCTCTCGCGCAGGAATCCGGAACGGCCGAGTCGCTCGGCGTCACACGCGCAACAGTCGAGCGCGTCGTGTACCTCGGCTTCGAGGTTCGAGTGGACCTGCGCAACGAGGCAACCGGCGAGCTCTTCTCGGCTCAGGTCACGCGCGGTGACAGTGCAGCGCTGCACCTCGAGGCGGGGGAGACGGTGTACGCGCGTGCTACCCGGGTGCCGGATCTGCCGGAGACCCCGGTGTCGACGCCGGTGCAGGAGCCGGTCACGGTGAGCGTGGTCGGCCAGGTGTGACCCGCTCGCCCTGTTTGACCTGTTGTACCCCCACTCCTGTTTGAGCGAACGGCACTTTCGGCCTCCTGATGGCGCCGAAAGTGCCGTTCGCTCAGAGCAGGTGGTCGGGCAACAGCGAGACGAGTTCAGCCCTCTCGGCAGACGAGGACCGGGCACTGGGCGTGGTGGATGAGGCTCTGACTGGTCGATCCGACTATCGACGCCATGAACGGGCTGCGGCCGTGGCTACCGACGACTACGAGTTGCGCTTCCGCCGAGTGCTCGAGCAGTGCCTTCATCGGTCCGCTGCGCTGGACACTGCGGGTGACTTCGACATCGGGGTACTTCTCCGTCCAGCCGGCGAGGCACTCGGACAGCAGTGCATGCTCATGCTGTTCGTACGGTCCCCAGTCGACGAAGCGCCTGGCTTCGGAGTACCCGCCCAGCGAGGCGTGCTCGTTCCACGTGTGGACCGCAACTAAAGGTGCGCCGAGGAACGCGGCAAATTCGAAGGCATGCGCGACGGCGAGTTCGCTGAGCTTGCTCCCGTCGACGCCGACGACGACGGGCCTGGTGTCGGCCATCGCGTGATCACCCGTACCGCGGAATACGGCCACGGGACAGTGCGCACGGTTGACCACCCGAATGGTGTCGGATCCGAGAAACACGGACTGCATTTCGCTGGTACCGGCCTGACCCAGTGCAACGATGCGAGCCGACTTCGAGAGTTCGACGAGTGTGGTTGCGGGAGTACCGGTCACGAGGCCACGTTCGACGGTGACGTCGGTGTGATCATCGCGGATGGCGTCCTCGGCCTCGTCGAGCAGTTTTGCACCCTCGACGCGAAGGTGGTGGTCGAACATCTCTTCGTCGGTGACGTTGGTACCGCCACCGGACTCGGGTTGTCCTGGCAGCACGTGGGTCAGGCGAAGTGGTTCGTCGAATCTCTTTGCAGCCGAAGCTGCCCACCTCGCGGCGTTGACCGCGCTTGCCGAGCCGTCGATACCGGCCACGATTCCGTGTCGAACAGATGCACTGGTCATGGAAGTCTCCTCGCGTCGCCTCCTTACCAGTGTGTCCCTGCTCACCCCCGGTTCGCTACAAACCGGTCAGCTCCCGTGGTGCGAGAACGTCGGTGGGCACTGCCGCGCGAGATCGACGCGGGCGCAACGACAACAGAGCGGTGATGAATCCGTTACCGGACAGTGTCAGTTCCACGTTCTTCAACACGGTTCGGCGCATCAACGCGAGCAGGGCCGCGACGCCGGTGACGGCCATCCACATAGGCAGCGGGTACAGCGTCAGGCGTTCACCAAGGCCGAAAGTGAGGGTTCGTCCGAGAAGCAGTACGGCACCGACGATTCCGGTAGCCGCGCACAGCCCTGACCACACTGCGATCCATTTGCTGTGCTTCCAGAATTGAATTGCCATGAGGACGAGAACGGCATGACGTGCGACGAAGCCGGGAAGTACGGCGGTCCAATGAACGAAGGTCCCGTCGTTCGCCGGGAAGAGGCCGGTGGCCGCGGTGCTCAATGCAACGACGACGGCAAGACCGAGAATCCACTTCTTCGCACGACCGTCCGGAATGTACTTGTGCAGCAAGGCCGCACCGAGGATGGTGAGCGCACCGAGGATCATGAAGGCCGCGTTCATCACGTCGTGCATCGGCGAACATGAATCCACGCTGCATGTCGTCACGCCCAGCGAACTGATGGAGTCGCGCGCGAAGCTGTACGGCGTCTTCCATGCTCCGGCTGTGAAGATTTCGACAAGCAGGTAGAGCACCGACAGGACCCATGCGATGCCGGCTGTGCCGAGGCGAAGATTGTGAGTGATGGTGTTCCCTCTCGCGGCGCTCTGAGGGGATTGCACCCAAAGATCTGTTTCGCAGGCGAAGGAGGTACCTTCGCGAGCTGGACAGATCCAACACTACGGTAACAATCTGATAACGGCCTGTGAAACCGAATCAGGCGGAGCGGACCAGACGGCCGGGTAGTGCATCAGCGACTTGTCGGTAACGGTCGATCATCGTTTCGATCAGTAGAGAGTGCCCACCGATCGTGTCGGCGAAACGCGCGCGCGGACATGCAGTTGCTGCGGCAGCGCTGAGTCGATCGGTCAGTAGGCCGGGAGCCAAGAACCACGGCGCGACGACAACACGTTCGGCGCCGTCCTGCTCGAGTGCGGAGATCGCCTGGGCAACTGTCGGTTCCGCGGATGTCGCGAAACAGATTCGAACGCCCGACCAGTTGGTTCCGCCGAGGAGAGTGGACGCCAATTCTGCGGTCGCGGCATTGGCGCGCGCATCGGACGAGCCGACTGCCGCAAGAGCGACACCGACCGACGGATCGTCCGGCCGGGCACCCGCTTCGAGAATTCGCTCGCGTACTGCCTCGATCAGCCGAGCATCGCGACCCAGTACGTCTGCTTGGAACACGGTCAACTGGGGGTGGCGTGTCGCGGCAGCGGCCAAGAGTCCGGGCAGATCTACCCGGGCGTGGAAGGCATTGCCCAGCAGCATCGGAACAACAACGGCGTGAGTGTGGCCGTCGTGTGCAACCCCGTCCAGGACCTGATCGATGGACGGTGCATTGAGGTCGAGAAACGCCAGCCGGACATCGAGGTCTGGCCGGACTTCACGAAGAGCTGCCACAGCAGCCGCGATCACCCGAGCAGAACGGGGATCACGGCTACCGTGCGCAACAGCGATGAGCGGAACCATCGACTTAGACGCGCTCGCCCAATTCGACAGCGGAAATGACGTCGCCCACCAGGCCGGCTGCGAGAGTGTTTCCACCAGCGGGATCGATCAGCAGGAAGCTGCCGGTGTGGCGGTTGACGGCGTAGTCGTCAGCCACGATCGGCTCGGCCACCCGGATGGAGATCTTGCCGATCTCGTTGAGCTCGAGAGTGTCCGGGCCCTGATCCGTGGTGAGGTCCTGCTCGTTGAAGCGTTCCACCAAACTGCCCACGATGGCCTGCGTCGTTCGCGTGCCGTGCTTGAGCAGCAGACGTGCACCGGGGCGCAGCGACTTCTCGGCCAGCCAGCAGACAGTGGCGTCGAATTCGCCGATCGGCTCGGGTGCGTCGGACGGCGATGCGATGGTGTCGCCGCGAGAGACGTCGACGTCGTCGGCCAGGATCAGCGTGACGCTGCGTCCGGCGTGGGCGACGTCCAGTTCGCCGTCGGCCGTGTCGATACGTGTGACGGTGGTGCGCGTACCCGAGGGCAGGATCACCACTTCGTCGCCGGGCACGACGGAACCTGCAGCGACCTGACCGGCGTAGCCGCGGTAGTCGAGGAACTCTGCGGTGCGGGGGCGGATCACGTACTGCACCGGGAAACGCAGACCGACGCGATGTGGCTCGGCGTCGACCGGAATTGACTCGAGGTGCTCGATCAGTGTGGGGCCGGTGTAGTACGGGGTCTTGTCGGAGCGGATGGCGACGTTGTCACCGTGCAGTGCCGACACCGGGATCTCGACGACGTCTTCGCTTGCCCAGCCAAGTGAGCTGGTGAGTTCGTTGAACTCGGCGGAGATCGAGGTGAAGACCTCTTCGGGGTTCTCGACGAGGTCGATCTTGTTCACGGCGAGAACGAGCTTCGGGACACCGAGCAACGCGAGAACCGCTGCGTGCCTGCGAGTCTGCGCGATGACGCCCTTGCGAGCATCGACCAGCAGGATCACGAGCTGAGCCGTCGAGGCACCGGAGACAGTGTTGCGGGTGTACTGCACGTGGCCCGGTGTATCGGCGAGCACGAAGGTGCGCTTGGGGGTCGCGAAGTAGCGGTACGCCACGTCGATCGTGATGCCCTGCTCACGCTCGGCGCGCAGTCCGTCCACCAGGAGCGAGAGGTCAGGGGTGTCGAGACCGCGGTCCACCGACGCACGGGTCACGGCGTCGATCTGGTCGGCGAGAACGGATTTCGTGTCGTACAACAGGCGGCCCACGAGGGTGGACTTTCCGTCGTCGACGCTGCCGGCAGTTGCCAGTCTGAGCAGATCGCTCATCAGAAGTAGCCCTCTCGCTTGCGGTCTTCCATGGCCGCTTCGGAAACTCGGTCGTCGCCACGGGTCGCGCCGCGCTCGGTCAAACGTGATGCCGCAACCTCGGCCAGGATGGCCTCGTTGTCAGCGGCATCGGAGAGAACAGCACCGGTGGTCGAACCGTCGCCGACGGTGCGGTAACGCACCGAAAGGGTCTGCAGCTCTTCGCCGTCAGCCGGTCCACCCCAGACGCCGGGCGTCATCCACATGCCGTCGCGCTGGTACACCGGACGCTGGTGGGCGTAGTAGATGCTGGCGAGTTCGACGTTGTCGCGGGCGATGTAACGCCAGATGTCCAGCTCGGTGAAGTTGCTGAGCGGGAAGACGCGCACTTGCTCGCCGGGGGAGTGGCGACCGTTGTACAGGTTCCACAGTTCCGGGCGCTGCTTCTTGGGGTCCCACTGACCGAAAGCGTTGCGCAGCGAGAAGATCCGCTCCTTGGCGCGGGCCCGCTCCTCGTCGCGGCGAGCGCCACCGAAGACGGCGTCGAAGCGGTTCTCGGAGATCGCGTCCAGCAACGGCACGGTCTGCAGAGGATTGCGGATACCGTCGGGACGCTCGGTGAGGCGGCCGTCCGCGATGTACTCCTCGACGCTGGCCACGTGCAGGCGCAGGTTGTACTTGGCCACCACGTGGTCGCGGAAGTCGAGGACTTCCTGCAGGTTGTGGCCGGTGTCGACATGCAGCAGGGTGAACGGCAACGGCGCAGGCCAGAATGCCTTGATCGCCAGGTGCAGCAGCACGGTGGAGTCCTTACCGCCCGAGAAGAGAATGACCGGGCGTTCGAACTCGCCGGCCACCTCTCGGAAGATGTGGATCGCTTCGGACTCGAGGGCATCGAGAGTATCGAACTGTGTGCCGTCGAGCTGAGGCCGCGAAGGTGTCAAGTCAACTGTCATGATGCGTGCAACCCGCATTCTGTCTTGGAGGCACCGGCCCAACGACCGCTACGCGGATCGCTGCCGGGGGCTGGCTTGCTGGTGCAGGGTGCGCAGCCGATGGACGGATATCCCTCGTCGACAAGGGGATTGACGAGGATGGAATTGGTATCGATGTAGTTCTGCATCTCCTCGTCCGACCAGGGAGCGATCGGGTTGATCTTCACGAGTCCGAAGGCTTCGTCGAAGGAGATCAGGGGAGCGTTGGCGCGGGTGGGCGCTTCGACGCGGCGGATGCCGGTCACCCACGCGCTGTACCCGGACAGTGTCTGCTTGAGCGGCGCGACTTTGCGTAGTGCGCAGCAGCGGTTGGGATCACGGGCGAACAGATCCTTGCCCTCGGCGACATCCTGCTCGGCGACGCTTGCCAGCGCACGAGCGTTGATGACGTTGACGCCGTACACCTGCTCGACCGCGTCACGCGTGCCGATGGTTTCGGGGAAGTGGTAGCCGGTGTCGAGGAAGAGTACGTCGACGCCCGGATGCACCTGTGCGGCAAGGTGAACCAACACCCCGTCCTGCATGTTCGACGCCACGATGTACGAGTCACCGAACGTGTCCTCGGTCCACTGCAACAGTTCCTGTGCGCTGGCTCCGTCGAGTTCTATTGCACCGCGCTCGGCGATGGACCGAAGCTCGTCGGCAGTTGCTCGCGAAATGTCCACTGTCATCGCAAATCTCCTTCGTCTGCGCGCACTGCCCATTCGGCGAACCGTTCACCTTCGTTGCGGTTCTTGACGAACTGACGTACGACGCGGTCGATGTAGTCACCCATCTCGACGCTGGTGACCTTGTGCTGGCGCAGCTTGCGTCCGAAGGCGCTGTCGAATCCGAGGCTGCCTCCCAGGTGAACCTGGAAACCCTCGACTTGATTCCCCTCACCGTCGTCGACGAGCTGGCCCTTGAAGCCGATGTCGGCGATCTGCGAGCGAGCGCAGGAGTTGGGGCAACCGTTGATGTTGATGGTGATCGGCACGTCGAGCTGGCTGTTGATGTCGGCAAGACGCTGTTCGAGTTCGGGCACGAGCACCTGCGAACGCTTGCGGGTCTCGGCGAACGAGAGCTTGCAGAACTCGATGCCGGAGCAGGCCATCAGGTTCTTGCGCCAGTGCGACGGACGGGCGGGAAGACCCAGCGCGTCGAGATCGGCGATGAGCGGCTCGAGCGTCTCGTCGGCGACGTCGAGGATGATCAGCTTCTGGTACGGAGTGAAGCGGATCCGGTCGCTGCCGGCCTTCTCGGCGGCGTCGGCGACCTGAGCCAGGATGTCTCCCGAGACGCGGCCGGCGATCGGAGCGAAACCGACTGCGTTGTGGCCGTTGCGGGTCTTCTGGATACCGACGTGATCGATCGGGCGCTTGGGCTTCTCGGGCGCGGGGCCGTCGATGAGCGGACGCTTCAGGTACTCGGTCTCGAGAACCTCGCGGAACTTCTCGATACCCCAGTCCTTGACGAGGAACTTGAGCCTGGCCTTCGCGCGCAGACGGCGGTAGCCGTAGTCACGGAAGATCGAGACGACGCCCTCCCAGACATCGGGGACCTCGTCGAGCGGAATCCACGCGCCGACGCGCTGCGCCAGCATCGGGTTGGTGGACAGTCCGCCGCCGACCCAGAGGTCGAGGCCCGGGCCGTGCTCGGGGTGGTTCACGCCGATGAAGGCGATGTCGTTGATCTCGTGAACGACGTCCTGCTGACCGGAGATAGCGGTCTTGAACTTGCGCGGCAGGTTGGAGTACTTGGGGTCGCCGATGTAGCGGCGCACGATCTCGTCGATCGCCGGGGTGGGATCGAGGACCTCGTCGAGCGATTCGCCGGCCAGGGGAGAACCGAGGACGACGCGAGGGCAGTCACCGCACGCTTCGGTGGTCTTGAGCCCGACGGCTTCGAGGCGCTTCCAGATCTCCGGGACGTTCTCGACTTCGATCCAGTGGAACTGAACGTTCTCACGGTCCGACAGGTCGGCGGTGTTCCGGCCGAATTCCTTCGAGATACCGGCGATGGTGCGCAGCTGCTCGACGTTCAGAGCGCCGGCGTCGCAACGCACGCGCATCATGAAGTACTTGGCCTCGAGCAGGTCGATGTTCTCGTCGCCGGTGAAGGTGCCGTCGTAGCCTTCTTCGCGCTGGGTGTAGAGACCCCACCAGCGGAAGCGGCCGCGAAGGTCGCCCTTGTCGATGCTGTCGAAGCCCTGCTTGGAGTAGATGTTCTCGATGCGGGCCCGAACGTTGAGCGGGTTGTCGTCCTTCTTGGCCTGCTCGTTGGCGTTGAGAGGCTCGCGGTAACCGAGGGCCCACTGACCTTCGGCGCGACGCTTGGCGGGACGCGCAGCGCGTGCAGGCCGGGCTTCGGCAGCTGCCGAATCGGCGGGTGTGGCGGCGTCGGTGGTCGACGTCATCGATGAACTCCTGGATCTGGGCGGTTGATCGGCACGCGGCACGCACTATCGATGAACTGTGGCGGTGTCTGATCGGGACGCACCGGTCCGTGTCGGAAATCGAGGGGGCTGTCCTCGGTCTCGGAAAGCTCGCGGCCGGCAGGTGTGCTCACGAAAACGAACAGCTGGAGAAGCTGCGTCCCTGAAAAGGCATGTCTCTGCAGAGAGTGTTTCGGTGAAGCAGATGGAGATGAGCGGGAAAGGCTGGAAGATCAGTGAAAGATCAACAGCTACACAGGTGCAGACACGACGAGCTGCACACACGCTTGAAGTCGACATGGCGACGCGCCACAAGTCGCACTCCGAGTCCGGTCATGCGGACCATTGTGCCACGTCAACTCGATAATTCCGACTCGGGCGCATATTTCCACGAAAAACGGGGGAAATATCGAGTTCAAGCCGTGCGCCGACCTGCATCGCAGGCTGAATAGGTGTGCGTTCCGGATGCTGGGACACTGGAGGTGTGAATGCCACCAGCACGACTCCCACTCGACAGAGCGAGGCGACGCCCTTCGCCTTGCCCGCGCGATCGCTCGAGGGTGTCGGGAAACGGCCGTTCGGGATCTACATCCACGTCCCGTTCTGTGCCACCAGGTGTGGGTACTGCGATTTCAACACCTACACGGCCGGTGAGCTCGGAACCTCGGCGTCGCCGCAGTCGTGGCTGGAGGGTCTGCGGCGCGAACTCGATCTCGCGGCCGAGATGACGGGCGCCCCGGCGGCGGAGACGGTGTTCGTGGGCGGTGGAACGCCGTCGCTGCTCGGTGGCGACGGATTGTCCGACGTGCTGTCGGCGGTGCGGAGCAGCTTCGGCTTGGCGTCCGGCGCCGAAGTGACCACGGAATCGAACCCCGAATCGACGTCGCCGGAGTTCTTCGGTGCTCTCCGCAGTGCCGGATTCACCCGGATTTCCCTCGGCATGCAGTCGGCCGCCCAGCACGTGCTGAAGATTCTCGACCGCACGCACACTCCGGGCCGCGCCGTCGCTGCCGCGAAAGAGGCTCGCGCAGCTGGTTTTTCGCACGTGAATCTCGATTTGATCTATGGAACCCCGGGGGAGCGCGATCAAGACCTGGACGCCTCACTCGATGCGGTCCTCTCCGCCGATGTCGATCACGTCTCGGCCTACGCGTTGATCGTCGAGGACGGCACCGCCATGGCTCGCAAGGTCAGGCGCGGCGAGCTGCCCGCCCCGGACGACGACGTGCTGGCCTCGCGGTACGAACGAATCGATTCACGCCTGTCCGAGGCAGGCTTGCGGTGGTACGAGGTCTCCAACTGGGCAAAGGCGGAAACCGCGGACTCCGGTGACACCCGGTGCCGTCACAACCTCGGCTACTGGGACGGCGGTGACTGGTGGGGTGCCGGTCCGGGCGCGCACAGCCACGTCGGCGGAGTGCGGTGGTGGAACGTCAAGCACCCGGCGCGGTACGCGGAACAGTTGGCGCTCGGCGAACTTCCCGTCGGCGGCAGCGAAGAACTGACCGCCGAGGACGAACACATGGAGCGAGTCATGCTGACCGCACGGTTGCGTACGGGACTTCCGTTGTCGGAACTGTCTGCATCCGAACGTCTTTCGGCCGAACAGGTGGTAGTCGACGGGTTGGCCGTGATCGAGAACGATCACGTGGTTCTCACCGACCGTGGTCGCCTGCTCGCCGATGCGGTGATTCGCACGATCCTGACCTGACGCGCCACCATCCTTCGCCGCGTAATGTGGCCGTGGTGGCCATCATTCATCGTGCGCAGCTGAATCCGTCCAAGAACGACCTGCTCCGAGCGTGGGTGCCCAAGCAGCCGTGGCTCGGGTCGGTCGACTGTTCGACGCTCGAACGCGTCGACGCCTATCGTTTCGACGACCCGGACGGCGAGGTCGGAATCGAGACGCACCTGATGCGCTCTGCCGACGGTCGAATTCTTCAGGTCCCGCTCACTTATCGTGGTGCTCCGCTGGACGGGGCGGAGACCGCACTGATCGCAACTATGGATCATTCGGTACTCGGCGAACGGTGGGTTTACGACGCATGCTGTGATCCGGTCTACGTCAGCGCGGTGGCGACCGCGATTCTGACCGGTGGGGCCGGAGTCGAACTGGTCTTCGCGGACACCGCCGATCACATCCCCGTGACGGCTCACGTAGTAGGCAGCGGTACGGCCCACTCTTCCGTACCGGCAGTCGAATCGGTGACCTGCTCGACAGTCGGCACCGACACGATCATCCGCGCGGGAAGCCTGGAACTGACTGTGGCGAGAGTGATCGACGCAGATCGAGTCTCGGACTCGGAGACGCTCACCGGAACCTGGCCGGGGCAAACGACACCTGCGTTGCTCGTGACTATCGCCTGAGCGTCAGCGGACTCCCTCGATGACACCGGGCATCGCGTCGAAGTCGAAGACGCGCGCGTGCAGCACGACGCGGTTTCGCAGGGCCGAACGAACCGCTCGGTGCAGACCGTCCTCGAGGTAGAGAGTGCCGCGCCACTGCACTGCGTGCGGGAACAGATCGCCGTAGAAGGTCGAGTCCTCCGACAGCAGGCGATCGAGTTCGAGGACCTTCGTGGTGGTCACGATCTCGTCGAGTCGAACCTGACGTGGGGGGAACTTCGACCAGTCGCGTAGAGACAGTCCGTGATCGGGATACGGTTTGCCGTCCATCACGCCTTTGAAGATCATGTGCCGCCTTGTCCATGGTTGTGCGATCGACCTTTCGCCGATCTCACTCCACAGTAAGGGCAACAGCCGTCTCTGGCGCTCGGGCGATTAGACTGCCAGTGGAAACCGATGTGTAAATGTCGGTGTTCGTTCTTTTCAGGAAACGGAGGTGGCAACGATGTCGAGTACCGACGACAGGCGTTTCGAGGTCTTACGTGCAATCGTGGCCGATTACGTCTCCACCCAGGACCCGGTGGGATCCAAGGCACTGGTCGAGCGTCACAACCTCGGAGTGTCGAGCGCCACTGTGCGCAACGACATGGCATTCCTCGAGGCCGAGGGCTACATCGCCCAACCGCACACCAGTTCCGGCCGCGTCCCCACCGACAAGGGATACCGCGAATTCGTCGATCGCATCGCCGACGTCAAGCCCATGTCCGGGCCCGAGCGTCGAGCGATCCTCGAGTTCTTGGAGTCGGGTGTCGATCTCGACGACGTTCTGCGCCGCGGTGTACGACTGCTCGCGCAACTGACCCGTCAGGTCGCGGTTGTCCAGTACCCGTCGCTGTCCGCGTCGTCGGTTCGCCACCTCGAGGTGGTCGCGTTGACGCCGGCGCGCCTGCTTCTCGTTCTCATCACCGATTCCGGCCGCGTCGATCAGCGAATCGTCGAACTCGGAGACGTCCTCGAAGACGAAGACCTTTCCCGGTTGCGCACGCTTCTCGGCGGAGCACTGGAAGGCAAGCGCCTGGCCGCCGCGTCGATTGCCGTGGCGGAACTGGCCGACGAGTCTCCGGCCGACCTTCGCGACGCCGTGATCCGCTCGGCAACGGTTCTGGTCGAGACCCTGGTCGAACATCCGGAAGATCGTCTCGTTCTGGGCGGAACCTCGAATCTCACGCGCAACGCCGCCGATTTCTCCGGTCTGGCCGGCTTCCCCGGTTCGCTGCGCGCAGTGCTCGAAGCACTGGAAGAGCAGGTAGTGGTCCTCAAACTGCTCGCTGCGACGCAGAACTCCGGCACGGTCACCGTTCAGATCGGTGAAGAGACGCAGGTCGAACAGATGCGCGGAACCTCCGTGATTTCGACTGGCTACGGCGCGGCCGGTACCGTTTTCGGTGGTGTCGGTGTGCTCGGACCCACTCGGATGGACTATCCGGGAACAATTGCATCGGTTGCCGCCGTTGCCAGATACATCGGCGAAGTTCTCTCCGAGCGATGACGGACGTCGACATTCGTCGGCACGCCTCCTCGCGAGGACTGAGGAAAACCTAGAAGTAAGAGAAGGACGAGAGACTCAACGTGGCACGGGATTACTACGGATTGCTCGGCGTCGACAAGAACGCGACAGACCAGGAGCTCAAGCGCGCTTACCGCAAGCTGGCACGCGAACTGCACCCGGACGTCAACCCTGACGAGGCGGCGCAGGCCAAGTTCAAGGAGATCTCGACGGCCTACGAGGTCCTGACCGACCCGGAGAAGCGTCGCATCGTCGATCTCGGCGGAGACCCGCTCGAGTCCGGTGGTGGCGGCGGTGGTGGCTTCGGCGGCGGATTCGGTGGCGGCGGCCTCGGCGACGTCTTCGAAGCATTCTTCGGCGGCGGTGGCGGCGCAGGTCGTGGGCCGCGCGGTCGCGTTCAGCCCGGAGCCGACTCGTTGCTTCGCACCAAGCTGACCCTCGCAGAATGTGCGACGGGAGTCAGCAAGCACGTGACCGTCGAGACGGCCATTCTGTGCGACAGCTGCACCGGAGCCGGAACCAACGGCGACTCCAAGCCTGTCCGCTGTGAGACCTGCAACGGTGCCGGCGAAGTTCAGTCCATCCAGCGCTCGTTCCTCGGTCAGGTCATGACCTCGCGTCCCTGCCCGACGTGCCGCGGTGCCGGTGAGACCATCCCGGATCCCTGCCACAAGTGTGGCGGCGACGGCCGAGTTCGGGCCAAGCGTGACATCACCGTGAAGGTTCCCGCGGGCGTCGCCGGTGGCATGCGCATCCGTTTGACCGCGCAGGGTGAAGTGGGCCCGGGCGGCGGACACCCCGGCGACCTCTACGTCGAGATCGTCGAGCAGCAGCACGACGTCTTCGTTCGAGACGGTGAAGACCTGCACTGCACGATCCGCGTTCCGATGGTCGACGCAGCGCTCGGTACGACTGTCACCGTCGACACCATCATCGACGGCCCCAAGGAAATCACCATCGAGCCAGGCACCCAGCCCGGACACGTTGCTGTTCTTCGCGGTCATGGCATGCCGAAACTGCGGTCGGGAGTGCGCGGCGACGTGCACGCTCACCTCGAGGTGGTCATCCCGAGCCGTCTCGATCACAAGCAGTCCAAGCTGCTCAAGGAATTCAAGCTGCTCCGCGATCGTGACGAGGCCGAGGTTGTCTCGACGGCCTCGCAGAACAGCGGTAGATTGTTCTCGCGTCTTCGCGAAGCATTCAGCGGCCGCTGACGGTGGCCGCAACGGTCTTCTTTCTCGACCCGGTTCCCGGCGTCGGTGAAATCGCAGTTCTGGACGGACAGGAGGGTCGCCACGCGGCCACTGTCCGCCGGATCGGCGTCGGTGAGCGATTGGTGTTGGCCGACGGCCGAGGCCGGGTAGCCGACGCCGAGGTGACGAGCGTCGGCAAGGACCGCCTGGAACTGTTGGTCAGTGACGTTCAGGTTCTCGAGCAGCCCAAGCCGTTGGTGACCCTCGTTCAGGCACTTCCCAAGGCCGAGCGTTCCGAGTTGGCCGTCGAACTGGCGACCGAGGCGGGGATCGACGCGGTGATCCCGTGGCAGTCCTTGCGTTGTGTCGCCAAGTGGGAGGGCCCCAAGCTCGCCAAGGGCGTCGCACGCTGGCGAAGTGCGGCAGTGTCTGCGGCAAAGCAGTCCAGACGCGCGTTCGTCCCGGAAATTGCGGAACTGCACAAGACGCCGGCGGTGATCGCGTTGGTTCGTGACGCCGTTGCCCGTGGCGCTGTGGTTGCGGTGCTTCACGAATCGGCGACGACGCCGTTGGCCGGTTTGCCGCTGGCGAGCGCGGACGAGGTATTTCTGGTTGTCGGTCCCGAAGGTGGGCTCGACGATTCGGAGATCAGCGCGTTGTCGGAGGCCGGGGCCACTCCGGTGCTTCTCGGCCCGACGGTCCTGCGCACGTCGACCGCCGGGGCTGTTGCTCTGGGCGCGATCGGAGTGCTGACCGATCGCTGGGGACCACGGCCACTGCACTGATCTTGTTGTGATCCCGAGCTGAATCGGATCCGGCGCTCAGCGAAGTGTCAGATTTGCGCACTATCGTAAGGACGTCGGGGGTCGCCTTCGGCGTGAGTTGGTTCGGGGATTTCAGGAGGCCAGATGTTGTCACGTGCGCATATGCGAATCGTTGGAGCGGTGTGTGCCGCGGCGGCGTTGATGCTCGTCGCGGGGTGCACGGTCTCCACCGGAGACAACACGGGTTCCTCCAGCAGCGCCGTCACCACTACCCCGACCAGCGAGGCTCTCGTCACCGTCACCCCGGCGGACGGCGGAACTCCGGTGAGTCCACTCGACCCCATCGAGGTCCAGGTCGCGAAGGGAACACTGACGACCGTCGCGCTGACCAACCCCGAGGGTAAGGAAGTCGCCGGTATCACCACGCCGGACAAGACGTCCTGGAAACCGAGCGAACCACTCGGATACGGCAAGACCTACAAGCTGGTCGTCGACGCCGTCGACGCGAACGGTGTTGCCACGACCAAGAACACGACGCTGACCACCGTCGCGCCGAGTAACCAGACCCGGGCGTACATCAACACCACCGGTGGCGCCTCGATATCGGACGGTGGCACGTACGGTGTCGGCACCGTCGTCGCCGTTCATTTCGACGAGTTGATCGGTGACAAGGCCGCGGCCGAGAAGTCTCTGCTGGTCACAACCAATCCGCCCGTACAGGGATCGTGGTACTGGGTCGACGGTCAGAACGTTCACTGGCGACCGCAGAACTACTACGCACCAGGCACGACGGTCTCGGTGAACGCGAACATCTACGGCAAGCAGCTCGGCAACGGACTGTACGGCCAGCAGGACGACACCGTGTCCTTCAAGATCGGCGACTCCCACGTCTCGGTCGCCGACGACAACACCAAGATGGTGACCGTCTACGAAAACGGTCAGGTGATCAAGGAAATGCCGACCTCGATGGGAATGGGCGGCACCGAGACGATCGGCGGCACGACGCTCTCGTTCTGGACCCAGCCCGGCACGTACACCGTGATGGACAAGGCAAATCCCGTCATCATGGATTCGTCGACCTACGGTCTGCCGATCAACTCGCGCCTCGGCTACAAGGAATCCATCAACTGGGCCACCCGCATCAGCACGGACGGTATCTATCTTCACGAGTTGGAGAGCACCGTCTGGGCGCAGGGAAACACCGACACCTCGCACGGTTGCCTCAATCTCAGTGCGGCCAATGCCAAATGGTTCTTCGATTTCTCGCAGCCGGGAGATGTCGTCGAGATCAAGAACACCGGCGGCGCTCCGCTGGAGGTGTGGCAGAACGGCGACTGGACCCTTTCCTGGGCAGACTGGGCCGCAGGCAGCGCCCTCGCCTGAGATAGATTTCCTCGGTGCCTCGATTCAAGATTCCGTACGGCCGACACGAGCAGCAGTTCGGGCATCTCTACGTTCCCGACGGAGTCGCTGACGGCCCGATCCCGGTCGTCATGCAGATCCACGGCGGCTTCTGGAGCGGGCAGTACGGATTGACTCTGGGCACCGCATTTGCCGTCGAACTCGCGCGGCACGGCGTCGCGGTGTGGAACATCGAATACCGCCGTCTCGGGGCGGGCGGTGGTTGGCCGGAGATGTCCGCCGACGTGAAAACGGCATACGACGAAATCCCCGGACTGGTTGCCGCGAAGTCCTCGGCCGAATTGGATCTGAATCAGATTCGCTTGCTCGGGCATTCGGCCGGAGGACATCTTGCAATGTGGCTGGCGGGGGAGAAGGACACGTTCACCCGGCCTGAACGGGTCATCGCCCAGGCGGCCGCACTCGATCTGGCGTCGGCAGGCGAGCGTGGACGACGGATCAGCTTCATCGAGGATCTGTTCGGCGTTCCGTTCGACGCGGACCCGGATCTGTATCGCAGTGCGTCGCCGCAGCATCGATTGCCGATCGGCGTCCCCGTTGTGTGCGTCACGGGTGCGGAGGACCTGCAGGTGCCGGCCAAGGTGAGCTCCCGGTACGCGAAAGCCGCGGAAGCGGCTGGTGATCCCGTGTCACTGCGTGTGATCGAGGGCGAAGGACACGACGCATTTCTCTCACCCTCGACCGAGTCGTGGCGGGTCTCCCGCGAGTTGGTTCTCGCCGAAGACCCGCTGGCTCCGAGCACGTCAGACTGACGCGGGGTCCACTTCCACAGGGGCCTTCTTGCCCGGCAGGATGAACGCCACGACAACTGCCCCCACGAACAGTGCAAGACCGCCCGCCCAACTGGCCGCCGAAATCGCGTCGGCGTAGGCACTGCCTGCGGCGTCGAGCAACGGCCCTGCCTGAGCTGCAGCCAACGGGTTGCCTGCCATCTCTTCGGCGACCAACGAAGCGCCGCCGACGGATTCGCCCGACACCTCCATCGCGTACGCGGCCTGTTGCGCAAGTTCGCCCGTCAACTGCGGAACCTGCATTCCATCGATGAATCCGGCAATCGAATCCTTGTAGCTCGCAGCGAGGATCGAGCCGAGGATCGCGATACCCAGCGAGCCGCCGAGTTCGATGGCGGTGTCGTTGAGGCCACCCGCAGCACCGAGATCGTCCTCGGAGAAGTTGTCCATGATGGCGTCGGTGGCCGGCGGTTCGCTGAGACCGATGCCCAGGCCGAGCAGGATCAGTGGGACTGCGAACATCCAGTAGCCCGAATCGCCGTCGACCTGCGTGAGAATCAGAACGCCGATCGCGGCGACCACCATGCCGCCGACGATGGACGCCCGGACGCCGATCAGCGGAGTGATCCGCCCACTGACAACGGCGCCGATCGAAACGGCAATTGCCAAGGGCAGCAGACGAACACCGGTTTCGAGTGCGCCGTAGCCGAGGATGAACTGGAACTGCTGTGAGATGAAGTAGATGGCGCCGAAGGCGGCCAGGAACAGCAGAAGTACGGCGAGCGTCGCGCCGCCGACCATGCGCTGGCCGAGCTTACGGACGTCGAGCAGTGGCTGCGGGTGACGCAGTTCCCAGACGACGAACGAGACGAGGCCGATCGCAGCGAGTACGGCGGCACCGATGGGTCCGCCGGTCCACCCGAAGTGGAATCCGTTGATGATCGAGTACACGAGCGAGCCAATGGTGACCACCGAGAGTGCGCCGCCGATCCAGTCGATCCGGCCCAGGTGCTCGGCCTTGCTCGGCGGCACCAGAATTACGGCGGCGACGGCAGCGACTGCGGCGATCGGGACGTTGATCAGGAAAGTGATGCTCCAGGAATGACTGTCGAGAATCCATCCGGCCAACAGCGGACCGAGTGCAATCGCGAGACCCGACGTCGCCGCCCACGCCGCGATGGCGCGTGATCGCTCCGCTTTGGGAAAGGTAGCGACCAGAAGCGAAAGCGTCGCGGGCATGATGATCGCGGCGCCGACGCCCATGGTCATTCGTGCCGCGATGACGGCGTTGGTGGTGTCCGCGATGCTGCCGAAGACGGCGCCGCCGGCGAACACGGTGAGTCCGGCGAGAAGTGCGCCGCGGCGACTGTACTTGTCACCGATCACGCCGAACAGCAGCATCAATGCGGCGTAGGGAACGGTGTAGCCGTCGATGACCCATTGAAGTTGCGTGCTGGTGAGGCCGAGATCTCTGGTCATGTCCGGCGCCGCGACGATCAGCGCGGTATTCGCCATCACGACGATCAGCAGACTCAGGCACAACACCCCGAGCGCGGCCCACCGCCGTGAGTACGGCTGGTCCATCTCCGAGACAGGTTTGCTCATGAGTGTCGTCATGACGCGACTCCGTTCCTGATGATCGAAGACACTCCTCGATCTATTTGCACACTGATGTGTAAGTTAATAACTTGCACACCGATGTGCAACTATGATTGACCTAGATCACAGTTGGGCAGTCGAAAGAGGTGGAACGCGCGTTGACGCATTCGGGCACAGTCGTTTCGGGAACTGCCGAATCGGGCGGACGGCAGCGTCGTAGTCAGGCCGCGGCCAATCGCAATCGCATCATCGAGGCGGCGATCACGGCGTTCGCTGCTGATCCGGATGCGAGCATGGACGACGTCGCAAAGGCCGCCGGTGTGGTCAGGCGAACCGTGTACGCGCATTTCGACAGCCGAGAGGCGCTGATCAACGGCATCGTGGACGAGGCGTCGACCGATCTCGTAGCTGCGCTGAGCCAAGCCGGCGAGCCGCCCGAGCGCCCGGATCTGGCGACTGCCGTACTGGCATTGCTGTCATGGCCGGTCGGTGATCGCTTCCGGATGCTGCTCAGCTTTGCTCGCAAAGAGTTGGGGGAGCAGCGGATTCTCGATCTGATGGAGCCCGCGCGTGCCGTGAGTATCAGCGTCGTCGAGCGCGGTCAGCGTGACGGAACCTTCTCGAAATACCTGCCGGCCGAGACTCTGGTAGCGATGACCGAGGCGATCACGATCACTTTGTTCGATCAGGCCAACAGTGGGCTCATCACCGACTCTGGCGAATCCTTTGCCGCCGTATGCCTGGTCATCGCAGGTATCAGTCCGGACAGAAGCGCCGAGGTCGTCGCGGAGGCTTGGGCGTGGCTCTCGGGCATGGATCTCTAAGGGCTTCGGTTCTTTACGAAAGCTGACGCAAATTTGCCGAGGGTGGTATCTTCGAAACGTTTGGCCGCCGGACCACGCGTTAGAAGAATCGTCTAGACCTTCCGATCAGGTTGATTCTTGTTGATATCAAGCTTTCGGTCGACGTTATCGTATTGACGTCGGACGGCCCGTATCATTCTTTAATGGCTCGCTGTCACGTGTCGCGACTGCTGAATCGATGATGACCAAGCGCGGTGATGGCATCTGCTTGTCGGCCGTCGAGGAACTGGCGGCAACTCGAAAACATCTGCCAAGTCGGACCAGCGTTTTAGGGTGGAGAGAACGGTGATGTAGTAGATTGTGCTGATGTCCACATCAGCCCCACATCCTCGTTACGCAGACGGCGCGGTCTCTCCTCAGCGGCATCCGGATATCTTAAACAAGCTGGAAATACTAGCGAGGGAATACCCTGTTAGTCTCGATCACCGAAAGGCTTTTCAAAAGCTGGGGTCGGAATACGTCTATGCACGTCAGTTGATGGGTGAAGAGGTTTATAGAAAGACGTGGATTGTACTGCTTCGATTTTCGCGTAGTATTGAAGATAGATTTGGAATTAGCGCCGAAGTGCTAATTGTTTACACTCCGCATCATGATTTGCAGATCCGCACACCTGCTTTATGTGACGATATACTCACATATCTGCCCGAAGATCGAAAGAACGTAACGAAATGGATTCGATATCTATGGGCCCCCGATGTGAGGCTCGATACGAAACTGGAGGACTTCAGTTCCACCGCGATGATCTACCTCCCGCTCTCAAAGTTGGATTCGCCTGGAGCTGACGAGAATTTGATTAAAGATATCGCGAAGAGGATTCATTCCAAGGACTTGTATGCCCAGCATGGATCTGTGACTGGCGATCAATTTTTCGGCAGGAAGATGTTGCTAAACTCGATTGAATCCAATATTAGGATGCAACAAATACCCGCATTGTTCGGTATGCGAAAAACCGGAAAGACATCCATATTAAAAGAACTGGAGCGCCAAAATAAAAAACGGTCGAGAGAGGGGGCGACTCGATTTGTCTATGTATATCAGGACTTAGAGGATGTGCCAGAGATCGAGTTCGGCAATCCAGTTACGTCATTGCTTCCGGATTTCGCGGAGAAGATTCGATCGAGACTTCACGAGAATGGATTTCGCACGCAAGAACTCGCCGAATTAAATGATTCTTGTGATCTTCTTGATTTTAAACGTGCATTGCAAAAAATACTGTCCCATCCGTCGAGTCGAGATTTGCACTTGGTTTTAATTCTCGATGAAATTGAGCACCTTTGTCCACCAGGTGCAGATACGGCAGGCGCAACAAGCACATCGACGCTGATTCCACAATTTTTCGGTGTGCTCAGAAAATTAGTGCAAGAAACTCGTCCCACAGAGAATGTGCAGTCAACAGGGGCGCTCAGCTTGGTTCTTGCCGGGTTGGCAAGCGCGTCGGTCGAGTCTCGCGAGTTATACGGACGCGAAAATCCTCTATTCAATTTTGCAAAACCGTACTACGTCAGCCCGTTTGACAAAGGAGAAACTGACGATTTGTTGCGGGTTCTTGGTCGACGTCAAGGTGTAGAGTGGGATAATCGCGCGGTGGATATGGTTCAGGCCGAGACCGGGGGGCATGTGGTGCTTGTCCGAGAGCTTGCGTCCCTCACGGTAAATCGATCTTCCGGTGAAAATCTCGACATCGTAAGGATCTTGGAATCGGATGTAATTGATTGTCTACCCAAATATCGGCGTGTAGTTGCAGCACAGATCGAGCAGATATTGCAGCATATCAAGAAATACTACAATACTGAATGGTCGTTGATTGAGTTGTTGATGGACAATGCCGACCAACCCTTTTTCGAATATGTTGAATGCTACCCGGCTGAGGTTAACAGGTTGGAGAACCTTGGAATTTTAGAACTGTCGAGTGGTGAGTGGCACGCCACTCAATTGTTGAAACTTGGCTGGAATACTGGTCCGGCGAAATTACTGGAAGCAAAGACGAAGAATGACGAATCGCGAGAAATCGTAGCTCTGGTCTCGCTAGGTGAATCGATAAACTTGGAATTCAAATCATCATTCTCGGCGGTCATTGGGTCTAGCGGGAATGTAAGAGATGTTGTGGATTCCTTTATTAAAGTTATTATCTCATTCTTCAATTCAAATGGTGGGACAATACTAGGCGGAGTTGATGACGATGGCATTATTTTAGGTATCGGTCCGGACCTAGCCGCCCATGGGCAATCGCTGGACCGCCTGACTCTTGCTATTCAAAGTAAGTTGAATTCGGCGATTGGGTCGAGTTTGGGATCGAGGGTTTCGATCAGTTTCCCTCAGGTGAATGGGGTTTTTATAATTCGTTGCGTGGTCCCCGCCGCAAGTGACCCAGTCTGGCCCATGACTAGTATTGCTGGCAAGAATGACGTATTGTTTGTCCGGCAAAGCGCTAATACGCAGGCGCTTAATGCGAGGGAAACCGCCGACTATATTAAATACCGTTTTTCGAGGAGTTGATTTTTGCTCAAGTAAACGATTCGAATCTTGATGTCAAGTGATTTCAGTGGCGCAACTTAGGCTCGCTTATCGCAATGGTCTAGTCGATTTTCGGTTTTGGCGAATGGTTTTGTCATCTTGTGAACCTTCATGTCATGTAGGTACATCCGGTTTGCAATATCAAATTGTGGAAAAGCATACGTCTCGAACCGGGTGTACGCGCACTTCGGCGGCGCTGAGTGTTGATCGTCTGACCTGGGTAGTGCTCGTCTGCGGGGTGAATCGGACTCCGCGGACTATCTTCCGGGTCGGGCTTGAGGGCGGCGCGATCCGTGACTCGCAGGTTTAACAAGTGGGCTGTGTCCGACTCTGGCGCTAGACTTCGAAGTATCGAGGCTCACGAGTCGAGTGGGCTGATCGGACCAGAAAGCAGGCCATATTCACCACGTGAGTGAACACAGTGAACTCGACGGGAACCGTGTAACCACCATCACCGAGCGCGCTCTGCCCGCAGAGCGCACCGTCCGTTCGAGTATGGATCTGGCGCCGGAGACCGTGCGTCAAATCCTGGGGGCGACGGACGAGAATCTCACCGCGATCGAACGTGAGCTTCGTGCCGACATTCATGTACGTGGCGGAACCATCTCCTTGTCGGGGACGGCTGCAGACGTGGCGCTGGCAGAACGTGTGTTCAGTGAATTGGCGTCGCTGGCCGGTCGGGGGCAGCCCATTGCCCCGGACGCTGTTCGACGAACCATCGGCATGCTCACCAACGAGGTCGGCGAGTCTCCGGCCGAGGTGCTCTCCCTCGACATTCTTTCGCGTCGGGGCAAGACGATTCGGCCGAAGACCCTCAACCAGAAACGCTACGTCGACGCCATCGACGAGAACACCATCGTGTTCGGAGTCGGCCCGGCCGGTACCGGCAAGACCTACCTCGCCATGGCCAAGGCCGTTCAGGCGTTGCAGGCCAAGCAGGTCTCTCGGATCATCTTGACCAGGCCGGCAGTCGAGGCCGGGGAGCGACTGGGCTTTCTGCCCGGCACGCTGCACGAGAAGATCGATCCGTATCTCCGCCCGCTGCACGACGCATTGCACGACATGATGGATCCCGAGGCGATTCCGAAGTTGATGCAGGCCGGAGTCATCGAGGTCGCTCCGCTCGCCTACATGCGTGGCCGGACGCTCAACGACGCCTTCATCATCTTGGACGAAGCGCAGAACACCACGGCCGAGCAGATGAAGATGTTCCTGACCCGCCTCGGGTTCGGTTCCAAAATCGTGGTCACCGGAGACGTGACCCAGGTCGATCTGCCGGGCGGGGCCCGTTCGGGTCTGCGCGCGGCATCCGAAATCCTCACCGGGATCGACGATATTCATTTCGCCACTCTCGACAGCAGCGACGTCGTACGTCATCGGCTGGTCTCTCACATCGTCGACGCTTACGAGCGTCACGAATCGGATCGGTCCGGCGAGTTGGCGGTCGGAAACCGGGCGCAGCGCCGCGCTGCACATGCTCATTCACCGCGACGGTAGGCTGAGCGACGCATCAACCCCTACTTTTCCCAGGAAAGAGCGTCGCACATGAGCATCGAGGTCTCGAACGAATCGGGCATGGACATCTCCGAACCGGAGTTGATCAGCGTTGCCCGTTTCGTGATCGCTCGGATGGATGTCCATCCGGCGGCCGAGCTGTCGATGGTTCTCGTCGACTCTGCGACGATGGCGGATCTGCACGTTCGCTGGATGGACCTGCCGGGTCCGACCGACGTCATGTCGTTCCCGATGGACGAACTCGAGCCGGGTGGCCGTCCCGATTCCCCCGAGCCGGGGCCGTCGATGCTCGGCGACATCGTGCTGTGTCCGTCTTTTGCCGCGGATCAGGCTGACAAGGCCGGGCATTCACTGGCTCACGAACTTGCCCTCCTGACCGTCCACGGTGTGTTGCACCTTCTCGGCTACGACCACGCGGAGCCGGAAGAGGAGAAGGAGATGTTCGGCTTGCAGAACAGCCTCCTCGAAGAGTGGTACGAAGACCTTCGCCGTATCGACCGCGAAGCAGCACTGGCCGAACGCGATCAGAAGCTGCTCGGCAAGACCGGTTTCGTCGACGGAGTGGACCAATAACAGTTATCCGGGGGTTCTGTAGTGAGTAGCGCCATAGCGCTCTTTGTTCTGGCGATTGCTCTTGTCCCGGTCGGTGGTGTGTTCGCGGCCGTCGACTCGGCGCTCAACACCATTTCGTCGGCGCGGATCGACGAGATGGCAAAGGAAGAGCGAGCCGGCGCCGCGCGAGTGCAACGCATCCTGACCGATCGTCCGCGATACGTGAATCTGATGGTCCTGCTTCGCATTTTGTGCGAGATCACGGCCACCGTCGTACTCGTGGGCGGCCTGATCGACGTCCTCTCGCTGGGCTGGGCACTGACCGTCACCGCGGTGATCATGGTTCTCGTCTCGTACGTGGTCATCGGCGTCGGACCGAGAACGCTTGGGCGCCAACATGCGTACTCCATCGCGATGGCCGCGTCGCTGCCACTGCTGTGGATCGGGGTTCTGCTCGGGCCGATCAGTCGCGTCCTGATCCTCGTGGGTAACGCATTGACCCCGGGTAAGGGCTTCCGCAACGGCCCGTTCGCGTCGGAAATCGAGTTGCGTGAACTCGTGGACATGGCGCAGGAACGTGGCGTCGTGGCCGACGAAGAACGCCGAATGATCCAGTCCGTCTTCGAACTCGGAGACACGTCGGCGCGCGAGGTGATGGTGCCCCGCACCGACATGGTGTGGATCGAGAACGACAAGAATGCCGGGCAGGCAACGTCGTTGGCCGTCCGCAGTGGTCACTCGCGCCTGCCGGTCATCGGGGAGAACGTCGACGACGTGCTCGGTGTCGTCTACCTGAAGGATCTGGTCAAGCAGACCTACCACCTGCCCGACGGCGGCCGGAACGTCAACGTCTGCGACGTCATGCGGCCCGCCGTCTTCGTTCCCGACTCGAAGCCGCTCGACAGCTTGCTGGCCGAGATGCAGCGCGACCGCAACCACATGGCGATACTCGTCGACGAGTACGGCGGAATCGCCGGGCTCGTCACGATCGAGGACGTCATCGAAGAGATCGTCGGTGAGATCGCCGACGAGTACGACGAGGACGAGACGCCGCCCATCGAGGATCTCGGTGACGGAATGTTCCGCGTATCCGCGAGACTTCCCATCGAAGACCTCGGTGAATTGTTCGATCTCGAACTCGAACTCGACGAGGTGGAGACCGTCGGCGGGCTGATCGGATACGTACTCGGCCGAGTGCCACTTCCCGGTTCCGAAGTGGAGTACGACGGTTTGATCCTGCGCGGCGAGGGAACCAATACGGGCCGAGGCCGGGTACGCATCAGCACGGTGTTCGTGCAGCGCATCCCGCCGTCCGAAGACGAAGAGACAGAAGACACCGATGACTGAGCGAGAGTTCAGCGAGGAGCAGTTATGAGCAAGAACGAATTCCGGTCAGGCTTCGTGTGTTTCGTGGGTCGACCCAATACGGGCAAGTCCACGCTGACCAACGCGTTGGTCGGCAGCAAGATCGCGATCACGTCCTCGCGCCCGCAGACGACGCGCCACACGATTCGCGGCATCGTTCACCGCGAGCATGCGCAGCTGATCCTGGTGGACACCCCTGGACTGCACAAGCCCCGCACTTTGCTCGGGCAGCGCCTCAATGACCTGGTTCGCGACACGTACTCCGAGGTCGACGTCATCTGCCTGTGCATCCCGGCCGACGAGGCCATCGGGCCCGGAGACCGCTGGATCGTGCAGCAGGTCCGTCAGATGGCGCCCAAGACCAAGCTTGTCGGCATCGTGACCAAGATCGACAAGGTCAGCCGCGACGCCGTCGGAAAGCAGTTGCTCGCGCTGTCCACCCTGCTCGGCCCCGAATCCGAGGTCGTTCCGGTGTCCGCGAAGTCGGGTGAACAGGTCGAGATCCTGGTCGACGTCCTCGCCGGTCTGATGGACGAGGGCCCGGCCTTCTACCCGGACGGGGAACTGACGGACGAGCCCGAAGAGGTGCTCATGGCCGAACTGATCCGTGAGGCTGCGCTCGAGGGGCTCGGCGAAGAATTGCCGCACTCCCTGGCTGTGGTGATCGAGGAGGTCATCCCGCGCGAGGGACGCACCGAGAAGCAGGGCGAGATGCTCGACGTGCATGCACTGCTCTACGTCGAGCGGCCCAGTCAGAAGGGCATCGTCATCGGTAAGGGCGGAGCGCGTCTGCGGGAAGTCGGTACCAGTGCGCGCCTGCAGATCGAGAAGCTGCTCGGTGTGCGGATCTTCCTGGAGCTGCACGTCAAGGTCGCCAAGGACTGGCAGCGCGACCCGAAGCAGCTCGGCCGGCTGGGCTTCTAGGGCCGGAGGACCCTGAGGATCGCCGCGCCGATGTCCTGCTCGTCGACGCCGGTGGCCAGGCGTCGGAGTTGGAGGCCGGTGATGACGGCGACGAGCGTCGATGCAATCGACTCCGGATCAGGTACACCGAGTGCCGTCAGAATCGTGACGGTCAAATCGTCGTAGGCGGCGAAGCATTCGACGGCGACTTCGTGGAGTTCGTGGTCGCGCCCGGCGGCGATGTACATCTCGAACGGCGCGATCCGCTCGGCCGAGAACGAAAGATCTCGCGTCACCTTTTCGGCTATTGCCGCGGCGTCCTCGACGCTCAGACCTTTGTCGCGGTACTCCTCGGCCAAGGCGCGCAGGCGCGTCGTCTCGTCTGTCACGAAACGAGACAGAGCAGCGCGGAGCATGTCCGACTGGCTCGCGAAGTGATACGTGATCGATCCGAGTGAGACGCCGGCCTGCGCGGCGATGCGCCGGTTGCTCACACCCGGGATGCCGTCGGTACCGACGACGTGCAGAACGGCGTCGAGTATTCGCTCGCGGACGTCCCGGTTACTCATCGGGTCACCACCACGGCTCGGGGCGGATCTGATCCCAACGCAGGACCGATTCCAATTGTGAAGCGAGGGAGACCAACAGAGGTTCGGTGTTCTCGTTGCCCATCAACTGCGCACCGATGGGCAGGCCGGCCTTGCTGAATCCGGCCGGCACGTTGACCGAGGGCCAGCCGAGGACGTTCCACGGCCACGCGTACGGGCAGGCGCCGGTCATGACCTTGTCTGTGTCCCAGCCACCGATGCCGTCGATCGCGGTCGCCATGATCGGTGGAGTTGCCGTCGTGGGTGCCAGGACGACGTCGTAGGTGTCGAAGATCGCTCCGATCCGCTTTCGCATCCGTGGCTCGGCCGCGCGGGCCGCGCGCAGAGGTGCGCCGCGAAGTAGCTTGCCGTTCTGGGCATTTCCGCGTGTTCTGGCATCGACCAGTGTCGGGTCGGGAACGCGTCCGAGCCAGTCGTGGACCCCGACGAGTGAGCGGGGCAGAAAGTTCAGGCCGAAGATCAGGCCGTATGCGGGATCGTCGACGACGACGTGGTGTCCGAGCTCCCGCAGCGTGTCGGCGATCGAATGCACGGCCAGGCGCACTTCCGGGTCCAGCTTCACGGGAGTGGCGGTGAACGGATTGCGAAGGGAAAGCGCGATTTTCAGTTTTCCGGGGTCGCGTCCCACCGCGTCGCTGACGGTGACCGGTGTCGGCTTGTGGAGGTCGCCGTCATGGTTGCCGGCAGCGACGTCGAGCAGCAGTGCCGCGTCGGCGACGGTGCGAGCGAGCGGGCCGTTGACCGTCAGGCCGTAGAACGCTTCGGCGTCGGGCCAGGTTGAGATGCGCCCGCGCTGCGGTTTGATTCCGACGAGGTTGGTCCAGGCCGCAGGGATTCGGATGGAACCGGCACCGTCGGAACCGATTCCGGCGCTGACCAATCCGGCGGCGACGGCCGCGGCGGTGCCGCCCGACGATCCGCCTGGAGTGTGGTGACGCGACCACGGATTGCGCGTGTAACCGAAGGCTGAACCGCTCGTAAGGGGCCACTGGCCCAATTCCGGGCTGTTGGTCTTGCCCACGATCACTGCGCCGGCGTCGCGGAGGCGTCGAACCATCTCCGAGTCCTCGGTCTTGGCCGGGAAATCGCCAGGGCAACCGAAGGCGGTGGGTTCGCCGGTGATGTCGACGTCGTCCTTCACTGCGATCGGCACGCCGAGAAGAGGTAGGCGCTCGCCGAGTGCGAGACGCCTGTCGGCCTCGGCAGCTTCCTCGAGTGCCTTCTCGCGCCGCACGATCTTGAACGCATTGAGGTGAGGCTGAGTGGCCTCGATCCGGCTCAGCGTTGCCTCCGTGGCCGCGACGGACGAGGTGGCGCCCGAGGCCAGACTCGCAACCTGGTCGACAAGACCGGGGGCGAGATCGTGGTCGGTTCGAGAAGTCATCAGGTTCCCTTCGCAAAACTGTTCGTTCGAACGAACAGTAACTTGTTTCAGTATTAGTGAACTTCGGTTTCGCGTCAAGATCGCGTCAAGACGCCAGGTCAGTGCGTAAGCGGATCGTCAGAGACGCGGAATCGGCCTTTCCGGAGGTCGAAGCTGAGAGAGCGCATCCGGTCGAGGGCGACCGCGCGTCATGGCTGCGATGCACAGCAGCACGGCAAAAGATTTCGAAGAGGGAAGCTCATGGCCGATCTGGCCTACGTTGCTCTGATTCTCGGCGGTTTTCTCGTGTGCGCGCTGGTACTGCGCGCCCTACAGGCGAGCGCTCCCAAATGACGGTTGCCGGTGTGGTCAGCGTGGTTCTGATCGCCGTCGCCGCGGCATTGGTCATTTACCTGCTCGTTGCACTCGTAGATCCTGAGAGGTTCTGATGTCGCCCGCTCTTGCAGCCGGCCTGCAGATCGCTTTTGTCCTCGTCGTTCTGGCAATCGCCTACGTTCCGGTGGGCGACTACATGGCGCGTGTTTACTCGTCGACGCGAGATCTTCGGGTCGAGAGTGTGATCTACCGCGTCGGTCGGATCGACTCGAGGGCCGAGCAGACGTGGTACGGCTACGCCGCAAGCGTTCTCGGATTCTCGCTGGCCAGCGCATTGTTCCTGTACTTCCTGCAACGGATTCAGGGAGTACTGCCGCTGAGTGACGGTCTGTCCGGGGTCAGTCCTGCCGTAGCGTTCAACACCGCGATTTCGTTTGTGGCGAACACCAACTGGCAGTCGTACACGCCGGAAACGACGATGAGCAACTTCGTTCAGCCCGTCGGTCTGGCGGTGCAGAACTTCGTCTCGGCAGCGGTCGGCATGGCGGTGGCCATCGCATTGGTTCGCGGCTTCATTCGGGTGGCCAGGGGCGGCGAGATCGGCAACTTCTGGGTCGATCTGACGCGTGGTTCTCTGCGCATCCTCCTCCCGTTCTCCTTCGTGATCGCCCTGATCCTGTTGAGCCAGGGAGTGATCCAGTCGTTCCACAGCGGTTTCGCCTCCACCGGCCTCGGCGGCAATGCGGTCACCAATGCACTGGCCCCCGTCGCGTCCCAGGAAGCGATCAAGGAACTCGGCACCAACGGTGGCGGGATCTTGGCTGCCAACTCGGCGCACCCGTTCGAGAACCCCACCCCGTTGAGCAATGTCGTCGAGATCCTGGCGATCCTGTTGATTCCGGTCTGCCTCACCCGAACGTTCGGAACTCTCGTCGGGGATCGTAGGCAAGGCCTCACCCTGCTGGCAGTGATGGGAATCCTGTGGAGCGGGCTGCTCGCAGTCACGCTCGCTGCCGAATCCGGCGCACGCGGTGTTGCCGCCACAGCAGCTGGTTCGATGATGGAGGGCAAGGAAGTTCGCTTCGGAATCCCCGGATCGGCGTTGTTCGCGGTGGCGACCACGGGAACGTCGACGGGCGCGGTGAACTCGGCCCACGACAGCATGTCACCCCTCGGCGGCGGCGCGGTCCTGCTCAACATGTTGCTCGGCGAAATTGCGCCAGGTGGAGTCGGAACCGGCCTCTACGGGATTCTTGTGCTGGCATTGATCGCAGTGTTCGTCGGCGGACTGCTGGTCGGTCGCACGCCCGAATATCTCGGCAAGAAGTTGGGTCGACGCGAGATCACCCTTGCGGCGCTGTCGATTCTGGTCATGCCCGCGCTGGTCTTGATCGGTACCGCCATCACCGTCATCCTCGGTTCGACCACCGGTTATCAAGGCAATGGGGGAGATCCGGGCACGCCGGGATCGATCCACGGGTTCAGTGAGGTGCTTTACGCCTTCGCCTCCGCCTCCAACAACAACGGCAGCGCCTTCGGCGGTCTGACGGTCACCAGCGACTGGTTCCAGTCGTCTCTCGGAATCTGCATGCTTCTCGGCCGATTCCTGCCGATCATCTTCGTTCTCGCTTTGGCCGGTGCTCTTGCCTCGCAGAAGAAGGTGGCGCCGACGGCCGGCACCCTCCCGACGTCCGGACCGATGTTCACCGGTTTGTTGACCGGCACCGTCGTTCTTGTTGCTGCACTTACATTCTTCCCGGCCCTCGCGCTGGGCCCGCTAGCGGAGGCTCTTCAATGACCGTGCGTATCAGTGAGAAACCCGTGGTAGCGCAAGACGCTGCCGACAAGGTTGATCCAGGCCAGTCCCGTCAAGTACACGCTGGCGTTTTCAACCCGCGGCAGATGATCACCGCGTTGCCGGGGGCCGTGCGCAAACTCGACCCACGCCACCTCGCCCGCAACCCGGTCATGTTCGTGGTGTTCGTCGGTTCCGTCATCACCACTGTCATGGCGATCGCCGATCCCTCGGTGTTCTCCTGGGTGATCACCCTGTGGCTCTGGTTCACGGTGATCTTCGCGAACCTCGCCGAATCCGTGGCCGAAGGGCGCGGCAAGGCGCAGGCGGCGAGCCTGCGAAAGGTGAAGCAGGACACCACAGCACATCGGATCACGATGAGCGGTGCGATCGAATCGGTTTCCGGCACCGAACTGGTGGTCGGCGATCGGGTGATAGTGGTTGCCGGCGAGGTCATCCCCGGCGACGGCGACGTGGTCGAAGGTATTGCCTCCGTAGACGAATCGGCGATCACCGGTGAATCCGCGCCGGTGGTCCGTGAATCCGGTGGTGACCGGTGCGCCGTCACCGGTGGTACGACGGTTCTCTCGGACCGCATCGTCGTGGAAATCACCGCAGCACCGGGCAGTTCGTTCGTGGACCGGATGATCGCGCTCGTCGAGGGTGCTTCACGTCAGAAGACACCCAACGAGATTGCGCTCAACATCCTGCTCGCGTCGTTGACCGTCATCTTCCTCCTCGCCGTCGTAGCCATCGGCCCGATGGGCTTGTACGCGGGGCACGAGCAGGATCCGATCAAGCTGATCGCACTTCTCGTCTGCCTGATCCCGACGACCATCGGAGCGCTGCTCTCGGCGATCGGTATCGCGGGCATGGACCGCCTCGTCCAGCGCAACGTTCTCGCGATGTCGGGGCGCGCGGTGGAAGCTGCGGGCGACATCGACACCCTGTTGATGGACAAGACCGGAACCATCACTTTCGGTAACCGCCGGGCCACCGCACTCCATCCGGCGCCCGGTGTATCCGCCGACGATCTTGCTGCGGCAGCTCGCTTGTCGAGCCTGGCCGACGGAACTCCCGAGGGACGGAGCATCGTCGAGCTGTGCGCAGCGGATTTCGGTCTCGCTGCCGAGCCGACGTTGGACGAAGAACGCGCCGAGTTCGTTCCGTTCACGGCACAAACCCGGATGAGCGGACTCGACCACTCCGGACGCCAAATCCGAAAGGGTGCAGCAGATGCGGTGATGAACTGGGTCGTCAGTGGCGGTGGACACGCGGAGAGCGCGGTGACCGACACCGTGAACGACATCGCCCAAGCGGGCGGAACGCCGCTGGTAGTTGCCGTCAAGCATGGTGAGAGTACCTCGATCCTCGGCGTGATCGCGTTGTCCGACGTCGTAAAGCCGGGAATGGCTGACAGGTTCGCCGAACTCCGGGCGATGGGTATTCGCACGATCATGATCACCGGCGACAATCCGTTGACCGCGAAGGCGATTGCCGACGAGGCGGGCGTCGACGACTTCATGGCGGAGGCCACCCCGGAAGACAAACTGGCCCTGATCCGGAAGGAACAGGAAGGCGGACGTCTCGTCGCGATGACCGGTGACGGGACCAATGATGCTCCCGCCCTTGCCCAGGCCGATGTCGGGGTCGCGATGAACACGGGAACCTCGGCAGCCAAAGAGGCCGGGAACATGGTCGATCTCGACTCCGATCCCACCAAGCTGATCGAGGTGGTGGAAATCGGCAAGCAATTGCTGATCACCCGCGGCGCGTTGACCACATTCTCGTTGGCGAACGACCTGGCGAAGTATTTCGCAATCCTGCCGGCCTTGTTCAGCGGCATCTACCCGCAGCTGGACGCGTTGAACATCATGCGTCTCGCCACCCCCGAATCGGCGATCGTCTCGGCCGTGATCTTCAACGCCTTGGTGATCATCGGTTTGATTCCGTTGGCACTCAAGGGCGTTCGATACCGACCGTCGACGGCATCGCAGTTGCTCGGACGTAACCTGCTCGTCTACGGTCTCGGCGGTGTGATCACACCGTTCGTCGGTATCTGGTTGATCGATCTCGTCGTACGTTTGATTCCTGGAATTGGGTGACCTGACATGCGTTTCACTATCGGTTTTGCCAAACAGGTGTGGGCGGGTTTGCTCGTATTGCTCGCGCTCACCGTCGTTCTCGGTGTGGTCTATCCCGCCGCGGTGTGGGGTGTCAGCCGGATCAGCTCCGGATCTGCCGAAGGCTCACCGGTCACCGATGCCGCCGGTTGCGTGGTCGGCAGTGCCTGGGTGGGTGTCGATCTGCAGGTCGCCGAAGGGCAGCAGGACCCGTTCTTCCACAATCGTGTTGTCGGATCCGTTTCGGACGAGGATCCGTTTGCCACCGGTGATCCCGCTGCGGCACTGCCGTCCAACCAGGGGCCGAGCAGCGAGATTCTGGCCGGATTCGTCATCGAGCGCCGGGCAGCCATCGCGGCACGTGAGGGTGTCGACCCTGCATCGGTTCCCGTCGACGCAGTCACCGGTTCGGGCTCGGGTATCGATCCCCACATCAGTCCGGCGTACGCCGAACTGCAGGTCGCGAGGGTGGCGGCGAACAACGGCATCTCGGAAGACCAGGTGCGGGACTTGGTGGCCGAGCACACCGACGGTCGGCAACTCGGATTTCTCGGAGCCGAGCGAGTCAACGTCCTGGAATTGAACCTGGCACTCGGATTGACGGCACCTACGTGTGCTGCACCGACGACTGGTGGATGATTGTCACGTGAGTTCTTCGGAGAAGGTCGGTCAATCTTTCGGTAGGGCACGCAAACGTGGTGAATTGCGTATCTACCTCGGCGCTGCGCCTGGCGTCGGAAAGACCTTCGCGATGCTCGGTGAGGCTCATCGGCGTCGAGATCGTGGCTGTGACGTGGTCGCGGCCGTCGTGGAGACACACGGCCGCGCCCGCACCGCGGCGCAGATCGGAGACCTCGAAACAGTGCCGCCCAAGCTGGTGGATTATCGCGGAACACGGATGCCGGAACTGGACGTCGAGGCCGTGTTGGCTCGGCGTCCGGCCCTTGTCCTGGTGGACGAGTTGGCACATACCAACACGCCAGGGAGCAAGAATCACAAGCGCTGGCAGGACGTACAGGAACTGCTCGAAGCCGGGATCGACGTTCTGTCCACGGTCAACGTGCAACACCTCGAAAGCCTCAACGACGTTGTCGCGCACATCACCGGCGTGGTTCAGCAGGAGACGGTTCCGGACGCGGTAGTGCGTAGTGCGGCGCAGGTCGAGCTGGTCGACATCACCCCGGAGGCGCTGCGCCGCAGACTTTCTCACGGAAACGTGTATTCACCGGAACGGGTCGATGCGGCCTTGGGCAATTACTTCAGACGCGGAAACCTCACGGCGCTACGCGAACTGGCACTGCTGTGGGTGGCCGATCAGGTGGACGCCGCACTGGCGAAATACCGGGCCGAGAACAAGATCACCGATACCTGGGAGGCGCGCGAGCGTGTCGTCGTTGCCGTGACCGGGGGACCGGAGTCGGAAACCCTGGTACGACGCGCATCGCGAATCGCGTCGAAGTCGAGCGCCGAGCTGATGGTGGTCCACGTCGTACGCGGTGACGGACTCACCGGCGTCTCGGCCCCCGAGATGGGCAAGGTGCGCGCGTTGGCTGTCGGAGTCGGCGCCACGCTTCACACTGTTGTCGGTGACGACGTACCGTCGACGCTCCTCGAGTTCGCGCGTGAGGAGAACGCCACACAGTTGGTGCTGGGAACGTCGCGGCGTTCCCGCCTGGCTCGCATCCTCGACGAGGGGATCGGCGCTGCGGTGGTTCAGCAGTCCGGTGGTATCGACGTTCACATGGTCACGCACGAGGAAGCGACGGCGCGACGACGCATTTCGGTGCTGGGGCGCTCGGAGCGCCGGGTCCTGTCGTGGATTGCGGCGATCGTCGTGCCTTCGCTCGCGGCCGCGATCATGGGTCTCGTCGACCGAATCTCCGGGGTCAACGGCGAGAACGCGCTGTTCTTCGTCGTGGTCGTTCTGGTCGCCCTCCTCGGCGGCGTCGGCCCGGCGATATTGTCGGCCCTGATCTCGGGACTGCTGCTCAATTACTTCTTCACCGATCCGCGGTACAGCTTCACCATCGCCGAACCTGACAACTTCATCACCACTGTCGTGCTGTTGATCGTGGCTGTGGCAGTTGCCGTTCTGGTCGACGCCGCAGCAAAGCGCGCCCGCGAGGCGAAGCGCGCATCCGAGGAAGCCGAACTGCTCACACTGTTCGCGGGATCAGTTCTCCGCGGAGCGGATCTGTCGACACTTCTGGCGAAGGCACTCGAAATCTATCGCCAGCGAGGGGTTTCCGTCATTCATCACGACGACGGAGTCATCGCCGCCGTGGGTACGCAGCCGCCGACCACGGACGACGAAGCGGATACGGTCTGTGAGGTCAACGACGGGGAATACGCGCTGTTGTTGGCTGGGCCCGACCTGAGTGCGCGGGATCGACGAGTGCTGACGGTGGTGGCTCACCAAGCAGTTGGGATGATCCGCCAGGAGAAACTGACAGTCGAGGCGAGCAAGGCTGCCGCGCTCACCGAGGCTGATCAACTGCGTCGAGCCCTGCTGTCAGCGGTAAGCCATGACCTGCGAACTCCTCTCGCCGGAGTGAAGGCGGCGGTGTCGAGTCTGCGCAGCGACGACATCGAGTTCTCGCCCGAAGACACCGCTGAATTGTTGGCAACCATCGAGGAGTCGGCGGATCAGTTGACGGCGCTGGTCGGGAACTTGCTCGACTCGTCCCGACTTGCCGCCGGGGTGGTGAAACCCACGCTGCGGCCGGTGTATCTGGACGAGGTGGTTCACCGCGCGTTGCTGGGCCTCGGCATCGGTGGACGCTCGGATTCGCGGGCTCGAAGTGTAGTCGTCGACGTGGGTACCGTTGCAGTGCAAGCAGATCAAGGTCTGCTCGAGCGGGTGATTGCGAACATCGTCGACAACGCTCTGCGCTACGGGGGAGAAACCCCGGTGCGCGTCGGGGCGGCGCAACTCGGTGATCGTGTGGTGATCAGTGTTGCCGATACGGGCCCAGGTGTTCCGCGAGGTGAGGCCGAAACGATGTTCCAGCCGTTCCAACGGATGGGAGATCGCGACAACACCGGCGGAGTGGGCCTCGGACTTTCCGTGGTGCGCGGATTTGTCGATGCGATGGGCGGAACGGTCAGCGCCACAGACACACCTGGTGGGGGATTGACGATGATCGTGGAGTTGGCTGCGGCCGGTACGAATGGGAATGGATCATGAGTCGAATCCTGGTAGTGGACGACGAACCGCAGATTCTGCGAGCTCTGCGTATCAATCTTTCGGTGCGCGGGTACGAGGTGGTGACCGCGTCGACGGGCGCCGGTGCCTTGCGGGCTGCTGCCGAGCGTCCACCGGACGTCGTGGTACTCGATCTCGGACTGCCCGACATGGACGGCACCGAAGTGCTTGCCGGCCTGCGTGGCTGGTGCACGGCGCCGGTCATCGTGCTGTCGGCGCGCACGGATTCCGCGGACAAGGTCGAGGCTCTCGACGCCGGTGCGGACGACTACGTCACCAAGCCCTTCGGGATGGACGAGTTTCTGGCCCGCGTGCGCGCTGCGGCGAGGCGGGGAACCTCCGCGGCGGACACTTCGGAACCGTCGGTCGAGACCGCGTCCTTCACGGTGGACTTGGCTGCGAAAACAGTGAGTCGGCGCGGTGAACAGGTGCACCTGACTCCGACCGAGTGGGGCATGCTCGAGATGCTTGTGCGCAACCGCGGAAAGCTCGTCGGGCAGAAGGAGTTGCTTCGGGACGTGTGGGGACCGGCGTACGACACCGAGACCCACTATCTACGTGTCTACCTGGCTCAACTTCGTCGGAAGCTCGAGGATGACCCGGCGAACCCCAAGCATTTGATCACCGAGGCAGGAATGGGTTATCGATTCGTGGTGTGAGAAGCCAGGTCAGAGCACAACTACCAATTTGCCACGTGCCGTACCGGCTTCCATCTTGGCATGTGCTCGCGCGATGTCCTCGAACGCGAACACCTCGTCGATCGGTACCACCGCCTCGCCTGACGCCACAGCGGAGAGGAAGTCTTGCAGTACGTCGGCAGGCAGGTCGGACGCGTCCCCACCGTACGAGGTCAATCGCACTCCGCGTGGAATGTAGTCGATCGGATAAAAGTCTTTGACTGTCCACTCGTTGGACAGCATTCCCGTGAAACACACGGTGCCGTGAACGCGGGTCGCGCGCAACGTGTCGGGAAGTGTTGGTGTTCCGACCAATTCGAGGGCCAGATCAACACCGCCCGGGAGGATGTCTCGAACCTTGCCGGCCACAGCACCGTCGTCGACGATAACGTGGTCAACCCCGATCGCGGTCAACGACGACGCTTTGCTCGCATCTCGGGTGGTCGCAAGGACAGTGAGTCCCCACTGCTTCGCCAGGACTGCGGTTGCCATGCCGACCGAGGAGGTTCCTCCCCGGATCAACAGGGATTGACCGGATTTCGCGTCCAGTCCTACCGTCAGCGAGCCGTAGGACGTCTGCAGCATCTCGGGAACAGCTCCCACTGTCGACCAGTCCAGTTCGCTCGAGAAGGGAACGACCTGACTGACGGGAACGCACGTGTACTCGGCATAACCGCCGTCGAACGTCCTCCCCATCCCACCCATCATGGCGGCGACTTGCCGGCCTTCGGTGAGCTCCCCGCCGGGGCAGTTCACCACTTCGCCGACGGCCTCGATGCCCAGCACCCTCGGGAATGTCACGCCTTCGGCGAGGCCGAGGCGGGTGTGAAGTTCGGATCGATTGAGGCCGAAAGCCTTCACCCGGACCAGTACCCAGCCCGCAATCGGCACGGGTATCGGAATCACTCTGATAGTCAATGCTTCTGGCGGGCCGGGGGCGTCGAGCACGATTGCGCGCATTGTGTCGGTCATGCTTTTTCCTTCGTGGTCGGTGTCAGGATTCGGTTGGCTTCACGCAGCGTGGCCAGTGTGGCGCCGAACCGATCGAGAGCGTCGGGCGTCAGCACGGAACCGAGACGGCGCTCCAATTCGTCGTCGAACGTTGCCTTCGCCCGCCGCAACAGCTCATTGCCCTCGGGTGTCAACTCGATGAGTGAGGATCGTTTGTCGGTGGGATTGGATTTTCGACGGCAGTGCCCAGCCGCTTCGATTCGATCCACCAGCTTGCTCGTGCCACCGACGGTGATCGCGAGGGCCTCGGCGATGTCGAAGACCCGGCAGGAGCCGAGCCTGTCGATGATCTGCATCGGCTCGAATCGACTCAGTGGCAGGTCGTGCTCGATTCGGAGTCGCTGGTCGACGGCCGTCCACAGTTCGGTTTCGAAGCGGATGAGGTTGTCGAAGTGCCTGCTCAGGGCTGATCTGGTCACGAGCAGACTCCGAACCGATATGCATTCCGTGGAATCATTTTCTCACCGTACGCCCGATTCGTGATTAATTCCATGGAATCTATTTCCGAACCTTACGCAGTGTCGGTGGGGCATGGGAACATATGTTCGTGTCATATGAACCGCTGGACCAAGAAACGCCAGGTGAGCACCCCGGCGATACTCGTTCTGGCGGGAACTGTTCTGGCAGTAGTCGGCCCACGGGTGACGCAACGATCCTGCATGCGGACCTCGATTCGTTCTACGCATCAGTCGAGCAACGCGACGACCCGACTCTGGCCGGCAGGCCGGTCATCGTCGGCGGTGGGGTGGTTTTGGCGGCAAGCTACGAGGCCAAGGCGTTCGGGGTTCGCACAGCCATGAGCGGTGGTCAGGCTCGATCACTGTGTCCTCAGGCGATAGTTGTCCCTCCGCGAATGTCGGCGTACTCGCAGGCGAGCAAAGACGTGTTCGACGTCTTTCACGACACGTCGCCGCTGGTCGAAGGAATCTCCATAGACGAGGCCTTTCTCGAGGTCGGCGGGCTCGCCAAGATCGTGGGAAACCCGCTGCAGATCGGAGCCAACCTCAGACGCGATGTGGCCGAGCAGGTCGGACTACCGATCACGGTCGGAATCGCACGCACCAAGTTCCTGGCCAAGGTCGCCAGTGCATTCGCGAAACCCGACGGATTGCTGCGAGTGCCGCCGGAGGGCGAGACCGAGTTCCTGCATCCCTTGCCGGTCGAGAAGCTGTGGGGCGTCGGCAAGATCACGGCCCAGAAGCTGCGAAACTTCGACATCGTGACGGTGGGTGACATCGCTCGGCACGACGAATCCTCGATCGTCTCGATTCTCGGGGGCGGCGCCGGTCGCCATCTCTACGCACTCTCACACAATCGAGATCCGCGCCCCGTCCGCGCCTATCGTGGCCGCAGTTCGATGGGTGCTCAGCATGCGCTGGGTCGCGGATCCCATCCCCGCGCAGAACTCGATGCGTCGTTGATGTCCCTTGTCGACCGTGTCAGTCGACGCATGCGTTCGGCGCAGCGGACGGGGCGCACGGTCACGCTCCGGCTCCGCTTCGCGGATTTCACGCGGGCAACTCGATCTCACACGCTGCGCCGGTCCACCGCCGACACAGCGGAATTGCTGAGCGCCTCGATGGTGCTGCTGGACGAAGCGATACCGATGATCGCGGACAAGGGCATCACGTTGATCGGTGTCGCTGTCTCCAACCTGGATCGGGACGGCGCCGAACAACTCGAATTGCCCTTCGACGGTCGAGGATTCGCGGGTCCGGACACTGCCGCCCTCGACTCGGCAATGGACAGTGTCCGGAAGAAGTTCGGCTCCGCGGCCCTCACGAGGGGAGTGCTCCTGGGACGCGATCCGGACCTGTCGGTGCCGCTACTGCCGGACTAGGTGAGGTTTTCTCGCAGAGTCGCTCCCTCGTATTCGCGACGGAACAACCCACGCGCCTGCAGCACCGGAATCACGTGATCGACAAAATCTTCCAGACCCTGCGGATAGGTCGGCGGCATCAGATTGAAACCGTCGGCACCGCGGCCGTTCAACCAGGATCCCATCTCGTCGGCAATCGACTCCGGTGTTCCGATCATCGTTGCGTGACCACCACCCGCAGCGAGCGTCCCGAGGAGCTCCCGCACAGTCGGTGCGTCCTTCTCGACGATCCGCAAAATAGTGGCGTAGCGTCCCTGCGGCCCGGTGAACGCTTCGAGTGGAGGCAACGGGGGCACGGGCCCGTCGAGATCCCAGTTCTCGCAATCCTGTCCGGTGAACAACGAGAGTTGGCGTATCGACTGTTCGGTGGGCAGCAGGAGATCGAGTTCGGCCTTCTTCGCCCTGGCCTCGGCGACGGTGCTGCCGACGTAGGTGACCAGTCCCGGCATCACGGCGACAGAGTTCGAATCCCGGCCGGCTCGCTCGATTCTCGATTTCACGTCCGCGTAGTAGGCCTGTGCGCTGGGTAAGTCGTAGGCAACCGAATAGATTGCCTCGGCGCGACGCGCCGCCAGATCGCGGCCCTGCTCGGACGCCCCGGCCTGGAACAACACCGGCCGGCCTTGCGGGGAGCGCGGAACCGTCAACGGCCCGTCCACCCGAAAATGTTTGCCGTCGTGATCGATTCGAGAAATCCTGTTTGCGTCGGCAAAACGCCCCGACCGGTCGAGAATCAGCGCGTCTTCCGACCATGAATCCCACAATGCGAGGGCCACTTCGACAAATTCGTCGGCTCGTTCGTATCGGGATGCGTGATCGGGCATCGCCTCGAGTCCGTGGTTGCGCGCCTCCTGGTCGAACATCGAGGTCACGACGTTCCAGCCGGCCCGTCCGCCGCTGATGTGGTCGAGCGAGGCCAACAGTCGCGCCGCGTGAAACGGCGTGTAGAAAGTGGTGGAAATGGTGGTCACCAGGCCGATGTCCGCTGTCGCTCGTGCCATGGCAGTCAATGCGGTGATCGGCTCGAGAAACCACGACGCACCCGACTCGGGTTCGCGAACACTGTGACCGTCAGCGAAGAAGACGGCGTCCAGCTTGCCGCGTTCGGCGATCTGGGCGAGCGACTCGTAATACGTGATGTCGCCGAGACTTTCGACCGGTGAGTCGCGATGACGCCATGCCGCACTGTGATGTCCGCAACCGAGCAGGAACGCACCTATCCGCAGCTGTGCGCCCATCAGTTCTTGACGAGTCCGCCGTCGACAACCAGGTTCTGGCCGGTCACGGCCCGTGACCATGGTGAGGCGAAAAAGAGTGCAGCGTCGGCAAATTCGTCCGGCGTCGTGACTCGGCGCAGGGGAGTGCTTGCCGCGATCATGTCGAACACGGCTTCCGGTGTCGCGGCACTCGCATCGGTGGTGCGGAGCAAGCCGCCGGAGACCATGTTGACTGTGATCCCGTCCGGACCGAGGTCGGCGGACAGCGTCCGTGTCAGTGCCAACAGTGCGGCCTTGGCAGCGGTGTAGTCGTGGTACGGAACTACCGGATTCTGGACCAGATTGGTTCCGACAGTGATGATTCGGCCGAAGCCGAGTTCGCGCATGCCTGGTAGCGCTGCCTGGGTGGTATTGAGTGTTCCGGCAACAGCTCCGCGTAGTTGAGACTCGAAGTCGGCCCAGGTGATCGTGTCCGCGTTCGGCCGGGCGTCGCCGTTGAACGAGAAGTCGACGAGTGCATTGTCGACCACGGTCGATATCGGTGCGTCGAATCGCTCGCGTGCAGCGGAGAACAACTGGTCGACGGAACTGCGGTCCGTCACGTCCGCCTGGACTGCGAAGGCACGATCCTCACCCAGTTCGGTGACCAGGGTCTCGGCGGCGTCACGGCTCTTGTTGTAGTTCACGATCACCCGGGCCCCCGAGCGGGAGAATGCTCGGCTCAGTGCGGCGCCGAGCCCGCGGGCGCCACCGGTGATCAGAACGATCTGCTCGTCCAGGCTGAGTGCGCGCTGAAATTGCTGTTCGGTCATGTCGACATCCCTCCGCCAGTGCTAACTGGTCAGGTTCATCGGGTCTGATCTCAGCCGACTTTTTCGGCACCCCGTGTCACCGTCCATCAGACCACGTGAGGTGAATCGTCCTGAACGCCGGGTGCGTTGTAACGGCCGGCGCGATGAGTTTTCGATCGCTCGGGAGTCGTAATTGCAAGCGAAGTGGCAACCGGCCGCTCGCCTTCGCCCCAGGAGATTCCGATGACCACCCAGCCCGTCCACAACGAAACTGTTTCCGGTAGCGCCACGACGACGACACCTTCGGCCACGGCTCGCAAGCTCGGATACGTCCTGAGTGGGCTGTTCGTCGTTTTCATGCTCTTCGACGGCATTATCCACATTCTCAACCTTCAGACAGTCAAGGATGCGTCGGCTGAACTTGGGTTGCCGGACTCGCTGGCATTGACGGCTGGGGTGGTGCAACTGATCTGCCTTGCGCTGTACGTGATTCCGCGAACGTCGATACTCGGCGCGATTCTGCTCACCGGTTACCTGGGGGGAGCGGTGTTGACCAACCTTCGAGCTGAACAGCCTCTGCTGAGCACGACCCTGTTTGCCGTCTACACCGGAATCGTCATGTGGGCGGGACTGTATCTCCGGGACGAGAAGGTTCGCGAGATCATCCCGCTGCGTCGGGCCTGAAATAGGCCCCCGAGGGGGTTGCGTGGGACGCGGTGTCCCATTATGTTTGACCTCATTCAAGTCCGTCGACTGCAATCGACGGACTGGCCGTGAGGAGACACCGATGGCTCGGTCAGCGTCGATCGAAGTGGAAAAGCCGTACCACCAGGTACTGCAGACTTTGTCCGAGGGCTCAGTTGCCCGCAGTTTCGATCCCTATCTCGACATCGACTGGGATTCACCAGAGTTCGCGATCGATCCGCATGATCCGAGATGGGTGCTCTCGTCCGTGTCGGACCCCCTCGGGGCGACGCAGTGGTACCAGGATCAGTCGTTGGAGCGTCGAATCGCCATGGGAATGTGGCGTCAGGCGAACGTGACCAAGGTGGGTTCGGCCTTCGAGAGCATCTTGATCCGGGGAATGCTGCAATATATCATGGCGCTACCCAACCAGTCGCCTGAGTTCCGGTACTGCCTGCACGAGATGACCGAAGAGTGCAATCACATCCAGATGTTCCAGGAACTCGTCAATCGCATGGATATCGACGTGCCGGGTATGCGTCCGATGTTCCGGCGGCTGTCGCCGATCATCGGAGTGCTGGGAGCAAAGTTCCCGGTCATCTTCTTCATCGGCATTCTGGCTGGTGAAGAACCGATCGACCACTTCCAGAAGGATCTCATCCGTGAGGGTAAGGACACGCCGCCGGCGATGCTCCGCACCATGGAGATTCACATCGCCGAAGAAGCGAGACACATCTCGTTTGCTCACGAGTTCCTGCGCAATCACGTCCCCAGACTCAGTCGTACGAGTCGAGCCATCACATCGGTCGCCTTCCCCGGCGCGATGCGTTGGCTTGCGGGTGAAATCATGTCACCGCCAAAGGAATTCGCCGAAGAATTCGGAATCCCGGACGAGGTGATGAAGAGCGCCTTCTGGGGGAGCCCGCATTCACGCCGCATCCTGGGTAACTACTTCGGCGAAATGCGAGCCCTGGCAGACGAACTCGGATTGATGAATCCGGTGTCGAAGCGTGCGTGGCGAAAGCTGCGCATCGACGGCGACTACGCCCGCTACCGCGGCGAGCCGAAGCGTTCCGACAAGACCCGGATCTAGTCCGGCCGCGAAGTTCCTCCGTCGGAGGACACCAGCTCGGCTATGAGCGTGGACAATTCGACATGGGGATCGATCTGTAGTCCGCTCGAGCGGGCAACGCCGTCGAACATGTACCAGGTGTATTTCGCGAGGTCGGCGACGATCTCTTCGCGGCTCGGCTTCGGATCGGTGCTTCGGACCCAGTGGGTGAGCGTGCCCTCGACCATTGTCACCACTGCGAACGGTAGTGAATCGAAGGGTGAGGAGTCGATCCCCACGGATCGACCGACTTCGGTGATAGTGGTGCGGGCGGAGTCGGCGATTGTGGCCTTCAGACTGCTGATCGCGTCGATGCTCTCGTCGTCGTAGTCGGTGGGGCCGGTACCCATGAACTCGTGAATCCGCGGATGCTCGGTGATCCACTCGGCGACGGCGCTGATGGTTCGGGTCAGGATCTGGTCGAGAGTGCCTACCGAAATGCTCATCGACGCGTCCAGGGCCGCCGCAAATTGTCCGAGCACAAACGCTCGGACTCGTCGATCGAGGTCGTCTCGGCCGCTGAATTGGCGGTACACCACCGACTTGGCGAGGCCGGCACGATCGGCGATCTGCTGGACGGACACCTCGGCACCTGCCGCACGCTCTTCGATCAGTTCGACCGCCGAGGTGAGTATCCGTTTCTGACGCTCGGAGTTGTGTCGCTCCCACCGCGCTTCGCGACCGGTCAACTCTGCAGTGACAGGTTGCGCAATTGCGTCGCTCGGCATCGCGCCAGTCTATCCGGACGGACCTGCCGTGTTTCCGACTTGTCATCGGGCGCGGCATCGGGATCGGTCCTCGGTACAACGTGGGACACTGGTCGAGTGAGGTTGTATCGAGACACGGCGGTGGTGCTGCGCCTGCACAAACTGGGCGAAGCCGACCACATCGTCACGTTGCTCACCCGTCAGTTCGGGTTGGTACGTGCCGTGGCCAAAGGTGTCCGCCGAACCACCTCCAAATTCGGTGCCAGACTCGAACCGTTTGCTCACATCGACGTGCAACTACTTCCGGGCAAGAATCTCGACATCATCACTCAGGTGCAGACGGTCGACGCATTCGCCACCGACATCGTCGACGACTACAGCCGGTACACCACGGCCTGCGCCGTACTCGAAACTGCCGAGCGGTTGGCCGGCGAGGAACGCGCGCCGGCCCCGCAGCTTCAGCGATTGACGGTGGGAGCACTGCGTGCGATCGCCGAGCAGGCACGACCGGTCGAGTTCGTGCTCGACGCGTTCTTGTTGAGAGCCATGGGCTATGCGGGTTGGGCGCCTGCCCTCGAAGAGTGCGCCCGCTGCAGTGCTCCTGGACCGCACCGGGCCTTTCATGTCGCCGCAGGCGGAGCCGTGTGTACCTATTGCCGCCCGGCGGGTGCTGCGACGCCGTCGCCCGGAGTGCTCGACTTGATGGAAGCCCTGCTCCGAGGGGAGTGGGAGGGTACCGATTCGGCGCCCGCGACGCTGCGGACGCAAGCCAGCGGACTGGTCGCGGCACACCTGCAGTGGCATCTCGAGCGCCAATTGCGGACGTTGCCGCTGATCGAGCGTTCGAGGCCGCATGCAGCCGTCGAGGTCGACTTGCCCGTGAGGCAGGATGGAACACGTGATTCGACGACGCGAACCGCGAACTCCGCTTGATTCTGCTGCTGACCGGGTGATCCGACCACCGGACCCACATCCGTCCGGGGCAACCCCGCCGATCCTGCAAACCGAACTGATCCCGCGCCACGTCGCTTTGGTGATGGACGGCAACGGACGATGGGCGCAGGAGCGCGGTCTGCCCCGAACCGCCGGGCACGAACGCGGCGAAGCTGTCCTGATGGACACCGTCTGCGGGTGCATCGAGATGGGTGTCGAGTGGCTCTCCGCTTACGCCTTCTCCACCGAGAACTGGAAGCGCAGTCCCGACGAGGTTCGATTCCTGATGGGCTTCAACCGTGATGTCATCCGCCGTCGACGCGACGAGATGAACGAAATGGGTGTGCGTGTTCGCTGGGCCGGTCGTAAGCCACGCCTGTGGGCCAGCGTGATCAAGGAACTCGAGATCGCCGAAGAACTGACCAAGAACAACACCGTCATGAACTTGACCATGTGTGTGAACTACGGCGGCCGGGCCGAAATTGCCGATGCGGTAAAGGAAATCGCGAAGCGTGTCGCGGCCGGTGAGATCAATCCGGACAAGATCACCGAGGCGACGGTTGCCAAGTACCTCGACGAACCCGACATGCCCGACGTAGACCTCTTCCTGCGTCCGTCGGGGGAACAGCGGACGTCCAATTTCTTGATCTGGCAATCCGCCTACGCCGAAATGGTGTACCAGGAGAAGCTGTTTCCCGATTTCGACCGCCGCGACCTTTGGGCCGCCTGCGTCGAGTACGCCTCACGTGACCGTAGATTCGGTGGCGTCAAATGACAGGGGAGAACATGACCGACACCACCGACGAAGCAGCCCGCCTACAAGAACGCGCGGCCGCCTCGCTGGCGCATTTCGTGACGGTCGATGTGGCTGCCGACGGATCACTGGGTTTCCAGTACTCCGGCGCGCTGTGTTCCATTCAGGCGATGAATCTGTCCGAGGGTCTGGACGTGCTGTCCATGACGTGCGTTCTCGCATGGGACCGACCGGTCAGCGCGGCACTGCATCGCAAGGTGGCCGAGCGAAATCGCACCATCCAATTCGGCTCCATCGCGGTGTTCGGCCACGGCAGTCTGGCGGACGTCATCCTGCGTTACACGTTCCCTGCCGCCGGACTGGACGACGAGGCACTGACCACGATGTTGCTACTGGCGCTCACCGGTGCCGATACCGCCCGGCAGGGTTTGATTCCCTGACGCTCTCAGGCGGCGGCGCAGTCGCGGCAGGTGCCGAAGATCTCGACGGTGTGACTCACTTCGGTGAAACCGTTGTCCTCGGCGATGGTCTGTGACCACTGCTCGACTGTCGGGCCCTCGACCTCGACGGTGAATCCGCAGTTGCGGCACACCAGGTGATGGTGGTGCCCGGAGGAGCAGCGTCGGTAGACGGACTCACCTGTGTCGGTGCGTAGGACGTCGATGGTTCCGGCGTCGGAGAGTGCCTGCAGCGTGCGGTAGACGGTGGTCAGGCCGATGCCTTCACCTCGCTTGCGCAGTTCGTCGTGCAATTCCTGTGCCGACTTGAATTCGTCGATGTCGTCGAGCAGGGCGGAGATGGCGCTGCGCTGTTTCGTGGAACGAACGCCGACTGTGGCCGGTCCACGTTTCGAGGTCGTACTGCCCGGGGTGTTCATGCGGTGGAATCTCATCCTTCTTCGGCGTGGGCGACAGCGTCGACGACGATGTGTGCGAGGTGATCGTCGACGAGTCGATAGAGAACTTCTCGTCCGTTGCGCTCGCCGCGGACGACGCCCGCTGCTTTGAGTACGCGCAGATGCTGGCTGATGAGTGGCTGAGTGACACCGAGAGCTCCGACGAGTTCGTGAACGCAACGCTCCGACTCGTGCAACTGAAGCACGATCGCGATCCGAACGGGTGCAGCGAGCGCCCGCAGAATTTCGCCGGCGGCCGCCAGGGTTTCCTTGGGCGGCACGGGCGCGGGCGGTGCGGCTTCGAACGGGTCGTGCGTGTGTCCGAGGTCGGAATGATCATGGCTTATGTGGAGATCGCCGGTATCCGCAATGCTCACAGCGAGGCTCCTTCGAGGGGTAGATCATGATGTCCGGGCATAGCCATCTCACCACATTATTGCAAATCACTTTCATTTTGATATGCACAAGTATGCATGTCAACCTTGGACGGAAGTGCGTGGCAGCCGCCAGATAGGCTGATGGTGCGAAAAGCGCACGAAAATCATGCATCTATTACCCAGATGGAGAGCAATCGAGTGGCACCCAAGTCCAAGATCGAAGCCGTTGTCAATCTCGCCAAGCGGCGAGGCCTGGTCTACCCGTGCGGTGAGATCTACGGCGGTACCAAGTCCGCATGGGACTACGGCCCATTGGGTGTCGAGCTCAAGGAGAACATCAAGCGCCAGTGGTGGCGCAACATGGTCACCAGCCGCGAGGACGTCGTCGGCCTCGACTCGTCGGTGATCCTGCCCCGCGAGGTGTGGGTCGCGTCCGGTCACGTCGGTGTCTTCAACGACCCGCTCGTCGAGTGCCTCAACTGTCACAAGCGTCACCGTCAGGATCACCTGCAGGAGGCGTACGCGGAGAAGAAGAAGCTCGACAACCCGGACGACGTCTCGATGGATGTCATCGGTTGCCCCGACTGCGGCACCGTCGGCCAGTGGACCGAGCCGCGCGACTTCAACATGATGCTCAAGACGTACCTCGGCCCCGTCGAGAGCGAAGAGGGTATGCACTACCTTCGCCCCGAGACCGCACAGGGCATCTTCGTGAACTTCGCCAACGTGCTGACCACCTCGCGTAAGAAGCCGCCGTTCGGCATCGGCCAGATCGGCAAGAGCTTCCGCAACGAGATCACCCCCGGCAACTTCATCTTCCGCACCCGTGAGTTCGAGCAGATGGAGATGGAATTCTTCGTCAAGCCGGGCGAGGACGAGCAGTGGCATCAGTACTGGATCGACTACCGCCTTGACTGGTACACCGGCCTCGGTATCAACAAGGACAACCTGCGTCTGTACGAGCATGCGTCGGAGAAGCTTTCGCACTACTCGAAGGGCACGACCGACATCGAGTACCGCTTCCACTTCCAGGGCAGCGAATGGGGCGAGCTCGAAGGTATCGCGAACCGTACCGACTTCGATCTCTCGACGCACTCCAAGCACTCGGGCACCGAGCTGAACTACTACGACCAGACGACGGGCGAGCGGTACACGCCGTACGTCATCGAGCCGGCGGCCGGTCTCACGCGTTCGCTGATGGCCTTCCTGGTCGACGCCTACACCGAGGACGAGGCGCCCAACTCCAAGGGCGGCGTCGACAAGCGCACAGTGCTCCGCCTGGATCGTCGACTCGCTCCCGTCAAGGCTGCCGTTCTGCCGCTCTCGCGTAACGCGGACCTGACGCCGAAGGCCAAAGATCTTGCAGCGCAGCTGCGTCAGAATTGGAACGTCGAGTTCGACGACGCCGGCGCCATCGGTCGTCGTTACCGTCGCCAGGACGAGATCGGCACACCGTTCTGCATCACGGTCGACTTCGACACTCTCGAAGACCAGGCTGTGACGGTGCGTGAGCGTGACTCCATGGCGCAGGAACGCGTCGCCCTCGATCAGGTGGAAAGCTACCTGGCCGCACGGCTGATCGGCTCCTGATTCTCGTTCGAAGCTGACGGGCGGTCCTTCTCAATCGAGAAGGACCGCCCGTTTTCTCTTTCCCCGATGGTCCTTCAGGCGCAGGATCGAAGTTATGAGAAAACTCAGCGTGACCAACAGCGTGACTCTCGACGGTGTCATGCAGGCACCTGGTGGGCCGGACGAGGACCGTCGTGGCGGATTCGAGCACGGTGGGTGGGCAGCACCCTTCAACGATTCCGTCATGGCGCAGAAGATGGGGGAGGGGATGGCGAAGAAATCGGAGTTGCTGTTCGGACGCAGAACCTACGAAAACTTCGCCTCGTACTGGCCGTTTCAGACCGACAATCCGTTTACCGAGGTGCTCGACAACACGCAGAAATACGTAGTTTCAAGGACTTTGGGTGAACCGCTGCCGTGGAAGAACTCGACCTTGTTGAAAGGCGATGCCGCCGACGCGGTCACCACGCTCAAGGAAAGTGAGGGCCCGGATCTGGTGATTCTGGGCAGTGGCGACTTGATCACGTCCTTGGCCGATCGGCGTCTCGTCGACACCTACACTCTGCTGATACATCCGCTGGTTCTCGGAACCGGGCGCAGATTATTCCCCGACGGAGCTGCGCTCGCTCAGTTCACCCTCACCGACAGCGTCCCTACGACAACAGGCGTCATCATCGCGACGTATCAGTTGAGCTGAACGCAGTTGAGCTGAACGCAGTTGAGCTGAACACAGTCGAGCTGAGTACATCAGGGAACTCGCCGAAATGCCGAATCTGCCAGCGCTGAGTTCTGACTGCTTGCGCGCTGGTCGGCGTAACCCAGGGCGCATAGACCCGGACAGCGCGCTTACCGCCGGAGAAGTTCGTCGAGACGATGTCGTGTTCGACGAGGGTTTCGACGGGAAAGACGAAGTGCCCCGAATGCTCTTCGTCGTATACCTTCACCACGAACAGCATCACGCGGTCGCTGGCGTCGAATGGGCGGATGGGCCCGGCCTCGGAACGGCGCCACAGTGTGACGAACTGACCGAGCTTGGTCGGCGTCGTCTTGGCGGTTCGATAGACGGTGGGAAGGCCGTTGACGGTCAACGTGTGAGCGCCGTACTCAGCACCCTCGGACTCGGGAATCGGTGTGGACCAGGTAAATCCGTCGGCGTTCATCGGCACCGATGATGCCACGAACCACCGACAGCCTTCGTGACGAACGCTGTCGGTGGTAGTCCCGATTCAGGCCGAAGGCACCTTGTCGAGGAACCCGAGGACAAGCGTCACCCGGCCGTCGTCGTCGCGTTCGAGTACGTCGAATCCGTCGATCAGTGACTCGGCCCCCGACGGGCCGAGAGCCCAACCGAATCGGGCCTGTCGGTGGTGCGCGTCCACCGGTCCGACGAGGGTGAAGTGCATGCCCGGAAATTGTTGCTGCACAGCGTGGATCATCGCGTCGATCTGATCGTGTCCGGTGACGTCCGCGAGCGGATCGGTGTAGCGACCGCCGGGTGCGAACAATTGCTCGACCCGTGCTTTACGGGCGGTGGTATCGGTTTCGTTCCACATGTCGATGTAGGCGTCGGCGATTGCGTCGAAGTCGCTCATGGTCGCTCCCTTGATCAGTTTCCGGTGGTGAATGTCCGGCGGCCTCGCCGGCTGAGACCACTGTTCCTCCGAAACTGCGTCGGGTCGATTACCTCTGAGGTCATGGCCTCGGCTACCTCGGGTCGCTAACTTGAAAGAATGACCTTCGAGACGATGGACGTGGGCTCCGAACTCAAGCGGTGGCGGGAGCGGCGAAGGCTCACTCAGTTGGGACTCTCGGCGGCGGCAGGAGTGTCGACCAGGCATCTGAGCTTCATCGAAACCGGCCGCTCCAAGCCGAGCCGGGACATGATTCTTCACCTGTCCGAATGTCTGGATGTTCCTCTACGACAACAGAACACGCTTCTGCTGGCAAGTGGCCACGCGCCGGAGTACTCGCAGAAGTCGTTGGCAGAAGCGCCGATGTCAGCGGTGAGTGAGGCCATCGATCGCATCATCGACGCGCATGACCCGTATCCGGCCGTGGTGGTCGATCAGCAGTGGGAGATGGTCGCCGGGAACCAGGCCGTGGGAATCTTGACCGCGGGCGCCGCTGATTTCCTCCTGGAACCACCGGTGAACGTATTGCGTCTGAGCTTGCATCCCGAGGGCATGGCGCCGCGGATCGTGAACCTCGCGCAGTGGCGGGCCCACCTGCTCACAAGGCTGGCTCGGGAAGTGGAGGTCAGTGCGGATGCGCAGCTGTCGTCGTTGCTCGACGAGCTGCGCGCCTATCCGAGCGGCGGAGACTGGCACGACGACCGCGCGAATTCCCTGCTGGTTCCGTTGCGTGTACGCGTCGGCGATACCGAACTGGCGATGTTCAGCACCACCACCGTGTTCGGTACGCCGCGCGACGTCACGCTCGCAGAGATTGCGATCGAATCGTTCTACCCGTCGGACACGCAGACGGCCGACTACTTTCGATCGGCCGCCGAGGTCACAGGGACTTCTTGCCGAACTTGAGCTTCCACGGCACCAGAGCAGACTCCAACTGAACCGAGAGACTCATCTTGGAGACGCCTTCGGTGCGCTCCTCGAAGCGGATGGGCGTTTCGGCGATCTTCATGCCGCGCTGAACAACTCGGTAGTTCATCTCGACCTGGAACGCGTAGCCGTTGCTCTGCACCGATTCGACGTCGATGTCGCGCAAGGTCTTTGCATGCCACGCCTTGAAGCCGGCGGTCGCATCCTTGACGTGCAGTCGCAGAATAGCGTTGACGTAGAAGTTCGCCCAGGCGGACAAGGCCTTGCGGTGCCACGGCCAGTCGCCGGCGACTGCGCCGCCTTCGACGTAGCGGGAGCCGAGAACGACTGCCGCATCGGTAGTGGTGAGGATCTCGATCATGGCGGGGATCGCTTCGGACGGGTGCGAGAGATCTGCGTCCATCTGAATGACGATGTCTGCGTTCTCTGCCAGAGCCCGGCTCATGCCCGCGACGTAAGCACGGCCGAGTCCGTCCTTGACCGTGCGGTGAAGCACTCCGACCGGGATGGGACCGTCGATACCCAACTTGTCCGCAACCTCACCCGTGCCGTCGGGGGAGTTGTCATCCACCACGAGGACGTGCAGGTTCGGGATCTTCAACGCGGCGAGGCGATCGACGAGCTTTGGCAGGTTCTCACGCTCGTTGTATGTAGGTACAACGACGGTTATCTGCGGGGCGACGCTTTCCATAACACCTTCGTATGATCTGTGATCCCGACTTGCCGGATGAAGCGTACGACGAGTGCGGTCGTGAACAAAGTAGGGATTTTACTACCTCGACGGGATCCGTCAGAACCGGCCGCCGCCGCCTCGACTGGTTCGGCCGCCGCCCCCGCCGCCGAAACCACCGCCGCCGCCACCGCGACCGGAGCGTCCGCTGCTGCTCGGTCCGCCGTACGAGCGGGGCCCGCCGCCACCTCGCAGAATGCTGTTGATCAGGATGCCGCCGAGGATCGCTCCCGTCGCATCGCCGCCGCCACCGCGGGGTCGTTGGTTTGCTTCCCAGGTGTTGACGTCGTTCTGCGCGGCGCGAAGTGAGTGCGTCGCCAAGGTGGTCGCGGCCTGGGCGTGTTGCAGTGCCTTCGACGGATCCGAGGCCTGCAATTGCTGGGCCGCCTGCAGGTGCCGCTGAGCCTCGGCGTAGCGAGTGCGCGCCTCCGCCCCGATCGCGCCGCGCCTGGTTCCGAGGAAGTCGCCTGCAGCGGTCACCTGAGCCTGTGCGGCCAGAATGTCCTGGGCGAGGCGCTGCTGTGCACGTTCGAGCTGCTGCTTCTGCTCCTGAGCGTCGGCAAGAAGCGCGTCGAGTTGGGCGTCGGCTGCGACGATCTGGTTGAAGGCTGTCAGCGGATCGCTGTCCTTCGACGTCTGAGCATTCGCCAACGCTGCCTGGGCTGCGGCCTTCGCGTCCGCCAACTTCTGCCCGCCTTGCGCCAGGTAAGCGTCCGCAGCGGTGATGCCCTGTTGGACGTCGTCCATCGCGGACGGAAGTGTCGCGATGGCGTTTCGGATGTCGTCGGCGGCGTGATCGACGCCGTCGAGTAGCTTGCGTGCCTGATCGAGGGCGGCTTCGGCCGTGCGAATCGCAGTGACGGCAGCGCCTTGCTTACCGGCCGGCAGCGCGGTGGCATCGCGGCCTTCCTCGATCGACTTCTCGGCGAGCGTCAGGCGTTCACTGGCCATCGTGACGTTGTTCACGACAGATGCCAGCGTCGGCGCGGGGAATTGATCCTTCAATTTGGTCAGAATCGCCTCGGATTCGGGCAAGCGCACGCTGAGAGAAACAACACTCTGCGTCAACGCATCGAGACGTGCGGGGGCGTTGATGAGAAGGTCGCGAAGCCCGTCGAACTCCTCGACGCGAGCTTCGAGTTCTTGGTCGGCTCGACCGCACGAGGAAATGATGTCGATCAGCATCTGTCGGCGTTGATCGGGAGTTTCCGGGATGGCGTCGTCGAGTCGCTGCCTGATCGCGAAGGCTTCGGCGAGGGTGGCCTTGGCCTTGTCGAATGCTGCCGAGAAGGGTGCGACGGCGGAATCTCCGAACTCGCTGCGGGCCAGATCGAGCTCCTCCTGGCTGCCGGCGATCGCGTTGTCCGTCTCGACGAGGATCTCCTTCGCGCGTTCGTCGAGCGTCGGCAGCGGGAGTGCGTTGAGGCTGGCGATGTCGTCGGGGGAGATGTTCTTCGCGGCTTCGACGCTTGCCTTGTTCTTGTCGTTCTTGCGCTTGCGTGAGTACAGGACCACACCGCCCGTCCCGACCACCACAGCGCCGCCCGCGATGAGGAGTGTTCCGACTCCCATTCCGCCGCTCGTGTTGTTCGCGTCGCCGAGTGCGCCGGCTGCGGCAATTGCCGCGCCGGTCCAATCATCCTCGGCGAGAGCCGGTTCCACCGCGTCGGTATTGATCGATTCGATGTCGGAATCCGTGATGTTGCTCAGCTCAGCGGGCACATCGAGGAAGTAAGCACGCTCCGCCGTGGCAACTGCAAGCAGGACGGACTTCGTGCTCAGCGTCGACTTCGTGGCTGTCTGCTGTGCCCACGCCTGGCCACCCAGGTTGTTGAAATCGGGGACGAACGCGACCCACAGATCGATCTGGTGGTCCTCGCCGAGTTGATCGATCGCGGCTTGTATATCGCTGCGTTGCCCGGAATCGAGGACCCCGGAGGTGTCGGTGATGTGATTCGGCAACACCATCGGGGCGTCCGCCGAGGCGAGCGCAGGACTGAAGACGAGCGCCAGCAAAGCGAAAATCGCAGCGACGGCGGCGGCGCTTCCCCGACGCCGAACGGGTCGGGTGGTTGTCCGACTCTGCTCTACCGAGGACAACTGCGCGAAGTGTGGTGCGAGGGCCATGACGCAAATCTATCCGTTGTGGCGCGTCGGCATCGGAGGTGATCGCTGCGAACTGGCAGAATTGCGGGAGTGAAACCTGCTTTCGGTAACCGCCCCCACGACCCATCACCCTCGCGGGCGGGCGGCTTCGGGGCAGGATTGGCTCGCTGGACGCGCCGTCTGATCGCCGGTGCGGTGTTGATGGCCGTGGTTCTGGTCGGGGGTACTGCGTTCCGGGTGTGGCAGGTGGCGCGCATCGACGACACGCGGCCGGCCGACGCGATAGTCGTTCTGGGCGCGGCTCAGTATTCCGGCACTCCGTCGTCCGTCTTCGAGGCCCGACTCGAGCAGGCGTACAAGCTGTACAAGCGCGGAGTGGCTCCGCAGATCATCACTGTCGGCGGTAAACAGGAAGGCGACGAGTACACCGAAGCGGCGTCGGGAAAGATGTATCTGACCGATCGCGGAATTCCTTCGAGTGCGATCACCGCGGTGGAGACCGGTTCGGACACACTGCTCAGCATCGACGCAGTCAGTGCCGAGATGTCTTCGCAGGGAATCAATTCCGCCGTCCTGGTCAGTGATCCGTGGCACTCCTTGCGAACGCGGACGATGGCCCGCGACACGGGCCTTCAAGCGTGGACCGCACCTACTCGTCAAGGCCCGGCTGTGTTCACCCGCGAATCCCAGTTACACGGAATCGCTCGCGAAACCGGCGCGCTGCTCTGGTATCAGCTCACGCACTTCTCGGCAGACTTCCCCTACACGGCAGGGCAATAGAGACCATGACAGCTCACACCACCTACGGAGGCGGCACCTACTCCGAACACGACCTCGAACGTCGTGTCGTCGAGGCGCCGAAGCGAGCGGGGTTGCCGGGTTCGCAGATCGCAGCGGCGCAGCATCGTTCGGACTTCTCGCGAGATCGGGCCCGCGTCCAACACTCCGCGGCTTTGCGGCGGCTGGCCGACAAGACCCAGGTTGTCGGCCCGCGCGACGGTGACACGCCTCGTACGCGGTTGACACACTCGATGGAGGTCGCACAGATCGGGCGAGGGATTGCCGACGGACTCGGTTGCGATCCGGACCTGGTGGACCTCGCCGGTCTCGCGCACGACATCGGGCACCCACCGTACGGTCACAACGGCGAGAAGGCCCTCGACGAAGTCGCCAAGGACTGCGGAGGTTTCGAGGGCAATGCGCAGAATCTGCGGATCTTGACCAGCCTCGAACCCAAGATCCTGCGCCCCGACGGTCTGAGCGCAGGCCTCAATCTCACCAGGGCGTCACTCGACGCAGCCATCAAGTATCCCTGGACCCGCCCTGAGCCCGGCGCGAAGTTCGGGGCATACGACGACGACGCAGAGGTGCTCGCCTGGGTTCGCGAGGGAGCGCCCGAGCGTCGGCAATGCCTGGAAGCTCAGGTCATGGACTGGGCCGATGACATCGCCTATTCCGTGCACGACGTGGAGGACGGGGTGATCGCAGGCCGCATCGACCTTCGCTCGCTTGCCGATCCGTCCGAGCAGCGCGCACTGGCAGAACTGGGGGCCTCCGAGTTTCGCGGATTGGTAGTCGACGATCTGATCGAAGCCGCCCAACGGCTGTCCGAACTCCCCGTCGTACGCGGGGTCGGAAGTTTCGACGGAACACTCGGAAGTTCCGTCGCGTTGAAGAATCTGACGAGTGAATTGGTGGGACGCTTCGCCACCGCGGCGATCGCCAGCACCCGGCTGACACACGGTGACCGACCCCTCTCGCGCTATCAAGCCGACCTCGACATACCCGAGGCCGTCGCATCCGAGGTGGCATTGCTCAAGACCGTGGCGCTGTACTACGTGATGTCCGACGCCGGACACAAAGCGCGTCAGGATCGGCAGCGTGATCGTGTTCATCGCGTCGCGGAATGGCTGCTGGCAACTGCGCCGGCCGGGCTCGATCCGATCCTGCTGCCCGCGTGGGAACGCGCCGCAGACGACGGTGCTCGGGTCCGGGTGGTGGTGGATCAGATCGCGTCGTACACGGAGAGTCGGCTCGAACGGGTGGACAAAGCGAGCCTGGGCGCGCAGGCCAGCTGGGGCTGAGCCACTTACGCCCTCAGCAAGTCATCCGCGTCGACGGGTCGGTAGTGGTATCGAGCCACTTGCCGTAAGCGTCGCCACCTGCTGCGCGAACGTCCTTGCAGATCTTCGACTCGGTGTTCCCGGATTCGCGATACACCGTGTAGATCGCCGTCCCCGAATCGGAGACTTGACGCAGTGACGGGCAGGACTGGTCTGTGCGTAGGTATTTCGAGCCGGGGAACGCGTCGAGGTAGTTCTGGATCTCGCTGGCGTACGTTGCCGGATCGGTGGCATTGGCCAACACCACGATTCCGGTTCCTTTGCATGAGGGGACGGTGATCGGCTTGCTCACCCCGAGGTCGCCGTTCTTCGTGGCGGGGTTCGGCGCCCGCGTGGTGGTGGTTGCCTGCTGTCCGGCGGTGGGTAGCGGCTCGAGCTTCGGCGTTCTGACCGGATCCTGAATGGGTGCCAGTGCCGACGTGGCGGTGGAAGCTGCTACAGCGGTTGGTGATTCGGGGCCCGAATTCCCCAGCGTCACCCAGGCCGCCGTGCCTCCTGCGGCCAGAACGAGTGCAACTCCAGCCGCACCGATCGCGATCGGTGCTCGGTTTCGCTTGGTCTTTGTCACGATGTGCGTGTAGTTCCCGTGAGCGGGATTCGCCGTGGTGTAGGTGGGCTGCCCGACGATCGTGGGTTGCAATCCGCCGGCGGCACCGGGGGTGTGGGTCGTCGAGAGGGCCTGCCGCGCTTGGAGTGCGAGCGCTCCCGTAGTCGGATAGCGGTGTGCGGGATCCTTTGCCATGCCGCGAGCCACGGTGGCGTCAAGGCCTTGCGGGAGCGACGGAACCGCCAGTGTGGGGCGTGGCGGCGGAGCGTTCAGGTGCGAATTGACCAGATGCTCGATGCTTGTGGTGTTGAAAGGTGTTGTTCCGGTGAGTGATTGGTAGAGGACACAAGCCAGGGAATAGACATCCGCTGCGGCCGTCGGCGTTTCGATTCCGAACCGCTCCGGCGCCATGTATGCATACGAACCGACTGCGCTTCCCTCGGTGGTGATCTTCGTGTCCGTCTGTGAGTATGCGATTCCGAAGTCGACGAGGTAGGCGAAGCCGTTGTTCGTGAGAATGATGTTGTCTGGTTTGACGTCACGATGGATGAGCCCGCGGGCATGGGCGGCGTCCAACGCCGACGCGATTTGCGAGACGATGTCGACGGCTCGTACAGGCGTGAGTCGGCCGAATTCGGTCAACTCGGCTCGCAATGTGTGGCCTTCGACCAAACGCATGTCGATGAAGAGGACTCCGTCGATTTCGCCCCAGTCATGCACCGGGATCACGTGCGGTTCGTTCAGGGCGGCGGTGGCGCGAGATTCTCGGCGGAAACGAGCTTGGAATGACGGGTCGGCCGCAAGCTCTCGATGGAGCAACTTGAGTGCGACCAGGCGATCCTTCGAGGTGTCGTACGCCTCGTACACTTCACCCATTCCGCCTCGGCCGAGGAGGCTACGCAACTCGTACACGCCGAATCGGGTTCCTGATCGCCCTTCGTGCGCGCTCGAGGCGTTTTCAGTCATCGTCGGTCCCATCGCTGCGGTGCAGAGTCGGCCATCAACATATCGTTGTCAGGAGGTGCCGGGGGACCGCCTAGACTGATGTACGTGGCGGGCCGAATTTCTGACAGAGACATCGCGGCCATTCGCGAACGCACTCGCATCGAGGACATCGTCGGTGAATACGTTTCACTCAAGCGTGCCGGTGGCGATTCGATCAAAGGTCTGTGTCCCTTTCACGACGAGAAGTCGCCGTCGTTCCACGTGCGACCCAACCACGGCCTCTACCACTGCTTCGGCTGCGGTGAGGGTGGTGACGTGTACTCGTTCCTGCAGAAGATGGATCACATCAGCTTCGTCGAGGCCGTCGAGCAGTTGGCGGATCGACTCAGCTACACGATTTCGTACGAGGGCGGCGGACCGTCCGTTCAGCGCGATCGCGGCACCCGTGCACGCTTGATCGCAGCAAACGCGGCGGCTCAGGAGTTCTACGCCGCTCGTCTGCGCGAACCCGATGCCCAGGCGGCTCGCGACTACCTCACCGAGAGAAACTTCGACGGTGCAGCGGCCCTGCAGTTCGGGTGTGGATACGCGCCAGAAGGTTGGGACACTCTCACAAAACACTTGATGTCCAAAGGTTTCGAGTTCAAAGAACTAGAAGCAGCCGGGCTGTCCAAAGAAGGCCGGCGAGGTCCGATCGACCGGTTCCATCGCCGACTTCTGTGGCCGATCCGCAGCGTCGCCGGTGACGTCATCGGCTTCGGTGCCCGCAAGCTCTTCGACGACGACACCATGCCGGGTAAGTACGTCAACACGCCGGAAACGATTCTCTACAAGAAGTCTCAGGTCTTGTTCGGCTTGGACCTCGCCAAGCGCGACATCGCCAAGGGGCACCAGGCGGTAGTCGTCGAGGGTTACACCGACGTCATGGCGATGCATTTGGCCGGCGTCAAGACCGCCGTCGCTTCGTGCGGGACCGCCTTCGGTGAGGAGCACCTTGCGATGCTCCGCCGACTCCTGATGGACGACAGCTACTTTCGCGGTGAGATCATCTACACCTTCGACGGTGATGCCGCGGGGCAGGCCGCTGCGATGAAGGCGTTCGAGGGTGATCAAAAGATGGCCGGGCAGACGTTCGTCGCCGTCGCGCCCGACGGAATGGACCCGTGCGATCTGCGACTGAAGTCTGGTGACGCCGCCGTTCGCGACCTCGTGGCACGGCGCACTCCGATGTTCGAGTTCGTGGTGAAGTCCATCCTCACCGAACACGATCTGGAGACCGCTGAAGGTCGCGTCGAGGCACTGCGTCGTACCGTGCCCGTCGTTGCGCAGATCAAGGAATCAACTCTGCGCGACAGCTACGCGAATCTGTTGTGCGGATGGGTCGGTTGGGACGATCTTCCGTCGGTTCGACGACGCGTGCGTGACGAAGCTCGCAAACGGGCGTCGACGCGTGGATCGTCACCGGCGCCCAAGCGTCGTCAGGTTGTCGACCAACCTGCTGCCGATGCGCTTGCGCTGCCGATCGGAATCTCCAGGCCCCGGCCCAACGATCCCGCGCTCTCGACGCAGCGAGCTGTCCTCAAGGCCGCATTGCAGCACCCTGGCATCGCCGGCAGTGTCTTCGACTCGTTGCCGCCCGAGACGTTCACCCACCCCGCCTACGTTGTCATCAGACAGGCAATGGCTGACGCCGGTGGAACGAGCAAGGGACTCGGCGGCGCCGAGTGGATCGAAGTCGTCACCAAGGGCGTCGAAGACATGACGGTGGCCTCGGTTGTATCTGAGCTGGCCGTCGAACCGATGCCGTGTGACGAAGACACGGTTCCGCGCTACATCAACGGAGTGCTCGCACGACTGCAGGAAGCGTGGGTGGGCGAGCAGGTTGCCGACCTCAAATCCAAGCTTCAGCGCGTTTCACCTGCTGCAGCCCCCGAGGAGTACAACTCACTGTTCGGCGACCTCGTGGCGCTGGAGCAGTATCGCCGACAGCTGCGTGAGCAGGCTGTCGGCGACCAAAGCGTCTGACCTAACGGTTTTTCTTCAACTGGTCGTGGGGGACCAGAATCGTAGTCTCCTCGTTGATCGGCTTCATCGGCTCGAGCTTGGGCTGAGTACTCAGTGAGTCGGCCAGCTTCTGCCGTGACGCGTCCAACACCTTCTTGGTGGCCGGACTGGTGGCCACCGCCTTCGCGGCCCGGCTGATCTGCTCGTATCGTGCGCGGCCCGCTTTGGTTCCCAGGACGTACCCAGCTGCAACACCGATCAACAAACGCATCATTCCTGCTTCCCTCCAGCACCGATCGTCCTGACTCCATCCTGCCTGATGACTCGCTGGGCAGGCGATTTGGTACTTCGGTGAAGGATTCGCTACAGTTTCTCAGGCAACGCCGGAACGGGCGAAGCGAGCAAGACAATCCCCTGTAGCTCAATTGGCAGAGCTTCCGACTGTTAATCGGACGGTTGCTGGTTCGAGTCCAGCCGGGGGAGCAGCGAAGCCCCTCACCTGAGAAATCGGGTGGGGGGCTTTCTTGTTGTGGTCTGACCTTGTTTTTGTCTGACCTAGTGCGCTCGCAGCAGACCCACCGATCGAAGTGCCGATTCAACGTCTGCCGCCTTGTTTGCTTGTTCGCCGCGAATTCCCAGCCGTCGAGCGCTGAGGACGTTCACCGGGTTGTCGTCGACGAAGAAGGTCTGCTGTGGACGCGCATCGAGCAACTCCAGCGCAGCCAGGAAGGCCGCAGGTTCGGGTTTGGTAGCTCCGAGCATGCAGGAGAAAACATGCTCGTCGATTGCCGATGGAGTTACGACACTCTCGATGGCGGCCAAGAGAACAGGTCCGTTGTCGGAGAGTGTGGCGACCACGACCCCCTCGCTTCGAAGCGCGATTGCGAGATCGATGACCGCGCGGTCCGGGATGAAGGCCTTGGCCCAGGCTCGGCGTAGCTCGTCGCGGTCACCAGGAAACCCGAGTCGTCGAAAGCGTTCCAGGATCGCGGTTTCGGAGTGAATGCCGAGATCGCATTCCTGGTCGAACCCGGACGCGAACACGAGGGCATGAATCTCGTCTTCCGTGACGCCGATGGCCGCGGCCAGTTCTGCGGCGCGACGGTCAGGCTCGAATCGACACAGCACGCCACCCAAGTCGAACAACACGAGTTCAGGTGGTCCGCTGTCGTTCGCCATGTCGCAGAGGATAGGCGGCATCAGCATCAGTGAACGCGAAGCGAAGACGATGGCGACGGAGATACGAAAAGCCCGACGCAATACTCTGCGTCGGGCTTTCGGCGGAACCGTCGAACTGTTCGGCCGGTGCGCTTACTTCGCTGCGCGATCCGAAGGCTCGAACAGTCGGACGATGTGGCTGGGGTTGATGTAGTAGACACCATTCGGAGAATTGAGAACGAGAGTGTCTTCGGTGAAATCGGTGACGGTGCCGTTCAGCTTCGCGCCGTCGGACATGATGATCCGGATCGTGGCCTTCGAGTTCTTGAATTCGGTCAGTGCAAGCTTCATGTGGTGATCCTGTTCCGTGGGGTGTGCACTCCCACGGTATCGGCTCATCGCGCCTGTGCCGACCAACCTTGGAAGACTCGACTCGAAAGAGTGCAACGCGTCACCGCCTGCCCGATTGTGATCCGCGTCGGATGTGCCGGTAACATTCGGATTCGCCGCGATGCATCGCATCCGGATGGGGCGGTAGCTCAGTCGGTTAGAGCCGTGGACTCATAATCCATTGGTCGCGGGTTCGAGCCCCGCCCGCCCCACGTTCAGTTGCCGTGAGCCCGCAGGTCAGACCCAATGACGTTTGTCGAAAGTCATGCTGCCGACGATCGCAACGGCGACAAGTGCGCAGAGTGCAATCAACAGGGCAGTTGCCCACAGGTAGTTGGTGCAGTTGCCCACACGTAGTTGGTATTGAATCGCACGCAACGCGCATGCGGGTACGGCTGAGTTGATCCTTCGTGGCTACACAAGTAAATGTCGTACCGCGATCGTCGATCTCGGACGAGGTGAAAGTCTCGGATCCGGATACCCAATCCTCGACAAGTATCGGGAGCGCAGTGCAATTGGGCGCAACCGAGCGAGCGACGTGCCGGACGTGAAGGAAAAGTAGGTACCTATCCGGGTATTTCAGCGTATGTGCTCGACGTACAGAAGTGTCACGCTTTAGACGTGCCTACCGGTGTAGGTACAAGGCAGTCGAGCCGTCCCCCCCGCGGCTCGGCTGCACCCAAATGTTGACGCGCTGACCGGCAGCCGACTGTCGGAAACGACTCTACGCAAGGAACGGCAACGATAGTGGGCCCCGCAACTGCGGGGCCCTTTCCCTGTCTGAAAAGCGCTGTCGGACTTGGGTCATCACCATTGAGGACTTCGTGCTCGATCACTGGAAATGAGAGCCAACGAGGGCTGTCTCGCCGTCCTTGTCTGCGTCGGATCCATTTTGCCGAGCTTCGTGAATTGCAGAATCCGCAGCCCGCGAGAGCTCAGTAGTTGCCTCGATCGGGTGCAAAACCGGGCAATCGGAACAAAACACTTGTCGATGCGTTACAAATATTGTTAAAGTGTAACGACGAACTGCAAGTGAACAGCAACTTCAAGGTCTCGCTATCGGAAGCCGATGGGCGCCGGGGGAGATTCGTCTGCTGTCGATGGACGCGACGCCGTTGGGCGGCACGGATAAAGGCTCTGCGAATTGCGCCGGGTCGCACCCCTGATCAACCTGACAGACCAACGTAACGGAGAACATACTGTGACAATCAAGAACTCGATCGGGCCTGGTGTCGAAGCCGATCATGGAAACAGGCTGTTCGGCAACACTATTCGATCAGCTGAAGGTGAGGAACTGGTCCAGCGGCTGAATGCCATGTTTGAGCGAGCGAACAGCGCAGGTCAGGTGGTGAATCAACGAGAACTCTCGACCGTCCTTTCTGTACGGAGATCCGAGGGTTCGCCGGGCGACCGGTCGATTCCGGCGCCTGACAGGCTGATCCATGCGATCGAGGGACTCTCGTACGAATCCCTTTCCCTGTTGATTGGTGCGGCCGAGCATCTACTGCGTTCGGAAGGGGTACATGTCGACTCGACGCCCTTCACGTGAGGGGCGACGAGACCCGTCGAGGAAATCGAAGTGATCGGTCCGTCGCCGACGAACGAGTATTTTGTCACGATCGGAATGACGTAGTTACGTCGTCGTTTGTAATTCTGTTGTGCGACCGGCGAATCAGGCCTCCGGCGTTGCTCGGTCGCTCGATCCCGATTCCGCTGCTTCGAAGGCTTCTTGGTGCGCTCACGCGCCTCAGCGTCGAATCCTCTCCAGTCGTCGTGCGGCCCGCTCATGTCATCGCGGACTCGATCGATCGGCGACGTGGAATCGGTCGGAGTATGTCCAGTTCTTCGGCCGGTCCGAGTATCGACCGGCAAATCTTGTCGACGGAGTCAGATGCCGGATACCGGCACCGAAATACGGATCAACATTCACCTCGGGAAGCCGCATGAAGTGAATTGACTATCGCAGTCTGCTGTTGTGGTGTGAACGCTGCCCAGGCGCTGGCGGAACCCGCGAGTTCAGGGACATCGTTCCATCCAGGGCTCTGTAGCCGGGCCAACGCCGCCTCGACCGTCCCGAAAACTTCGAGGTACGCACGTGCGTCGTCGCATGTGAAGGCGAGTTCGTGTGGTTCGGCGTCGCCCCCGTCCCCGCCACACGAAGTAAGCATCAGCACGAATGGAATCGCAATACCGACCATGATGCGCTTCATCGGCCAATCGAAGCAGACCGACTCCGCTCCCGCGGACTATTCTCGATGCATGCCGATCACCCCGGATACAAAGAACTGGACCTGGGTCCTCGAACGCCCATGCGGCGAGTGCGGGTTTGATTCGTCCGCTGTTGCGTTCGCGGATGTTCCAGATCTTGTGCGTAGCAATGCCGTCTCGTGGGCCGAGGTACTGGAGGGCGAGAATGTGACGGAGCGACCGGACAGCGAAACATGGTCAGCGCTGGAGTATTCCGCCCACGTACGCGACGTGTTCCGGATCTTCAAGGTGCGGTTGGAACAGATGCTCGAATTCGACGATCCGCTATTCGAGAACTGGGATCAAGACGCAACAGCTGAGGCCGAGCGGTACAACGACCAAGATCCGGCAACGGTGGCATCGGAATTGTCCGACGCCGCGGCCGAAGTCGCGAATGCCTTCGAAACCGTGCCAGAGGGTAGCCGCCAACGACGGGGTCTCCGCAGTGACGGATCGGCGTTCACCGTCGAATCGTTGGCGGCCTACTTCATTCACGATCCGATCCATCACCTGCACGACGTCTCGGTGTAGTCAGAGCCCGCGCACCTCCTCGAGGGTTCTTCTGGCTCCGACGGAGTGCAATGAGTCGAGGGTCTTTCGGAAGCTAGCGACAAATCGGCGATCGTCCACGAGATCGCCGAACACTTGGCGGTACCCGATGAAGGCCAACGGGTCGCTCGACTGTTTCTGGGCGAGCGGCACCAGAGCGTCCGACAGCTGATCGACGACGGTGATGGGATCTCCGTTCTCGTCTGTGCCCTCGGCGTAGCGGGCCCAGCTAGCGACAATTGCGGTGGACAGGTTGATCGACCCACCGGTGTCGAGTTGGTTCCGGATGACGGGCAACAGCCACTTGGGAATTCGATCGGACGACTCGGCACACAGACGTGCAATCGTGTCGCGGATCTGGGGGTTCGAGAATCGTTCGATGAGGGTCTTCTTGTACTGATCGAGGTCGACGCCGGGTACCGGATCAAGGGTCGGCGTCGCTTCCAGATTCATGTAGTCGAGCAGGAACCCTGACAAGAGTTCGTCCTGGCATGCCTCGTGGACCAGGCGGTATCCGGCAAGGTAGCCGAAGTACGCGATGCCTTGATGGCTGGCATTGAGAAGGCGCAGTTTCATCAGTTCGTACGGGCGAACATCCGGCACGAGATTGACGCCGGCATTCTCCAGAGGTGGCCTGCCTGAGGTGAACTCGTCCTCGAGGAACCACGCGGTGAACGGCTCAGCTGCGACCGGCCACTGATCTTCCACGCCAAACGTCTCGGCGATCTCGGTGGTCACCTCGGCTGTCGTGACGGGTGTGATCCGGTCGACCATGGAGTTGGGGAAGGCGCCGTTCTCGTCGATCCACTCCGCAAGTTCGGGATCCTTCAGAGCGGCGAACGCTCCGACAGCCGTCCTGGCGACCGATCCGTTGCCTTCGATGTTGTCGCAACTCATGACCGTGAACGGGGTGAGGCCCCGGTCGCGACGGAGTGCGAGTGCCGCACAAATCAGACCGAAGGTGGTGCGGGGGAGTGTTCCCGGCTCGAGATCGTGCATCACATCGGGATGGGACGCGTCGAACTCGCCCGTAGTGTGCGAGATGTTGTATCCGCCCTCGGTGATGGTGAGAGATACGATTTTCGTCGATTCGGATGCCATCTTTTCGATCACCGCCTCCGGATCCTCTGGAGCGAACAGGTACTCGACGATCGACCCGATGACCCGGGCCTCGAGGGTTCCGTCGGAATGCTTGAGCGCCAGCGTGTAGAGGCCGTCCTGCGCGCGGAGTGCGTCTTTCATTCGCTTGTCCGACGGCATCACTCCCACTCCGCAGATTCCCCAGTCGAAGCCCTCACCGCGTCGCAGGAGAGCATCGATGTACATGGCCTGGTGTGCACGGTGAAAGCCTCCGACACCGAAATGCACTATGCCGGTAGTAACTTTGCTCCGGTCGTAGGTCGGCACTTCGAGTGCAGCATCGAAGTCGAGCAGGGTCTTCGTATTGAGTTCCATGAAAGTACTAGTCTCCTTCGGCGACAATGACTACGGCTTTGATGCTGCCGGGAATGCGATCGGCCACCAGGGCCTCTTGCGACTGTTCGAGTGAAAAGCGTGCTGTGACCATCGAGTCCAGATCGACGCGCCCGGCAGCGACCAATGCGGCGGCGATCGGCCACGTGTTGGCGTACCGGAACACTCCGGTCAGCATCAGTTCGCGATTCTGAATGATCGGGACCGGCAACGGTATCTCGTCGGCACCCATTCCGACCAGAACGACGGTCCCAGCGGGCCGAACTGCGTGAATCCCGTCGATCACCGCGGCCGTGGCACCCGAGGCGTCGATGAATGCGTCGACGGCCAGCGAGCGTACGTCGCCCTCACGTGGATCAACGACGGTTGTTGCGCCGAATTTCAGGGCCACATCACGTCGGGCCGCGTCGATGTCCGAGACGATGACTTCCGTCGCGCCGAATGCCTTGGCCACCTGCGTCGTCACGATTCCTACCGGGCCGGCGCCGGCGATCAACACCCGAGAGCCGGCAGTGATCCCCGCCTTCTGGGCTGAGGCGATCCCTACGGAGAGTGGCTCGAACAGCGCAGCTGCCTCGTAGGACACGGAATCTGCGATGGGATGGGCGAAGTCGGCACCGATCGTGACGTAGTCGGTCAGCGCACCGTCGATCGGCGGCGTCGCGAAGAACTCCATATGAGGGCAGAGGTTGTATCTGCCTGCCTTGGATTCGGGACTTGTCGGATCGGGCTTCTGAGGCTCGATGGAGACACGCTGCCCGATGCGTCTTGGGTCGACGCCGTCACCGACCGCGGCGATGCGTCCCGATGCTTCGTGTCCGAGAACGAGCGGTGAGTTGACTACGTAAGGGCCGATGCGACCTTCGTGAAAGTAGTGCGCGTCCGACCCGCACACGCCCACGGCATGGATGCGAACGAGGACTTCACCCGCCTTCGGGGAGGGTCGTGGTCTCTCGACCATCTGCATCTTTCCGGTCTCAACGAGGACATTTGCCCGAATTGTCGCAGGTAGATCGACGGATTCTCCGGAAACTGTTGTGTGGGTCACAACGTAGATGTTAGCTTAATGAGCATAAGAACATCTAGTGAGCATTTGCTCACGATCGAGAAACTTTGAACCTGATGCACAAGGAGACCGTGTGAACCAGTCGGCTCAGCCCACAGGACTCAAGACGTCGAAGTTGCCCGCTTCCGAGGATGTGCGGCTCGCCTTGCGGGCAGCGACCATGTATCACCTCGAAGGTGCCACTCAGGCGGAGATTGCAGCGAAGTTGGGCGTCTCGCGGCCGACAGCCGGGCGACTGTTGGCCAGGGCGCGGACGCAAGGTTTGGTCAGGGTCGAGATTTTGGTACCGCCGGAGCTCGAAGGTTCGGTGAACACGGAGTTGGAATCGAAACTGGAGAAGCACTTCGGGTTGGCCGAAGTTTTGATTGTGCCCGAAGCAAATTCGGACTCGGACGATCCGGACTTCGACGCGCTCGGCCGACGAGCAGCGGAAGTTCTGGTTCGTCGTCTGCAGCCGTCGAGCGTTCTCGGGTTTACCTGGGGTCCGGAAACCGTTGCGGTAGCAGGATCTTTGCCAGACAAGGCGGCGAAGTGCTCGGCTGTGGTACAACTTGACGGCTCCATGACGGTGACCGACTACCAAACCGGTGTCGACTTCACCATCGGCCGATGTGCACAACAGTTGCAGGCCAATCCTATTCGTCTCAACGCTCCGCTGTATGCCGACCCGGCGACTGTGGAGTCGATGCGAAACGACTCGGTGATCTCGAAGGCGCTGCAAGCCGGAACTGATTCCGACATCATGGTTTTCGGAGTTGGTGCCGTCTCGACTGCCACGACCTTGTTTGCCGGTAGCTTCGTCGACTCGACCATGCTGGACGAGTTGGAAAGTCGAGGCGCTGTCGGTGAAATCGGCGGCCGTTTCTACACGATCGACGGCAATCCAGTGGAGGGGCCACTGCCTGAGCGAACGGTCTCAGTATCGCTCGACGCAGTGAAATCCTGCGATCAGACGATTCTGATTTCGGGGGGAACACACAAACGCCAGGCCGTTCTGGGCGCATTGCGCGGAGGTTTGGCAAACGTACTCGTCACCGACGTCGAGTGCGCCCAGTGGCTGCTCGAAGGCTAGCGATCTCACGAGTTTCGCGGTCCGAGCGCGCGACTGACACGCAAGTGTGAAGGAAGGTAATCCGTGAAAACAGGAAGACGAGTGTGGGGCGCTGCCGCGGCGGCGCTCTGCCTCCTGGTGTCGGGATGTGCGGGCGCTGGTGCGCTCGGTGGTTCCGGCGAACGAACAGTCACCATCGCGATGGTGTCGAACTCGCAGATGCAGGACGCCATCAAACTGGCGCCGGCTTTCGAAGCCGAGAACCCTGGCATCGACCTCAAATTCGTCAGCCTTTCCGAGAACCAGGCGCGCGCCAAGATCACGGCGTCGACGGCAACCGGCGGCGGTGAGTTCGACGTCGTGATGATCAGCAACTACGAGACACCTCAGTGGGCCGCCAACGGTTGGCTCACGAACCTGTCCGAGTATGCAGACAAGACGCCCGGTTACGACGAGGACGACTTCGTACCGTCGATCAAGACTTCTCTGTCATACGAGGACAGTATGTACGCGGTTCCGTTCTACGGGGAGTCGTCGTTCCTGATGTACCGCAAGGATCTGTTCGATCAGGCGGGGATAACAGTTCCCGAAGACCCGACGTGGCAAGAAGTCGCAGGTTGGGCAGCGCAGTTCGACAACCCGGATGCCAAGATGGCGGGAATCTGCTTGCGCGGAAAGCCTGGCTGGGGTGAGGTACTCGCACCGCTGAACACAGTGATCAACACCTTCGGTGGACGCTGGTACGACGAGAATTGGAATGCGCAGCTGACCAGTCCGCAGGTCGAGGATGCGGTTCAGTTCTACGTGGACACGGTCAAGGAGCACGGTCAGCCGGGTCCTGCCACAAGCGGATTCGGTGAATGTGCAACACAATTCGCGCAAGGCAACACGGCGATGTGGTACGACGCGACGTCGGCTGTGTCGGTTCTCGAGGACCCTGCGTCGTCGAAGGTAGTCGGCAACATCGGATATGCGAAGGCCCCGAAGGTCGAGAAGTCCGATCCTGGTTGGCTCTACACGTGGGCGCTCGGAATCCCGGAGTCGGCAAAGAACAAAGATGATGCCTGGAAGTTCATTTCCTGGATGACGAACAAGGACTACATCCAGAAGGTCGGAACCGAACTCGGCTGGTCGAGAGTTCCTCCGGGAAGTCGCCTATCGACCTACGAGATTCCGGAATATCAAGAGGCCGCACAGGCATTCGGTCCGATCACCCTCGAATCGATCAACAATGCAGATCCGAAAAACCCTACAGTGCAACCGGTTCCGTACACCGGCGTCCAGTTCCTAACCATCCCTGAGTTTCAGGACCTGGGCACTCGCGTCAGCCAGCAGATCAGTGCGGCCATCGCGGGTCAGAAGAGCGTGAAAGAAGCACTCGAACAATCCCAGCAGTATGCCGAGGTGGTCGGCAAGACCTATCAGGAGAACCGATGACTACGGTTGCCGAGCCCAGAACTACGGTGGACGACGCGCCACCGGTCCGTGTCGAAAAGAAGATCTCCCGCGCCGAGGGTTGGCGTCGTAGAGGTCCCCTGTTGCCGGCGTTGATCTTTTCGATCGTCGTCACCCAGATTCCGTTTCTGTTCACCCTCTACCACTCGACGCAGTCGTGGAACCTTGTCCGGCCGGGATCGCGGCACTTCAACGGGTTCGACAACTACATCGAGGTTTTCAAGGACAGTCAGTTTCGGGAAGTCGCGGTCAACACGGTCATCATGATCGTGGGGACGGTCATCGTTTCGGTGATCCTCGGACTCGCGTTGGCACTGCTACTCGACAGAGCCTTCCTCGGTCGCGGGATCGTGCGGACACTGCTGATCACGCCGTTTCTCATCACCCCCGTCGCTGGCGCATTGCTCTGGAAGACAACAATGTTCGACCCGGTGTTCGGTATCGTGAACTTCGTCCTCCAGCCTTTCGGTGTCGGCCAGGTCGACTGGGTCAGCAAGTTTCCGCTCGCCGCCGTCATGATCAATCTGATCTGGCAGTGGACGCCTTTCATGATGCTGCTCATTCTGGCCGGCTTGCAGTCCATGCCCCGAGACATCCTCGAAGCCGCACGGGTGGACGGAGCCAAGCCGTTTGCGATGTTCCGCGAACTGACACTGCCGCACCTGCGCCGTTTCATCGAACTCGGTGCAGTTCTGGGTGCGATCTACCTCGTGAACACCTTTGACGCGGTGTACATGATGACGTCGGGCGGGCCAGGCGTGGCCAGTTCGAACCTGCCGTTCTACATCTACCAGCGCGCGTTCCTCGGCTTCGACGTAGGTCAAGCTGCGGCGATGGGTGTCGTGACAGTGATCGCGACGATCATCGTGTCGACACTTGCGCTCCGATTGATCTTCAAGAGCTTCACCGGCAACGAGGAGGCGGCGTGATGACTGCCGTAGAGACGACAAGCGCGACGGCCGACAAGCCCGTCGTCAAGAAAAAGAAGAGCAGCAAGTTCAGTCCGTGGTCGGTTGTGGCGTGGATCGCCGCTCTCGGATTTTTCTTCCCGGTCTTCTGGATGGTCCTCACCGCGTTCAAGACCGAGGCAGACGCCTACACGGATCCGCCGAAGCTGTTCTTCACTCCCACCCTCGAACAGTTCCGTGCCGTCCTCGACTCCGGTCTCGGCACGACGCTGGCAAACTCCGCATTTGCGACGGCCATGTCGACGATTCTTGTTCTGCTACTGGGTGTTCCGGCTGCGTTTGCATTGTCGCTTCGCCCGGTAGTCAAGACTCAGGACGTTCTGTTCTTTTTCATCAGTACCAAGATGCTCCCAGTCGTCGCTGCAATCGTGCCGCTGTACGTGATCGTCAACGACATCGGGTTGCTCGACAACATCTGGGCGCTGGTCATCTTGTACACATCGATGAATCTGCCGATCGCAGTGTGGATGATGCGTTCGTTCTTTCTCGAAGTCCCCGGCGAACTTCTCGAAGCTGCCAGCATGGACGGCGCGAGTTTGTGGACCTCGGTTCGCGAGGTGATCCTCCCGCTGATCTCGCCCGGAATTGCTGCGACTGCGCTGATCTGCGTGATCTTCTCGTGGAACGAATTCTTCTTCGCAGTCAACCTAACAGCTGTTCAAGCGCAGACGATTCCGGTCTTCCTGGTCGGGTTCATCACCGGCGAGGGACTGTACTGGGCTCGGCTCTCCGCGGCAGCGACCATGGCGGCATTGCCCGTCATCCTGGCCGGTTGGTTCGCCCAGAACAAACTGGTGCGCGGCCTGTCCTTCGGTGCAATCAAATAATTCTCCTCACCCTCTCAGGAGTTCGTCATGGCTGAAATCTCGTACCAGAAAGCGTCTTGCATCTACGAAGGTGCCGGGACCCTCGCTGTCGATTCACTCGATCTCGACATCAACGACGGGGAGTTCATCGTGCTCGTCGGTCCGTCAGGTTCCGGAAAGTCCACGGCCCTGCGCATGTTGGCAGGGCTCGAGGACATCGATTCCGGCGCGATCACCATCAACGGCAAGGACATGACCGATGTCCCGTCCAAGGATCGCGACATCGCAATGGTCTTCCAGAATTACGCGCTGTACCCCAACAAAACCGTCGGGGAAAATATGGGGTTCGCGTTGAAGATGCGCGGTGTGCCCGTCGAGGAGCGTAAGAAGAAAGTGGCCGAAGCGGCCAAACTGCTTGACCTGACGGAATACCTCGACCGCAAGCCGGCCAAGCTTTCCGGTGGTCAACGGCAGCGAGTTGCCATGGGCCGTGCAATCGTTCGTGAACCGCAAGTGTTCTGCATGGACGAGCCGCTCTCCAACCTCGACGCAAAGCTACGCGTCCAGACCCGCACGCAGATCGCGGCGTTGCAGCGTCGTCTCGGAACCACCACCGTCTACGTCACGCACGATCAGGTGGAAGCGATGACGATGGGTGATCGAGTGGCAGTGCTCAAGGGCGGCAAGTTGCAACAATTCGCCTCTCCGACCGAACTTTACGATCGGCCGGCCAATGCGTTTGTTGCCGGTTTCATCGGATCTCCAGGTATGAACTTGGTAACGGCGCCGGTCAGTTCGGGTGGGGTGCGTTTCGGTGACGTCGAGGTTCCGCTGGACCGCGAGCAGATGGCGGCAATCGCCGCGGCCGGTCTGGACTCGGTCACAGTAGGAATTCGACCCGAGCAATTCCAGGTGGTTGCGGCTGGAGACGGAATCGCAGCTCAGATCGACCTGGTGGAGGAACTGGGCAACGAGTCGTACATCTACGCGCACGTACCTGGCACGGAATCCGATCCGATTTCGCTCGTCGCACGCACCGGCGGGCGATCGAAGCTGCAGTACGGCCAGACGCTGGGCTTCGAGCGGGTGGACGGCCTCGTTCACCTCTTCGACCCGGCTACGGGCGAGCGTGTGGGTAGCTGAATCCCATCGCATTCGTGACCTGCTCGGCACCCGAACTCGTTCGTGCCGAGCAGGTCACATCCATCTTCGACTGGTGAGAAGGTTAGGGTCTACCGATGAGTGATACACGCGAACGATCCGTCGTGGTGTGTGGTGAGGGACTGGTTGATCTGGTTCCGGTGGGGGAGAACTTCTCGCCCAAGTTGGGCGGTGGACCGTTCAACGTTGCGGTTGCATTGGGCCGACTCGGATCCGACGTGGGATTCGTCTCTCGCTTGTCCACCGACGCCTTCGGAGATCGGATGATCGACTCGCTGGCCGCGTCCAATGTCGACACAACTGGGGTCGAACGTGGGCCCGAGCCGACAACTCTGGCCGTCGTGAACCTTGCAGCGGACGGAGGTGCGCGGTATTCCTTCTACCTCGAGGGAACGGCGGATCGACAGTTCGCGCTGCCGAAACTTCCCTCTGCCCGGGCATTCTCGTTCGGAACGCTGTCGCTGGTGCTCGAGCCCGGGGCCTCTGCCTACGAAGCTTTGCTGCACGAAGCACACGCCCGCGGTCGACTCACCATGGTGGACCCCAACATTCGTCCGGCGGTGATCTCCGACCCGGACGCGTATCGACGACGGTTTCGTTCGTGGTTGCCCGCCATCGATATTCTCAAAGTGAGCGACGACGACGCGAAGTGGTTGGGTTCGGTCGACGGCGCCGAGTGGCTCCACGAAGGCGTCGGCGCCGTCCTGCTCACCCGTGGTGGTGACGGGTTGCGTTTGATCACCGAGGAACTCGATGTTTCGGTGCCGGCGCCCGCGGTCGACGTCGCGGACACGATCGGTGCGGGCGATACCGTTCACGGAGCCCTGTTGGCCTACCTTGATCGTCACGACGCACTCGACGTCGCTGTTGTGCGTGCGTTCACCGAGGCAGATTGGTCGGCCGCGTTGACCTTTGCCGCACGCGCGGCAGCCGTCACCGTGTCACGTCCCGGGGCGGATCCGCCGTGGTCAAGGGAGTTGGGCCTGCCCGTCTAGCACTGGGGACCACCGCCCTACTGCGAGCGCAGTACGTCGAACTGTCTACCTGTGCACGATGTGCGACGGGGTCGTGTATCGGCACAGTGACACGCATGTCGATATTCCTGTACAAACTCTCGCGACTCGCGTTTCGGCGCCGTTGGGCAATGGTGGGCTTCTGGGTCGTCCTGCTGGTGGCGGGCGGAGTAGGCGCAGCAACGCTGTCCGGTCCGACCGTCAATACGTTGTCGATTCCGGGCACCGAATCACAAGCGGCGCAAGATCTTCTGGCTGAAAGATTTCCGCAATCGTCCACCGACGGAGCCAGTGCTCGCATCGTCTTCGAATCTCCGGCAGGCACGACGCTCACCGATCCGGCGATTCGACAATCCGTCAGTGACTTGGTCTCTGCGCTCGGGAAGGACCCCGAGGTTGCAGCGGTATCGGATCCGTATGCCTCCGGCGGAGTGTCGCCGACTGGGACGATCGGATACATGCAGGTCTCCTATACCGCCGACTCGATCGACTTGCCGGACAGCTCGAAAGAACTGCTCGAGTCCGCCGTCCACGACGCCGCGGATTCAGGGCTGGCAGTCGATGTTGCCGGCAACGTGCTGATGGAAAGCAGTGCCGAATCGATGGGCGAAGTGATCGGCGTCGCGATCGCCGCTGTGGTCCTGACGGTCACTTTCGGTTCGTTGGTGGCAGCAGGGCTTCCCTTGATCAGCGCGTTGATCGGCATCGGCATCGCGATCTGCACGATCACTATCGCAACTGGTTTCATCGAATTGGGTTCGAGCACAACCGTCCTGGCAATGATGCTGGGGCTCGCCGTGGCGATCGACTATTCGCTCTTCATCGTCTCGCGCTACCGCTCCGAACTACGTGACGGACATGATCCGGAAATTGCTGCGGGCCGCGCAGCGGGGACGGCGGGTTCGGCCGTAGTGTTCGCGGGGTTGACGGTGCTCATCGCATTGGCAGGACTGTTCGTCGTGAACATCCCGTTCCTGACGAGCATGGGTCTGGCTGCGGCGTTTGCAGTTGCTGTTGCAGTGGTGATTTCACTGACCCTGCTGCCCGCCACGCTGGGATTTGCTGGATCGCGCGTTCTGAGCCGATCCGATCGTCGCCTGCTTGCGTCCGGTGGTCAGTTGACGCATCGCAAGACGAAGGAAGGCGCAGGCTCGCGATGGGCCAAGTTCGTGATCCGGCGTCGAGTTCCGGTTTTGCTCGCGTCAGTCCTCGGGCTGGGATTGCTGGCGATCCCCACCTTCGGAATCAACCTGAGTTTGGCGAGCCCACCAGTGCCCGACACAACTGCCGCCAGGGCTACCGACCGACTATCCGAGGGGTTCGGTGCCGGGTTCAGCGGCCCGCTCATGGTGGTCGTCGACGTTGCCGACGCCGCAGATCCGGCAGCGGCATTGAGCGGCGCCCAGGAAAAGCTCGGTGCTCTGCCCGACGTAGCGGCAGTGACGCCGCCAGCACTCAATCAGGCCGGCGATACAGCAGTCATCACGGTGGTTCCCTCGAGCGGCCCCGAAACCGAGGCAACAAAGGCGCTCGTCGCAGATATACGTGAGGTCGCCGGATCACTGACCGACGAGACCGGGGCCACGATGTCGGTCACCGGTCAGACAGCGTTGACGATCGACGTCTCGGACCGCCTGGCTGATGCCCTCGTTCCCTACCTCGCATTGGTCGTCGGCCTCGCCTTCATTCTTTTGATGCTGGTGTTCCGCTCGATCTTGGTACCGCTCAAGGCAACTCTCGGATTTCTGCTCTCGATCGGTGCGACGTTCGGTGTGCTGGTCGCGATCTTCCAGTGGGGTTGGTTCGCCGGCATTCTCGGAATCGAAGGTCAAACCGGATCAGTTGTGGCGATGTTGCCCATCTTCATGATCGGCATCGTCTTCGGGTTGGCGATGGACTACCAGGTGTTCCTGGTGACCAGAATGCGTGAAGCGTTCGTCCACGGTGACGGACCGGATGAAGCAGTCGTGAAGGGCTTCGACCAGGGCGCGCGAGTCGTCTCGGCCGCGGCGCTGATCATGATCGCCGTTTTCGCGGGCTTCATCTTCGGCGGCGACGCCTTCATCATGCAGATCGGACTCGGACTTTCGTTCGCGGTTCTGTTCGACGCCTTCGTGATTCGTATGACTGTCGTACCGGCCGTCATGTCCCTGTTGGGCTCGAAGGCATGGTGGTTCCCCTCATGGCTGGACCGGTTGGTCCCGAACGTCGATGTCGAGGGGGAGCAGTTGACTGCGCTGCTCGCAGATTCGAAGGAATCCAGTGAACCCACGAGCGACAAGTTGTCGGTGTGACCCGGATACGGTAGATCGATGACTTCGACATCGACGTGGGGTCGATGGTGTGCGGAACACCCGCGCACCATCGACCTGGCACTGGCGATTCTCGTGCTCCTTGCCACGTGGACGGCGCACCGCATCGCGCTCGACGGCAATGACACCCGCGAGGTCACGGTTGTGGGAGTGCTTGTAACAGCGATCGCAGCGGCAACCATCGTGTTCCGAAGGCGCTATCCGTTCTCGGCACTGGCGGTGGCAGTACTCCTCGGCGTATTGATGATTGCACTGTCAGCGCCGCCGAATGCCGGCACAGGTTCCGCAGCGATGGTGTGCCTCTACTACGTTGCCAGCACGAGTGACCGCCGGAGGACCTTCTTCGCAGCGGCGAGCACAGTCAGCTCGCTGATGCTCGTCACGATCTTCCTGGGAGTGGGGAACAATCTCCTGCAGGAGGCACTGGGGTTGTTGGCTTGGTTGCTGATGGCAAGTTTTGCCGGCGCCGAGGTCCGTTCTCGCCGAGCCTATCTGGAGTCCGTCGAGGCGCGCGCGGTGCAAGCGGAAAGAATGCGCGAGGACGAGGCCCGACACCGCGTCGTCGAAGAAAGGATGCGGATTGCGCGAGACCTGCACGACGTTGTCGCGCACCACATTGCCTTGGTCAACCTGCAAGTCGGGGTCGCGTCGCACTTGATCGGGAAAGACCCGGAGAAGGCGACGACTGCACTACGCGGAGTGGAGGAAACGTCCAAGGCGGCACTCGATGAAATTCGGGCCACGGTCGGAGTTCTCCGTGATGCTCAGGACGGTGATCGCTCGATGAAGCCGGCTCCGGGGCTTTCGGATCTACCGGCACTGGTGGATCAATTCGTCAGTGCGGGAATGGAAATCGAAGTGCGCGCTGTGGGTTCGCTGCGCCCTCTCGGGCCAGCAGTAGACCTCACGGCGTACCGAATTATCCAGGAAGCACTCGTGAATGCGAGCAAGCATGCGTTGCCAGGGGCCGTCACCGTGTCGTTGTCGTACGAAGCCGAGGTTCTGGTGCTGTCGGTCGAAAACTCCGGAACGGCAGTGCCTTCGACGTCACCGCCCGGGTACGGACTGCTGGGAATGAAGGAGAGGGCACAGGCAATGGGAGGCGAGGTCTCAGCAGGATTCCGCGCGGACGGGGGATTTCGTGTGGACGCCCAACTGCCGCTTGTCTCGGTGTCCAGGGGTTCGGAGAGTGGGGAGTCGTGAGTATTCGGGTGGTAGTGGCAGACGATCAGGCGCTCTTCCGTCAAACGCTTGCGCTGCTGATCGGTTCGGAAGAGGACATGGAGGTGGTCGCCGAGGCGGCAGACGGAGAGCAGGCATTCCAGGCGGCGATCGAGCACCGACCCGACGTTGTATTGATGGACATTCGAATGCCAGGCACCAGCGGAGTCGAAGCGACCGCCATGATTGCCGATCATCCGGATTTGACCGACGTGCGCGTGTTGATCCTTACCACCTTCGAAGTGGATGAGCATGTGGCACAGGCGATCCGGGCTGGAGCCAGCGGCTTCATCGGCAAAGGAATCCGAGCGGAGGATCTACTCGATGCTGTTCGGACGGTCGCAGGTGGGAACTCTTTGCTGTCGCCGATTGCGACCAGCGCGTTGATTTCTCGGTTCCTTTCCACTCCGTCGCGGGCCGACTCAACTTCTGGGATTTTCGGTCAATTGACACCACGCGAACTCGAAGTGGTAACCCTCGTTGCCCTCGGGATGTCCAACGACGAAATCGCCGCGGAATTGGTGATCAGCGCGGTCACGGCAAAAACCCATGTGAATCGGGCGATGACGAAACTGGATGTCCGCGACCGCGCGCAACTGGTGGTTCTCGCATATCAATGCGGTGTGGTGATTCCGGGACGCTCGGTGGATTGACTCGAAAAACTCTTGACTCGAACGGGTGTTCGAGTATGATATGGGGAGGGGATCGGGGGATTCAATGAGTGTCTTGTTGTCGGATGTGGTGTCTGGTTCTGCGGTGGGGTTACGTGGACGTCTGTGGCGGTTGTCTGCTGCTGAGTTGCGTGCTGCTGCTGTCGAGGCGAGTGCGGAGATTCTGCGCCTGGAAGCTGTGCGTGTGGCTGTGGTGGACGAGTTGTCGTTGCGCCCGGATGATCAGGTGATTGCGAGCCGCGGGGTGGGTGCGTGGTTGGCGGCGAACACGATGTTGCAGGTTCGGGACGGGAAGAAGATCGCCGCGTTGGGTGCGGCTTTGCGGCCGCTTCCGGGTGTGGCTGCTCGGTTCGGTTGTGGGGATTGCTCGTTCGATCATGCCGTGTTGATCGTGGCGTTCTGCGAGTCACCACCGAAGGGGATGCCGGAGGAGGCGCTCCCGAAGTGCATCGATTTGTTGCTCGCTGCTGCGTCGGGTGTTGAGGCGACGACGACGAAGGTGCGGAACGTGATCGCGACGTTGGAGAGGTTGTTCGAGTCGGATGAGATTCCGCCCGCCGAGGATGTCGATCTCAACGAGTTGCGGATCGCGTCGACCTTGAACGGTCGGGTGGTGGTGCGTGGTGATTTCGACGCTCTCACCGGTGAGATGTTGTTGTCGGCGTTGTCGAATCTGACGATGCCGACCCCGGCACCGGATGGGACGCCGGATGCTCGGTCGGCGGCGAAGCGGACCGCGGACGGGTTCACGGAACTGATCCGCCGGTATCTCGATTGCGCCAAGACTGGTACCGATGGTGGTCAGCGTCCGCATGTGAACGTGCACATCAATGCTCGGGATCTGGCGGAGCATCGGGACTGCGCCGCGACACCCTCCACTGCTGATGACGGAATGGCTGTATCGGATCTCGATGTCGGGCACATGCCGTGGCTGGGGCCGCTGTCGGTGTCGCAGACCAGACTCCTTGGGTGCGATTGTTTCCTGTCCACGGTGCTGCTCGATGATCACGGCGCGCCCTTGGATGCGCAACCAGGAAAACGATTGGTCACCGCGGAACAGCGAGTGGCGTTGATCGCCCGGGACAAGGGCTGCGCGTTCCCGGGTTGCACATGTGTACCGGCCTGGACGGATGCGCACCATATCCGGCACTGGGCGAACGGTGGCCCGACGGTGATGAACAACCTGGTGCTGCTGTGCCGTTCACATCATCGGTTGATGCACCGAAAATCAGGGTTCGTCGGCAAATGGGAAATTCGGATAGGGGTCGACAATAAACCCTGGTTCATCCCGCCGCCCTCGATCGACCCGCAGCAGCACCCGCGGCCGGCGAACACCACCTTCAAAACCTGAGGGGCCAAACCTCAGATGCACCAGAACATGCCCAGGCCTGTTTCAGACCCGCTGCTCTGTGTCCGACCGATTGGTGGGAGGTGGAGTCGGATGGTTGCGTGCTTTCGGGGCGGCTCTACTTTCGGGTGCCCGTGTGGCCTGTCCCACTCAGTGGGTCATTATTCCGTCGTTGCCGCGCCGGTTGTGCCAGGTCATTTGGACGTCTGACCTGCAGTGCAAAATCTTTCGTTAGAACACGTTCCAATTTCGCAGATTTGTGGCTATGGTCACAGAGATAGATGCGGGTGTGCGAATGAAAGGGTGCAGTGACGTGAAGACCAAGGGTGCAATCCTGTGGGGCCTCAATGAAAAGTGGTCCGTCGAGGAGATCGAGATCGGTGAGCCGGTAGCCGGCGAAGTTCAGATTCGCATGGAAGCGGCCGGAATGTGCCACTCCGATCACCACATCGTCACCGGCGCGACCCCGATGCCGTCGTTCCCCGTCATGGGTGGGCACGAGGGTTCGGGCGTCATCACCAAGCTCGGCCCGGAGGTCAAGGGTCTGGAGGTCGGCGACCACGTCGTTCTGTCCTTCATTCCGGCTTGTGGAACCTGTCCGGCGTGTTCGGCCGGTCATCAGAACCTGTGTGACCTCGGGATGGGCCTCCTCAGCGGCCAGGCCATCAGTGACGGCACTTACCGTATCCAGGCTCGCGGCGAAAACGTGATCCCGATGTGCCTGCTAGGGACGTTCTCGCCCTACATGGTCGTGAACCAGTCGTCAGTGGTGAAGATCGACAAGGACATTCCGTTCGAGGTTGCCGCACTCGTCGGTTGCGGCGTTCCGACCGGTTGGGGATCGGCAACCCACATCGCCGATGTGAAGCCCGGCGAAGACGTTGTGATCATGGGTGTCGGCGGCGTCGGTATCAGTGCGCTACAGGGTGCAGTTGCATCGGGCGCCCGGTACATCTTTGCCATCGACCCCGTGCCGTGGAAGCGTGAGCAGGCTCTGAAGTTCGGCGCAACGCACGCTTTCGAAAGCGCTGCCGCTGCCATTCAGCCGATCATCGACGCTACGTATGGCCGCATGGCGCAGAAGACGATCATCACCGTCGGCGAAATGAGGGGTGAGTACGTCGAAGAAGCGATGATTCTGACGGCAAAGGCCGGCCGTTGTGTCGTCACCGCAATGGGGCACCTGACGGACATGGATGTGAAGCTGAACCTGTTCCTGCTGTCGATGCTTCAGAAGGACCTTCAGGGCAACATTTTCGGCGGTGGCAACGCTCGCCAGGACGTGCCGAACCTCCTCGCGATGTACAAGGCAGGCAAGCTGAACCTCGACGACATGGTGACTCGGACCTACACGCTCGAAGGCGTGAACGACGGCTACCAGGACATGTTGGATGGCAAGAACATCCGCGGCGTCATCCGCTACACCGAAGCTGACTGGTGATCGGAAGCGCAACTCTTGTGCCAGTAGTCTGATCGGGTGCCCAGTACTCACAGTCTCGACGTAATCCAGCAGTGGCCGGTCGACAATGCGGCAGCGGTCGTCCTCTCCGGGAAGAATCCCGGTGAGGGCGACCGCATTCGTGGTTTCAGTGGCGACCAGGCGCATGTTTTCCCCCTGGCTTCGGTGACAAAACTGTTGTGCGCCTACGCGATTCTCGTGGCAGTGGAGGAGGGGGCGGTCGAGTTGGATGGGCCGGCCGGGCCTGAGGGGTCGACCGTTCGTCATCTCCTCGCACATGCTTCGGGATTGGCATTCGCCGAACGTGTTGTTCAGGCGCCGGTGGCGTCGAAGCGGATCTACTCGAGTGCGGGGTTCGAGGTGCTTGCCGAGTTGGTTTCCCGGGAGACCGAGATCGAATTTGCCGACTATCTGGCCGAGGCGGTGTTCGCGCCGTTGGCGATGACCAGCGCGGCTCTTGTCGGTCCGGCCGGTCACGGTGCGCAGGCATCGGCAGACGACTTGGCCAAGTTCGCGGCTGAACTGCTCTCGCCGACTCTGGTCTCGGCGCAGACGTTCGCAGAGGCGACAACTGTGCAGTTCCCGGGGCTCAACGGAATTCTTCCGGGTTACGGCTCTCAGCGCCCCAACGACTGGGGGCTCGGATTCGAAATTCGGGGCGACAAGCGTCCGCATTGGACGGGTCTCGAGAACTCGGCCGCTACCTTCGGTCATTTCGGCCAGTCCGGGACGTTCCTGTGGGTCGATCCCACGATCGATACTGCGTGCGTCGTGCTTACCGATCGCGATTTCGGTGATTGGGCCAAGCCTTTGTGGACCGAATTGTCGGATGGCGTGGTCGGTGAAGTTTCGCGGTAGAGCACAAATTTCTCTCCTTCCACTGGCGCAACACGGGTAACACAAGGCACACTGTTCAATCGAGCGTGCTGCACGAACTCGACAGAGGTCGTTGGGGAAGACGTCCCTCGTCGAAGCAGGAGGCTCGAGTGCGCGAAATGAATCAATTCGCGGACGTGACGACTGGTGTGGTTTACATCCACTCGTCGCCCGCGGCGCTGTGCCCGCACGTGGATTGGGCTCTGTCCGCCACGTTGGACAGCCCTGCCAAGCTCAGATGGACCTCACAGCCTGCCTACGACGGGCTTCTGCGTGCGACGACGGACTGGACGGGTCCCGTCGGAACCTGTGCCCGCCTGGTCGACTCGCTACGCGCGTGGCCGATGTTGCGGTTCGAGGTCACCGAGGACCCGAGTCATGGCGTCGACGGCGAACGGTACAGCCATGTGCCCGGTCTGGGCCTGTGGCGCGGATCCACCAGTGCGAACGGTGATGTCGTCGTAGGGGAGATGAAACTGCGGTCCATCATGAATTCCGGTGGAGACATCGCCGCGGAAATCGATCGGGCGATAGGTACACCGTGGGACGAGGAACTCGAACCCTTCCGGAGTTCAGGCGAAGGTGCCGAAGTGACATGGCTGCGAAGGCGTGTCAGCTGACCGAGGTCCATCCTGAACCCGGAGTGCTCTCGCGGCTTGAACGACAAAGACTTGAATGACAAAGGTGGGCCTCGCCGTATCGGCGAGGCCCACCTTGCTGTCCAGGGTTGTCAGAGCGGAATGTTCTTGTGCCGCGCGCGGACAGATGGTGTAGACGCGAGCGCAGCGGTCACGATGCTGCGAGTCTTCGCCGGGTCGATTTCCTCGTCGACGACGCCGATTTCGACCGCGCGGTCGACGCCGCCCGCGATTGCCTCGTGCTCGGCAGCGAGTCGGTCGTGCAATGCTTCACGCTCGTCGTCCGGTGCAGCTGCGAGGGCCCGCTTGTGCAGGATGCCGACAGCAGCCTTCGCGCCCATCACGGCTACTTCGGAGTTGGGCCAAGCGAATACGGCCGTGGCTCCCAGTGCTCGCGAGTTCATCGCGATGTAGGCGCCGCCGTAGATCTTTCGAGTGACGACGGTGACGCGGGGGACCGTTGCCTCGGCGAAGGCGTGAAGTAACTTCGCTCCGCGTCGGACAACGCCTTCCCACTCCATCGAGACGCCCGGCAAATACCCGGGAACATCGACGACGACCACGAGCGGCACGCCAAATGCGTTGCACAGTCGCACGAATCGAGCGGCCTTCTCTGCACTTTCGGAGTTCAGGCACCCCCCGAGTCGCAGTGGGTTGTTCGCAATGACGCCAACGGTGCGTCCGGCCATCCGGCCGAAACCGGTGACGATGCTCCGAGCGTAATTGCCTTGCAGTTCTTCGAAACTCGACTCGCCTTCGACGTTGTCGAGCATTTCGTGAACGATCGGACGAACGTCGTACGCGCGTTTCGCGGAGGCAGGCATCATGGCGCGCAGATCGCTGTCGCCGAGTTCCGCTGCCCGCTGATCGAATTCGCCCTGCTCGCACATCATCGAGACCAGGCGGCGCGCGCGGTGCAATGCGTCGGCCTCGTCGTGTGCGGCGATGTGCGCGACACCCGACTTCTTGGTGTGTGTGTCCGGACCGCCGAGTGACACCATGTCGACCTGTTCGCCGGTGACACTACGAACTACGTCTGGCCCGGTGACGAACACTCGGCCTTCCGGCGCCATGATCACGACATCGGTGAGGGCTGGACCATACGCGGCTCCGCCAGCGGCAAAGCCGAGCACGACGGAAATTTGAGGTATGAGACCCGACGCGCGGACCATGGCCTCGAAGACCAGTCCGACGGCGTGGAGCGCCTCGACGCCTTCAGCCAGACGCGCGCCACCGGAGTGCCAGAGGCCCACGATGGGGGACTCTTCCTCGATAGCGGTATCGATGGCTTTGACGAGGTGTTTGCAACCGTCGACGCCCATGGCGCCACCCATGACAGTGGCGTCGGAGCAGTATGCGATGGTGCGGACGCCGTCGATGTTTCCGGACGCGGCGAGCACACCGGACTTGTCACGGGCGTGGAGCGGCACTGTTGTGCCGGGGTCGAACAGATTTTCCAGGCGCGCAAGAGGATCGCGCGGGTCTGTCGATGATTCGGACTTTGTCACGGGGGCCAGGATGGTCATCGCGTCCTCCTTCAGTACGAGCCTTGGGTGGAACGAAAGGTCGGTGTTGTCCGCGGGTGACGTTGTGTTGCAACGACACCCGCGGACAGGTGCAAACCGCGGTTCGGGCTAGGCCCGACCGAAGGCGAGCGCGACATTGTGCCCACCGAAACCGAACGAGTTGTTCAGTGCGAAATCGAAAGAGCCGGTTCGGGGTTCACCCTTGACGACATCGAGATCGATTTCTGGATCCTGGCTGTCAACATTGAGCGTGGGCGGGATGATCCCGTCACGCACTGCCAGAACCGTGAGGACTGATTCGAGGGCGCCGACAGCGCCGATCGAGTGTCCCAGCGCGGATTTCGGGCCGTACACCGCAGCGTGATTGCCGACCGCTGCGTTGATTGCCTTTGCCTCTGCGATGTCACCGATCGGCGTCGCAGTGGCGTGGGCGTTGATGTGCTTGATGTCGGACTTCGTCAGTCCGGCCATCTCGATTGCTCGGGTCATGGCTCGCGCCGCGCCCAGGCCTTCCGGATGCGGTGCCACGATGTGGTACCCGTCCGAAGTGATTCCGGAACCAAGCAGGCGGGCGTGAATCGTTGCCCCGCGTGCCTTTGCGTGCTCCTCGGTTTCGAGGATCATCAAGGCGCCGGCTTCGCCGAAGACAAATCCGTCGCGGTCCTTGTCGAAAGGACGTGAAGCTGCGGCCGGATTGTCGTTGTTGGTGCTCATCGCACGCATCATGGCGAAGCTCGCGATCGGAACGGCGTCGATGAAGCTCTCGACTCCACCAGCCACAACCATGTCCGCGTCACCCATGACAAGCATGCGGTGAGCGTGAGCAATTGCCTCGGAACCTGATGAACATGCCGACACCGGAGTGATGACGCCACCGCGGGCCCCGAGTTCGAGTCCGACCGTTGCGGCCGGTCCGTTGGGCATGACCATCTGCACCGAGAACGGGGACACCTTGCGGTATCCGCCGCCACGGAGCTTGTCGACGGCGTCGATGAGCGTGTCGCCGCCGCCGAGTCCGGTGCCGATGACAACGGCCAGGCGGTCCTGATCGACTTCAGGGCTGCCGGCGTTGCTCCAGACCGTGCGACTCAACGTGAGGGCAAGGCGTTCCACCCAGCTCATCCGTCGAATTTCGACGCGGGACAAGCCCTCGTCCGGTGAAACCTTCAGGTGCCCGCCGATGCGAATGGGAAGGTCGAACTCGTCGATGAACGGGTCATCGAGGATTCCGATGCCGCTTTCGCCGGCGAGTAGCGCCTTCCACGTGCCATCCACATCACCAGCCACCGAGGTCGACGTCGCGAGGCTCGTGACGACGATGTCGGGGAATTTCCCTTTGCGGGTAGAAGCGGAAGTCACGGTCGGCTCACTCTGCGTTCTTGGCTTCGGCGCCTTCGGCTTCGAGCTTCTGGATGTACGCGACGATGTCGCCGACGGTGCGCAGGCCTGCGAGATCCTCGTCGGGGACCTTCACGCCGTACTTGTCTTCGGTCTGAACGGCGATCTCGACCATGGACAGGGAGTCGATATCGAGGTCGTCCACGAAGGACTTGTCAACGGTGACCTCGGAAGGCTCGATACCGGTGACCTCCTCCACGATCTGGCCGAGTTCCGCGATGATTTCTTCCTGAGTGTGGGCCACTGGTGTGGCTCCCTTCTTGATCGATTGAGGTGGGGTGAAACGTCCGGCCGCCGTTCGGGCTGATCGGCCGGGTGGGCGTCCGAGCTAGGTCAGCTCGGACAGTGCGGAGATATCCTCCGGGTTCTTGAGGGCCACCGTCGGCGTGCCACGCATTTCACGCTTGGCAATTCCGACGAGGGTTCCGGCCGGCGGGAGTTCCACGATCGCGCTGACTTCTGCTGTCCGCAACGACGCGGAGCAGAGGTCCCAACGAACGGGGCGGGTTACCTGCGCGGCAAGCTTGGTGAGGGCGTCGGCGCCCGAGGAGACGGGTGCGCCATCCGAGTTGGAAAGCAGCGTGCGCGTCGGATCGGAAGGGGTGATCTTGGCGGCAGCAGCTGCGACGGCGTCCTGCGCCGGCGCCATGAAGCGGGTGTGGAAAGCTCCGGCGACGGGTAGTGCGCGGACTCGGGCCTTTTCGGGTGCGTTTGCTGCGAGTTCTTCGAGCGCGGTGAGCAGTCCGGCCGCCACGATCTGGCCGGCCGCATTGCGGTTGGCTGCTTCCAGCCCGAGTTCTTCGATTCGTGCGAGCACTTCGGCTTCGTCTCCACCGAGAACGGCTGACATGCCCGTGGGCTCGAGCGCACAAGCCTTGGCCATCTCGGCGCCACGGAGGGCGGCAAGCGCGACCGCGTCGTCAGCGGAGATAACACCGGCGACCGCAGCAGCGGCAAGTTCACCCACCGAATGGCCGGCAGCGATGACGTCGGCGCCGAGGAGCCCACGTGATTCGATTTCCTCGTATGCCAGCAGAGCAGCGGCAACGACGAGGGGCTGGGTTACCGAGGTGTCGGTGATTTCTTCGGCGGTCGCGGTCGTGCCGAGTCGGACGAGGTCCAGGCCGGCTGCCTTCGACCACACTTCGAGGCGGTCTTGTGCTCCGGGCAGTGCCAGCCAGGGGCTGAGCATGCCGGGTGTCTGAGAGCCCTGTCCCGGGGCGAGCAACGAAATCACTTATTAAGAGAACACCGCCGCGAGCGACCTGCGAGATGTCGGTCGCGATGAACTCTGGCGAAGTGTTTTGTAGGGTTCCCACAAAATCCCACGTCGCGCTCGGCCATCGAAATTGGACGCTCAGGGGTTACAGGTTTGTTTGTCCGGATGTTAAAGATGTGACTGAAGTAACCGAATTGTTCGATTTGAGATCGATTTGTGTCAATCGGCCCACGGTAGCGGCGATCCGTAGTACATACGCGTCGCGTGGATTCGTTGGATCCCGGCCGGTAACTTCCGCGATTCGCTTCAAGCGGTACCGAACGGTATTTGGATGAACAAACAGAAGACGTGCACAAGTCTCAACCGCACCTCCACAGTCGAGATAACTGTCTAAAGTATCGGTCAAGACTGTGCCGGATTCAGCTAAAGGTGCGACGAGGAAATCGCGAAGAGCCTTCACGGCAGCGGCGTCTCCCAGTAGTGCCCGTTCCGGGAGCAGTTCAGTCGCGAAAACGGGACGAGGTGCGCCGCGCCACCCGGCAACAGCCTTGATTCCCGCCAGAGCTTCGGACGCACTGAAGTGCGCTGCGCTCAACGAGGGTGTCGTCGGGCCGATCACCACCGGCTCGTCGGCGAAACTCATGAGCAGGTCTTGAAGGAATTGGCTGCCTTCCGTCTTACTGCTCAGCTCGCCGCTGACGATCATCACCAGTCGCGGACCCTGCACCACGGCGAGAACAGCGCGCCCGTGCGCGGCGGCAGTCGCGTGGACGGTGCCGGCAACCGAGACCCGCTCGTCCGGCGGGGGAGACCCGACGATGACGGTGGCCGGAGCCGTGGCATCCCAGTTCAAGGTGGCGGCGCGAGAGAGCATGTCCGAGCCGGTGTCTCCCTGCACGACGGCGTCGACGACGAGCGCTTCCAGTCGCGTGTCCAGGGCACCCCGCGACTCGGCAGCGCTTGCGTACACCGTCGCTGCTGCGAAACCGAGTTCACGCCCGTAGCGCAGGACGGCTTCTGTCAGCGCGATCAGCTGCTGATCGTTGCGGGCGAGAGCCGGCAGCCATTTCTCGAAGAACTCCATCGCCACCCGGACCATGTCGACGGTCTGGCGCAGCGTGAGCTGTCGAGCAAGATCCTGAGGGATGACCGGAAACGACTCGTATCCGAAGCTGATCTCCGAGTCGAGTTGCCGCAGCCATTCCAGGAAATTCACCACCGACGTCTGCACCAACAGTTGAACGTCGGCGCGTTGCGAAGCGTCGAGACTGTCGAAGAACGGAAGCTGCTCCTCCATCACGGTCACGGCCTCGGTGGAGAGCCGGCCGGAGAACTGTTTGACGCGGCGGAGCAAGGCTTCTGGAAGTGGATCGCGAACCTGACGACGGCGGGCGAGTACAGCCTGCAACCCGGACGACTGTGGTCGAGTGCGGCGTACGCCCTCTTCGGGTTTCTCGGGATCAGGTTCGGGCATGAGAAAAACCTACGCCCATCGCCGCAGCGGATGTCGAGATGACACCCGCGGCGATGGGCGTAGGTCTGTTTTCGATCGCTGGGACTGTTGCCCTACGACTTAGGCGCTACCGGTGTCCCCGGTCTGCTCGGGAGCAGCATTCACGTCGTCGATGCGGTATCGGCTCGCTGCTTCGACGGCCTTCGACCGCTCGATCGATCCTTCCTTCGCCAAACCGATCAACACGGCAACGACGATGGACTCGGCATCGACGTTGAAGTAGCGACGCGCTGCAGTGCGGGTGTCGGAGAACCCGAACCCGTCCGTACCGAGCGTGGTGTAGTCGCCGGGAACCCACTGACGGATCTGGTCCGAGACCGCCCGCATCCAGTCCGAAGCCGCGACGACGGGGCCTTGGGCCGACGACAACGCCGTGGTGACGAAGGGAACCGGAGCATCCTCGGACGGATTGAGCAGCGCCTGACGTTCGCATTCGACGCCTTCGCGGCGCAGCTCACCCCAGGAGGTGACCGACCAGACGTCGGCCGAGACGCCCCATTCGTCGGCGAGCAGCTTCTGCGCGCGCAGCCCCTCGGGCATCGCGACACCGGAGACGAGGATCTGTGCCTTCGGGCCGGCTGCTTCGGACGTCTTGTAGAGGTAGATGCCCTTGAGCAAGCCCTCGACGTCGAGACCTTCGGGCTCGGCCGGCTGAACGTACGGCTCGTTGTAGATGGTCAGGTAGTAGAAGATGTTCTCGCCACCGAAACCGTCGACGCCCTCGGTGCCGCCGTACATGCGGCGCAAGCCTTCCTTGACGATGTGCGCCAACTCGTACGAGAACGCGGCGTCGTACGTGACAGCTGCGGGGTTGGTGGATGCCAGGAGCAGCGAGTGTCCGTCGGCGTGCTGGAGACCTTCACCGGTCAGAGTTGTACGACCGGCGGTGGCGCCGAGAACGAATCCCCGAGCCATCTGGTCGGCAGCCGCCCACAGGCCGTCGCCGGTGCGCTGGAAACCGAACATCGAGTAGAAGATGTACAGCGGAATCATCGGTTCACCGTGGGTGGCGTACGACGTGCCGACTGCGGTGAACGATGCCGTCGAGCCGGCCTCGTTGATGCCCTCGTGCAGGATCTGGCCGATCGGGCTCTCCTTGTAGGCGAGCATGAGTTCGGCGTCGACGGAGGTGTAGAGCTGCCCGTTGCGGTTGTAGATCTTCAGCGACGGGAACCACGAGTCCATACCGAACGTGCGAGCCTCGTCCGGGATGATCGGCACGATGCGCTTGCCGATTTCCTTGTCGCGCAACAGTTCCTTGAGGATGCGCACGATCGCCATGGTGGTGGCGACTTCCTGCTTGCCCGAACCCTTGCGGATGACGTCGTACGTCTTGTCCTCGGGGAGCTTGAGCGGCGCCGCATCGGTGTTGCGGGAAGGCAGGAACCCGCCGAGTGCTTTACGACGGTCGAGCATGTACTTGATCTCGGGAGCGTCCGCGCCCGGGTGGTAGTACGGAGGCAGGTACGGATCCTTCTCGAGCTCGGCATCCGAGATCGGGATGTGCTGCATGTCGCGGAACGCCTTGAGATCGTCCAGCGTCAGCTTCTTCATCTGGTGCGTGGCGTTGCGGCCCTCGAAGTGCTTACCGAGGGTGTAGCCCTTGATGGTGTGCGCCAGGATGACCGTCGGCTGGCCCTTGTGTGCCATGGCCGCTGCGTAGGCGGCGTGGACCTTGCGGTAGTCGTGGCCACCGCGCTTGAGGTTCCAGATTTCCTGGTCGGTGAGGTCCTTGACCAGTTCCTTGGTGCGGGGGTCACGTCCGAAGAAGTGATCGCGTACGAACGCGCCGTCGTTGGCCTTGTACGTCTGGTAGTCACCGTCCGGCGTCACGTTCATCAGGTTGACCAGTGCGCCGTCGCGATCGGCGTGCAGCAGCGCATCCCACTCGCGACCCCAGACGACCTTGATGACGTTCCAGCCGGCACCGCGGAAGAACGATTCCAGTTCCTGGATGATCTTTCCGTTGCCGCGGACCGGGCCGTCGAGGCGCTGGAGATTGCAGTTCACGACGAACGTGAGGTTGTCGAGGCCCTCGGTTGCCGCGACGTGAGCGAGGCCGCGTGACTCGGGCTCGTCCATTTCGCCGTCGCCGAGGAACGCCCACACGTGCTGATCGGTGGTGTCCTTGATGCCGCGGTCGTTGAGGTAGTGGTTGAACCGGGCCTGGTAGATGGCGTTCATCGGGCCGAGGCCCATCGAGACCGTCGGGAACTCCCAGAAGTCGGGAAGCAGCCGCGGGTGCGGGTAGGACGGCAGTGCGCCGCCGAAGTCGGCGTGGGACTTCTCCTGGCGGAATCCGTCGAGCTGTTCCGCGGGGATCCGGCCCTCGAGGAAGGCGCGCGCGTAGATGCCGGGGGAGGCGTGCCCCTGGATGAAGATGTGGTCGCCGCCGCCGGGATGGTCCTTGCCGCGGAAGAAGTGGTTGAAGCCGACCTCGTACAACGCTGCCGAGGATGCATAGGTCGAGATGTGACCGCCGACGCCGACGCCCGGTCGCTGAGCGCGGTGGACCATGATCGCGGCGTTCCAACGGATCCAGGCGCGATAGCGGCGCTCGACCTCTTCGTCGCCGGGGAACCACGGCTCGTTTTCGGTCGGAATCGTGTTGACGTAGTCGGTCGAAGTGAGCGCGGGGAGTGCGACGTGCTTCTCGCCGGCGCGTTCGAGCATGCGGAGCATGAGGTAGCGGGCACGCGTGGGTCCGGATCGATCCAGAAGTCCGTCGAATGATTCGAGCCATTCGGTGGTCTCGTCCGGATCGATGTCCGGCAGGTACGACGCAACACCTTCGCGAATGACGCGAACGCGACCGTCGGTTCCCCCCGGCGTATTCGACGCGGGCGAACCCGACTCGCCGGCGGCGCCGGAATCGGCGTTCTGCCCGGACGCGGGACCCTGGATCAGGTCAGACAACGTGTGCTCCTCATTGGTTTGGGGACGCGTGGTGGGGCGTCCTTACATAGGTGATCGAGGCCTTGTTAGGTCCGACGCACTTCCATCGTGAATATGGCGCGTACCTCATCTTTCACCATCCCGGTCGGTCCGGCATACCTCGCCTCTGGTTACTCTCGGGTAGCGTTTTTCGGCGTGACGCAGGGGTGTGATGGTTCCCCGTAGTCACAGGCTTGGGGGATCGATCGGAACGTATGAAGGGGTGGGAAAAAATAAACAAAGAAATCAATTACGGCAGGGTCGGGGCGTGGGTCTCGGTCGGATCGATCGCAGTGGGACTGTCGGTGATCGTGGGATGTTCGGCGGCGGTGACCGGATCGGCAGTACCCAATGAAGCGCACGTGGCTGCATACCAATCCGAGGTGAGTATTTCGATGGCCGCCGCGTCCTCGTCGAAAGCGGCGGCAGATGCGGCAGAGGCAGCTTTCGCGATCTGTGAGGAAGCGGTCTCTCGATCGAAAAACGACGTGGTTGCGTTCAATGCCTACGTCGACGCCGGAAATCATGGTGAGACCGACCTGAGAGCCGAAGCAAGCGCTGCTGCTTCCTCGGCAAGGGAGACGGCCTCGTGGTTCGACTCGGTCTCGAGTGAACTTCCGACGCAACTTTCCGGACTGTTCGCCGAATTGGCCGCGAACCTACGTTCATCTGCTGTCGTGATCGAGAGTGATCATTCGGCCGATGAAATCAATTCGATCAGCGATACGAGCAATTCGATTCGCAAGTCGATCTTCGATGAATGTGGATCCCTGTGACCTGCGGTAATCCGCAGGCGTAAGGTTCGCCGTGTGTCAGAAGACGATCTTTGGTGAAAGTTTTCGGCGTGGTCGGCTTGCGCTAACGCCTCAGACCATGTTCGCTTTCCCTAATTGATCGTCAAACGGTAGGTGTGCGGGGTCGCCACACACCATCAACAAAAGGAGGACCCCACCGTGGTCGCCGCGGCGGATGCCCAGAACTACGCTCAGAAACTCGGGATTACCACTGACATGGTGGTGCAGGAACTGGGCTGGGATGAGGATACCGACGACGGCATTCGTGCCGCGGTTGAGGAAACCATCGGCGGGGAAATGCTCGACGAGGATTCCGACGAGGTCATCGATGTCGTGCTGCTGTGGTGGCGCGACGAGGACGGTGACCTGGTGGACGCCCTCATGGATGCCATCGGGCCCCTCGCCGACGAAGGCTTCGTGTGGGTTCTCACTCCCAAGACCGGTCTCGACGGACACGTCGAGCCCAGCGAGATCGCCGAATCGGCGCCGACTGCCGGCCTGACGCAGACATCGGCAGCCAACCTCGGTGACTGGTCGGGAAGTCGACTGGTTCAGCCGAAGGCTCGTCCGGCCAACAAGCGCTGACCCGGTCCTTTCCGCACTTTCCCAAGGAATCGCACATGCCTCTCGAAGTTGGTGCCCAGGCACCGGATTTCACCTTGAAGGACCAGAACAACCAGGAAGTTTCGCTCGCAGATTTCCGCGGTAAGAAGAACGTTCTGCTGGTCTTCTATCCGTTGGCCTTCACCGGGACTTGTCAGGGGGAGCTCTGCAAGGTCCGTGACGAGCTTCCGAAGTTCGAGAACGACGACACCGCCATTCTCGCGATTTCTGTCGGTGCTTCGCCGACTCACAAGATCTGGTCGGCCGAGCAGGGATACACATTTCCCTTGCTGTCGGACTTCTGGCCGCACGGTGAGGTCGCTCAGAAGTACGAGGTGTTCAACGACAAGTTGGGCTTCGCGAATCGTGGCACCTTTGTCATCGACAAAGACGGAATCATTCGTTTTGCCGAGATGAACGGCCCCGGAGAAGCCCGTGACCACGGACTTTGGGCAAATGCGCTTGCCGCGCTAGAGTCTTAGAGCACTCCCGGTGAGGGTCTCACCGGGAGTTCGGGCGTGTAGCTCAGTGGTAGAGCTCTGGTTTTACACACCAGCGGTCGGGGGTTCGAAACCCTCCGCGCCCACCGAAGAATTCAAGCCCCGATCTGCGTCGACGCAGATCGGGGTTTTTTCATTTTCGGCAACGAATTGTCCGCAATACGCCATTCTGGACGCATGTCCAGTTCTGTGATCGAAGTAGCCGTCGACCCGACGCGCGTGCATCCCACCCGTCCGCACATACACATCGCCGAGATGCCCAGTCTCAGTGTTGCGTTGTTCGCGGGGCAGACGATCCGGGTTCGTTCCCAGAGCGACGCACTGGCGACCGGGATTGCCCGTGTCTGGGAAATCAACCGAATGCACCGCTTGATCTACCTGACGATCGACTGGGACAGGTAGAGATCGGCTCGTGCAGACACGTGACGGTTGGCCAGAGAACGAGCGTCGCTGCTACAACTACGCTCGTGCAGATTTCGGTTCGTTCGTCCCAATCTCGATTCAATGCGCGAGCTGCCGGGCTTCTCCTCGGCTTCGTCGCGGATCGGGCATTCGCCGATCCGGGGCGGTTCCATCCGGTTGCCGGCTTCGGAACCGCGGCTATCGCGCTGCAGAAGATGTCCTACCGGGACTCGCGCGCGGCCGGAACACTTCATGTTGCCGTGCTCTTGGCCGGCACCGCAGGACTTGGGCTCGCAGCCGAAAAAGTGTCGCGCCGGGCCGGTTGGGTGGCCGTCACGGGTACGACAGCGATGGCTACCTGGGCTGTGCTCGGCGGGACGTCGCTTGCACGCACCGGCATCGACATGGCCGCTCGATTGGAGGCGTCACAGGTCGATCGCGACCTGACGAAAGCGCGCGAGCTTCTCCCTTCACTGTGTGGACGCGATCCATCGGTACTGAGCGAGGAGGGCCTCACGCGTGCAGCGCTGGAGTCGGTCGCCGAAAACACCTCGGATGCAAGCGTCGGTGCAATGTTCTGGGGTGCAATTGCGGGCGTGCCGGGTCTGTTCGTCTACCGCGCCGCCAACACCCTCGACGCGATGATCGGCTACCGCTCCGAGAAATACCGCAGATTCGGGTGGGCTGCGGCGAGGTTCGACGACCTGGTCAACATCGTCCCCGCTCGGCTGACCGGTGCGCTGACGGCTGCGTGTGCACCGGTGGTGGGCGGCTCGGTTCAGGAATCACTGGCAGCGTGGAAACGCGACGCAGCGGCTCATCCAAGCCCCAATGCGGGCGTCGCGGAAGCGTCGGCGGCAGGGGCGTTGGGCATTTCGTTGGGTGGTCGGACCGAGTACGCGCACGGGGTGGAGATGCGTCCCGTCCTCGGCCGAGGGACTGTGCCGACGCCGAACGATCTGCGCCGCGCGTCGAGGCTTTCGTCGGCGGTGCAGATCAGTGCAGTTGTGGTGTCAGCGGGTATTTCAGCGGGTATTGCCGTATCGATCGGCAAGTTTGGCTTCCTGCGCCGTCAGCGGCACTGATTCCGGCTCCGGCTTCTTGCGACGGCTGAAGGTACGAGCCGGTTCGGCGGGGTGTGAGGCAGGCGCGGACACCGGCGCTTCCGGGGTCGTCTCGGTAGCGGCGTCGCCGGCTGCGAAGCCGTCGACAGCTGCTTGAGCTGCCTTCTCCTTGCGACGTTCGCGCCACTCCGCGCGAATGAAGTAGGCCAGTCCGAGCGGCGCCATGATGCCGAACGCCAGCCATTGGAACCCGTACGAGAGATAGGGGCCTGCATCGAGTTGGGGGAGAGGGATCGTCCCCAGGCCGCCGGGCTGGTCGGGTTCGAGTTGGATGTACGCGTCGATCAGGTCCGTTCCGATGAACTCGCCGATAGGTTGTGCGTCGATCGAGTAGACCTGTTTCGCGCCGTCCTCGAACATCGGAACTCGGCCGGGCGCGGTGCCTTCCGACAGACGCACGCGACCGTTGAGAGTGACCGGATCGGTCGGCGGCGCGGCGATGGGCGGTGCCTCGGCGCCGTTGATCGGCCGAACGTATCCGCGATTGACGAGGATCGTGCGGCCGTCGTCGAGAAGGAAAGGCGTCAGGATCTCGTACGACGGTGCGCCCTCGATGGACTGCAGTCGAACGAGGATGTCGGCGTCGGGCAGATAGGTGCCTGCCGCGGTGATGTTTCGCCATTCGTCGTCCGGTGCGATCGTCGAATCGGCGATGACGTCACCGATCGGCACGGTCTCCGCGTTGATCGAGTTCGAGATCAGATCATTGCGGTGCTCGGTCTTTGTGTTCTTGCCGAGTTGCCATGGAGCGAGCACGGTGAAGCACAGGTAGGCGAAGAGCCCGACCACAGCTGCCAGTACCAACCAACCGGGCCGCAACAGGAATTTCAGTCTTCGCACACGTCCACGGTATCCGTTGCCCGAACGGGAGTGAATTTTGCTCCGGGTTCAGGCCCGCTCGCGGATCCAGTCGAGTATGTCGGGAATGGCTGCTTCGATCTGGTCTCGCACCAGTTCGAAGTCCTCCTGATCCCCGTAGTACGGGTCCGGAACCGATTCTCCGTCAGCCTCGGGGTCGAACGATCGCAGTAGGCGCCGACGCTCGGTGGGCACGCCGAGATGAGCAAGCTCACGTTCATGGCCGGTGTCGAGGGCGACGACCAGATCGGCCGCGAGATGATCTGCATTGACCTGCGCGGCACTGTGGCCCGTCGGATATCCGGCCGCTCGGAGCACGACGTTGGTCCGCTCGTCGGCCTCGCTACCGGTGTGAAACCCCTCGGTACCTGCACTGCTGACACGGACTCGGTCGGCGAGGCCTTCACGGTCCAGATGCGCGAGCAAGATCTTTTCGGCCATCGGTGACCGGCAGATATTGCCGGTGCACACAAACGTCACATGAAGTGGTTCAGTCACGTGGAGTGGTTCAGTGGCGGCCATCGAGAAGTCCTCCCAGTTCGGATGCCGACGATACGGAGCGAAACGCTTGCCGCGCTTCCTCGGCGGAACCGTAGCCCCATTCGACGACGACGGTGGGGATGCCGTACTTCGCGGCGCCGAGCACGTCGTGATCACGGTCGCCGATCATGAGAACGTCGGGGGTTCCGCCGTCGGATGCGAGGACGGGAGTGATCCCGAGTGAGGTCAGCGAATGCGCGATCACATCGGGTTTCGCCCGACGAGTTCCGTCGTCACTCGCGCCGCCGATGAACTCGAAGTGCTCGGCCAGGCCGAAATGCTCGAGGATTCGAATGGCGAATCGCTCCGACTTGGAGGTGGCGACGGCCAGTCGGGTGCCGCTCGCGCGAGCCTTACCCAGGACGACGTCCATGCCTTCGTACACCGAGTTCTCCTGCCACCCGGTCGCGTCGTAACGCTCGATGTACGCGGCGATCGCCCGATCCACGTCCGCCGGGGCCATACCGAGTGACCTGAAGGTATCGACCATCGGCGGGCCGATCACCGATGCCAACATCGCTTCCGTCGGCTCCGGATGGCCGACAGTTGCCAACGCGTGTCGGAAGCCGCCGTGAATGCCGGGAGCGGAATCGGTGATGGTGCCGTCCAGATCGAACAGAACTACGGGAAAGCGGTCGAGCGGTGGTGTCGTCACGGCACTCATTGTCCCGGACGGCAGGGGTGATGTCCGCGCACGGTGCTCGACCGTAGGCTGACCGGGTGAGTACCGGAACGTTTGACCTGGAGAGCTTGCGACATCACGGCGATGTCGAAGCGGAGCCCGGGTTACTCGATTTTGCCGTCAACGTTCAAGGCTCCGGCCCGCCGAAGTGGTTGCGGGATCGGCTGGCCGCAGGGCTGGCGACGCTTGGTTCGTACCCGTCGGCCGCAGCGGAACTGAAGGCTCGCGAAACGGTCGCGCAGCGGCACGGGCGCCGGCCCGAAGAGGTGTTGTTGCTCTCGGGCGGTGCCGAGGGATTCGCGATGCTGCCGCGCCTGGGCGCTCGTTCGGCAGCGCTGATCCATCCGTCGTTCACCGAGCCGGAACTGGCACTGCGAGAGGCCGGTGTGCCGGTGACTCAAGTGATTCTGGAGCCTCCTTTCGAGCTTCGGACCGCGCAGGTACCCGAATCCGCGGACCTTGTCGTTCTGGGCAATCCGACCAACCCGACGTCCGTGCTTCACCCCAAGGCCGATGTGTTGGCATTGCGTCAGCCGGGCCGGATCCTGGTGGTGGACGAGGCCTTCGGCGACGCGGTCCCCGGCGAAACGGAGAGCATCGCCGGTGTCGAGTCGGCGGATGTACTGGTCCTTCGGAGCCTGACCAAGACGTGGGCGCTCGCCGGATTGCGGTGTGGATACGCGATCGGCTCTCCCGATCTTCTGGCTCGACTCAGTCACGGCCGAGCCCACTGGCCATTGGGCAGTCTGCAGATCGAGGCCATCACGGCGTGCTGCGAACCGTTCGCCGTCGAGCAGTCGAGGATCAAAGCCGACGCGATTGCCGCAGACCGCCAAGACATGTCCCGGCGACTGACCGAGATCGGGATTGCCGTGCACGAACCCGCTGCGGGGCCGTTCGTGCTCATCGACGTCCGCGACGGCGCCTCGATGCGAGAGCACCTGCGTGCCCGCGGTATCGCCGTCCGCCGGTGCGACACCTTTCCCGGACTCGGGCCCGATCAGTTGCGCGTTGCCGTCCGTCCAGCCGAGCAGGTCTCGGTACTGATCGAAGCGATGAAGGAGATCTTGTGAGTGGCCCAACCCTTGCGGACGTCATAGCCGTGCTGGAATCCGCGTATCCGCCGGCCCTGGCGGAATCGTGGGACTCGGTCGGCCTGGTCTGCGGCGATCCGGCCGACGCTGTGACGAGAGTGGTTTTCGCGGTGGATCCGACCGAGGCAGTGGTCGACGACGCCATCGCCTCCGGTGCCGACCTTCTGGTCGTTCACCATCCACTTCTGCTGCGTGGGGTGGACACCGTCGGTGCTCACACACCCAAAGGTGCGTTGGTTCACAAGCTCATCAAGGCGGGGTGCGCGCTGTTCTCGGCGCACACCAATGCGGACTCGGCCGACCCCGGAGTGTCCGACGCGTTGGCGCAGGCTCTGGGCCTGACCGTGCTGCGCCCGATCGAACCCAAGCCGACGCAGCCGCTCGACAAGTGGGTCGTCATGGTTCCGGTGGAGAATGCATCGGCCGTGCAAGATGCACTTTTCGAGGCCGGGGCTGGGCGGATCGGTGACTACAGCCAGTGCAGTTGGACCGTCACCGGTACGGGTCAGTTCCTGCCCGCCGACGGAGCGAATCCGACGATCGGGACCGTCGGCGCTGTGGAGCAGGTTCGCGAGAATCGTGTGGAGGTGATTGCCCCTCGCGGAAAGCGAAGCGCAGTGCTGGGCGCATTGCGTGCCTCCCATCCGTACGAGGAACCGGCCTTCGATGTCTTCGAACTCGCAGCGTTCCCCAGTTCACTCGGACTGGGGCGGTTGGGTGAGCTCGACCACCCCGAAACCTTGCGGGAATTCACCGCGCGAGTGGCGCGCTCACTGCCCTCGACCGAGTGGGGTGTTCGCGCGGCCGGAGATCCAGACGCGACCGTTCGTACCGTGGCGGTGTGCGGCGGTTCCGGCGACTCGTATCTCGACGTGGTGGCGGCACTGGGCGCCGACGTCTACGTCACTGCGGACCTGCGGCATCATCCCGCGGACGAGCATCTACGCGCCGGTGGCCCGGCTCTGGTCGACGTCGCGCACTGGGCGAGTGAATACCCGTGGTGCGCACAGGCGAAATCGGTGCTCGACGCCGCGTTTGCCGACAATCCGGAGTGGGAAAGCCGGGTTTCGACAATTCGCACCGATCCGTGGTGTTTGAGTGCGCATTAGTGCAGCGCTCTGCAAGGTACGGTTGCACGAACAATTCAAGAGCAGTTCTTCGAGAGCCGTCCTTCGCGAGCACTGCCGACATCGGACTTACAGCAGGAGTTATACAGCGTGAACGTCGAACCACAGGTGCAATCCAAGCTTCTCGACCTCGCCGGGGTGGATGCTGAGCTCACTCGGATCACCCACCGACGCGGAGCGCTTCCCGAGCAGCAGGAAGTCGAACGTCTCGAGGCCGAGCGAATCAGCCGTAAAGACGCGTCCGTAGCCGTCGAAATCCAGATCGACGACATCGATCGCGACATTCGCAAGCTCGAAGGCGAGGTCGACGCGGTTCGTCAGCGCGAGGATCGTGACCGCACACTCTTGCAGAGCGGGTCGGTCGGGGCGAAGCAGCTCACCGAACTCGAACACGAACTCGGCAGCCTGGTCCGGCGTCAGGGGCTCCTCGAAGACGAGTTGCTCGAAGTGATGGAGCAGCGTGAGGCGTTGCAGGCCAATCACGATCACGCCGGTGCCCAGCTGTCCCAGGCCGAAGAAGAGCTGATCGACGCCAAGCGTCGCCGCGACGATGCCGTCGCTGATCTGGACAAGGCGCAGGAGCGTTGCGCCGCCGATCGTGAACGACTCGTCGGTGAATTTCCCGCCGATTTCCTTGCTGTCTACGAGAAGCAGCGCAGCCTGGGCGGACCGGGCGCGGCGCTTCTGCAGGCACGCCGATGCGGCGCTTGCCGGATCGAGATCGACCGCGGCGAGATCTCCCGAATCGCCGCGACACCGGCCGACGTCGTAGTTCGTTGCCCAGAGTGCAATGCAATCATGGTGCGTACCAAGGAGTCCGGTCTGTGACTCTCTCGCAAGTCATCGTCGAGGCCGACGGTGGATCGCGGGGCAACCCCGGTCCGGCCGGCTACGGAGCGGTGGTGTTCGACGCCTCGCGCTCGGTGTTGGCCGAACGCAAGGAAAGCATCGGTATCGCGACCAACAACGTCGCCGAGTACCGCGGACTGATCGCCGGGTTGACCGCTGCCGGTGAACTCGGCGCGTCGACGGTCGACGTCCGCATGGATTCCAAGTTGGTCGTCGAGCAGATGTCCGGGCGCTGGAAGGTCAAGCACCCGGACATGATTCCGCTGCAGCGGCGCGCTGCCGAGCTGGCGACGCAGTTCTCGCGAGTGACCTACACGTGGATTCCTCGCGGCGAGAACTCTCATGCCGATCGCCTTGCCAACGAGGCGATGGACGCGGCTGCCGGCATCGAAACCGGCCCAGTCGCACCTTCGGCCCCCGCACCTGCTGCACCTGCCGCGCCGTCCGAAGAGACGTCGGAGCCGCAGATCGCCGGCTCTCCGGGATGGATCGCCACCACCGGCAAGCCGACACGAATGTTGTTGCTACGTCACGGACAGACAGCGATGTCGGTCGATCGCCGGTACTCCGGACGCGGGAATCCGGAGCTCACGGAACTGGGCCGCGCGCAGGCTGCCGGCGCAGCCGGACGCTTCGGGAACCGAGGCGGTATCGACGCCATCGTCTGCTCACCCCTCGGCAGAACCCGTGAGACGGCAGAGGCATCGGCCCGCGTGCTCGGTTTACCCGTCGTCGAGCACAAGGGTTTGATCGAAACCGATTTCGGCGACTGGGACGGACTCACGTTCCGCGAGGCAGCCGAGCGTGACCCGGACCTGCATCGCGAATGGCTCTCGGACACTTCGGTGCGTCCACCGGGCGGCGAGAGTTTCGACGAGGTACGCGAACGAGTCGTCGCCGCGCGTGACGACCTGATCTCGACCTACGGCGGCGCGACGCTGTTGGTCGTCTCTCACGTCACCCCGATCAAGACTTTGGTGCAGCTGGCCCTCGATGCCGGGCCGTCGTTGCTGTACCGGTTGCATCTGGATCTGGCGTCGCTGAGTATCACCGAGTTCTATCCCGACGGGGGAGCCTCGGTCCGGTTGGTCAACGACACGTCACACCTTCGCTGAAAGAGCCCCGACGGCTGATCAGCCTCTGATCAGATCACCAACCACAGGGCACTCACGGCGGCGAGCAATGTCAGTGGCGTCGTGATGACCCCGAGCAGAGTGAATGTCGCCAGCGTGGGCGGTGCGCCCGCGCTGGTGGCGACTCGTCGCCAGAGCATCGTTGCCAGTGAGCCCACGTAGGTGAGGTTGGGGCCGAGGTTGACGCCGATCAACATCGCAAGCACCAGCGCTGGAGGTGCCGCCGTTCCGAGCGCTGCGATCATCAGCAAGGTTGCCGGCAGGTTGTTGACGAGATTGGACGCAACCGCCGCTACCGCGGCGACAAAGAGCAGTGAGCCGTAGCTGGTGTCGCCTGGCAGGATCTGCGCAATCCATTCGCCCACCGGCCCGTTCGCGACTCCGGCGACGATGATTCCGAGAACCAGGACGAACGCGCAGAACCAGAGGTCGGCAGCGTAGAGCATCTTGGCGGCGGTCGTACGGTGCCGAGCCAGAGCGATCGCTCCCAGGACACTCGCACCCACCACCGCGATCCAGGCGGGCTCGATCCCGAAGAAACCCGAAACCGCGAAACCGAGCAGCGTCATTCCGATCACCGTCAGCGGCAGAATCGGCGCAGGCGCAGATCTGGCTGCCACCGGCGGTTCGGCGCTGTCGCCCCGCGCGAGTTCCGAAAGGAAGAACAGTCGAAAAATCAGGTACTCGACAGCGATCGTCACGACCCACGGCAACGCCATCAATGCGGTGAAGTGCAAGAACGTCAAACCTGTTGCGGCAAACGCGATGAGGTTGGTCAGGTTGGACACCGGCAGCAGGGTCGACGCCGAATTCGACAGGTGCGCACTGGCATAGGAATGCGGCCGGGGACTTGCTCCGATGGATCGTGCGGCCGCGATCACCGCGGGTGTCAGCAGCACGACGGTGGCGTCGAGGCTCAGGACCGCCGTGGTCAGGGCGGCGGCGCCGAACACATAGATCAGCAACCGGTGTGGATCGGCGAGGGATTTTTGCTGCAGGATCTGGCTGACCCAGCGAAAGACGCCGAGAGCATCGGCGGCATGAGCGAGAACCAGCACGGCAACCAGGAAGACGACGGTGGGTGCCATGCTCGCCAGTTCGTCGCGGGCTTCGTCGAGAGTTACGACGCCGGTCAGGAGAACGATGACGGCTGCCGGCCCGGCGATGACGATCTCGGGAAGCCCGCGTGGACGCACTATCGCGAAGACGAGGACGAGGGCGACGAGCAGGATCGGTAGAAGAGTCACGCGATGGTGCTCCGTGTCGGGGCGAGCGTCATTTGAGCAGTTTGTAGAGCGTGTTCAGGTTTCGGGTTGTGGTGAACGCCTTGAACTTCGGTTTTCCGGTGTTCCTGCCGAACGCGCTCTTGACGGTCTGCCCCTTCTCGACCTCCCAGTACAGGACTCCGTCGCCTGCCGCCACACGCTCGACCGAGGCATCGAGTTGCGCTGCTGCAGTGCTCAATTCCTCCAGGATTTCCGGCTCGGAGGCAACCATCGCATAAGCATGCCAACCCTCGCGTTCGCGCTCGAACGGGTAGTTGTCCACGATCGCCTGCAGTGTCGGAAGGTCGAGGACGAACACCCAAGCCTCGTAGCCGAACTCGCGGGCAAGGGCGGATTCGATCTGTTTCTTCAGCGTCGGGATGTCGGTGCTCGGACTGTCGAACAGAACGTTGCCTGAGGCCAACACGGTTTTCACCCCTTGGAATCCGAGGTCACCGAAGACTCTCGCCAGGTCCGCCATCTTGATGTTGATGCCGCCCACGTTGATACCGCGTAGCAGGGCCACGTACCGAGTCATACGGTGACCATAGTGCCGGCCACCGACAGGCGCCCGGTAGCATACGGGGGCGGACGAGTTGGCCGGGCGGCCGCGGCTTCTGGAACCAGCGCGTATCGCGCACAGGCCTGGGGCCGAGGAAAGTCCGGACTCCACAGAGCAGGGCGGTTGTTAACGGCAACCCGAGGCAACTCGCGGGACAGTGCCACAGAAAACAGACCGCCTGCCTTTCGAGGCAGGTAAGGGTGAAACGGTGCGGTAAGAGCGCACCAGCACCTCGGGTGACCGGGGTGGCTAGGTAAACCCCGCCCGGAGCAAGGTTGAAGGTCGCATCGCTCGCGGTGCGGCTGCGCAGGTGTTCGAGGGCTGCTCGCCCGAGCCTGCGGGTGAACCGCTCGAGGCACCCGGCGACGGTGTGCCCAGATGGATGGTCGCCACTCGGCACTTCGGTGCCGCAGGACAGGATCCGGCTTACACGCCGACTCGTCCGCCCGCGATCTGCACAGTGAGAAAAAGAAGACCCCCACCGGATCGGTGGGGGTCTTCTTTGTTCGAAAAGCTGTCAGACAGGCTTGATGACCAGCAGCGTAGCCCAGTACGTTGCCGCGTCATGGCCCATGAGCGGGAGGAGGTAATCGTAAAGAATTGCGGACATGCGCACTCCATTTTCTGTTCGTAGCTTGTGTTGGGCATTCAAGCAGAACTCACCGTTCGAATGTCCGGTTCTCACCTGCCAGGCCAAGTAGAAAGAATATCAGTCTCACAGCGATCTACAAGCTTCTATCTCACTCTGATGTCACACTGTGGATATGACTGATGAAGATCGACTCTGGTACTTCGACGTGTCCGACGGTTCCGTCACGCAGGGAAAGGGTGCGTCCTCGCTGACGAGGATGGGGCCGTACCCTGATCGGGACTCTGCCGAGCATGCATTGAAGATCGCTGCCGAACGCAACAAAGCCGCCGATCGGGCAGACGAAGACTGGAACAACTGAGCCTTGGAATAACTGAGCCTTGGAACAGCCGGGACTCGAACAACTGGGACCGGTACTGCTGCTACACCGGCCCGAACCGATCATGGAGGATGCGTGCCCGCAAGTCGAATGATGGTGCAGGGAATCGACTTCGGAGTGGTTCGGGCGGAGTTCGACTTGCCAGGAGCATTCTCGGCTGCGGCGCAGGCCGAGGCCGAGAATGCCGTGGATCGTTTCGGTGCCGGGCGTGTCGACGAAACGGGTATCGCCTTCGTGACCATCGACCCTCCCGGATCGATGGACCTCGACCAGGCAGTGCACATCGAGAAGATCTCGACCGGGTACGTCGTGCACTACGCGATCGCCGACGTCGCGGCGGTGGTGACGCCGGGTGGCGCTCTCGACATCGAAACCCGCAAGCGGGGCCAAACCTTCTATCTCCCGGACGGTTCCGTCCCGCTGCATCCCCGAGCGTTGTCGGAGGGATCGGCGAGTCTGCTGCCGGACGTGGTTCGTCCCGCCGCGCTGTGGCGGATCGAACTCGACGCGCAGGCCGAGCCGACGTCGTGGCAGGTGAAACGCGCTCTGGTGAAATCGGTGGCACGTCTGGACTATTCGACCGTGCAGCGCGATGCCGACGCGGGAACCTTGCATCCGTCCATCGCCGCACTACCGGAGTTCGGACGATTGCGCAGTGTCTCGGCGGTTGCCAGGGGTGCCATCGAGCTGAAACTGCCCGAGCAGTCAGTGGTTCGGGATCAGTCGGAGGACGAGTCCTCGGCTCGCTGGCGGATCGAACTGGAGCCACGTACCGAAGCGGACGACTGGAACGCAGAAGTGTCGCTGCTGACCGGGATGTGTGCCGGCCGCATGATGATCGACGCAGGTATCGGGTTGCTTCGCACGCTGCCGCCGGCCGAGGAGTCCGCGGTTCGGACCTTGCGGAGAACTGCAGTGGCGCTGGGTATCACGTGGCCGGAGGGGCAAAGCGTCGGGAAGATTCTTGCCGGACTCGATTCCAACGAGCCGTCGACGATGGCGCTGATGTCGGTTGCACCGTCGTTGCTGCGCGGGGCAGACTACGCGGCCTTCGACGGTCGACTACCGGAGTTGACGGTGCATGCGGGGATCGGAGCGCCCTACGCTCACGTGACTGCTCCGCTGCGCCGACTGTCCGATCGTTTCAGCACCGAGGTGTGTCTGGCGATCACAGCTGGTACGCCGGTACCGGAATGGGCGCGCACTGCACTTCCCGAGCTGCCCGACATCATGAGTGGGTCCGACTCGCTGGCGAACAAGGTCGACCGTGCGTGCATCGATCTGACCGAGTCCACGCTGCTCGACGGCCGGGTCGGCGAGGTCTTCGACGCAGTGGTGATGCGCGCCAAGGACGGAAAGCGCTCGGCGGAAGTGTTTGTCCCGTCGGTCGCGGTGATTGCGAAATGCGTCGGAACGCCCGACGACGGTGAGCGCGCAAAGGTGCGACTCACCGCCGTCGACACCGTTAAACGGACGGTGGAATTCACGTTCCCGGCGTAGGCAGCTACCGGTAAGAATCGGTGGCTTCCACCAAGTGATGTGCGATGCCGGGCTCCATCGCGGAGTGTCCGGCGTCGTCGACGATCACGAGCTTGGATTCGGGCCACGCCTTGTGCAGCGCCCACGCGCTGGTGGCGGGGCAGACGACGTCGTAGCGGCCCTGGACGATCGTCCCCGGAATGCCGTGCAGGGCGGAGCTTTCGCGTAGGAGTTGACCCTCGTCGAAGAATCCGCCGTTGACGAAGTAGTGGTTCTCGATACGAGCGAAGGCCAAGGCGAACCTGGTCTCGGAGTTCTGTTCGATCTTGTCCGCCTGTGGGTACAGGTAGCTCGTCGATCCTTCCCAGGCCGACCAGGCGATCGCTGCCCGGGCTGCGACGGCGGGGTCTTCGGAATGGAGCAGTTGGTGATAGACCGCGACGAGGTCTTCGCCGCGCTGCGCCTCGGGTACCGGTTCGAGGAATTTGTCCCAGCGCTCCGGGAAGATGTTTCCCGCGCCGCCGTTGTAGTACCAGTCGATCTCACTGCGACGCAGGAGGAAGATCCCGCGCAGGACCAGCTCAGTGACGCGCGTGGGAAACGTTTCGGCGTAGGCGATGGACAGCGTGGAACCCCAGGACCCGCCGAAAACCATCCACTTGTCGATCGAAAGATGTTCACGCAGGGCTTCGATGTCGGCCAGCAGCTTGTCCGTCGTGTTCACCGACAGGTCGGCGCCGTCGGCAACGTGAGGGGTGGACCGCCCGCAGCCGCGCTGGTCGAGTAGAACGATGCGGTATGCGGCCGGATCGAAGAACTGGCGTACCGCCGGTTGCGCACCACCGCCGGGGCCACCGTGCAGGAACACCACCGGCTTGCCGTCCGGATTTCCGCTGACTTCCCAGTACATGCTCTGGCCGTCACCGACATCGAGGAAGCCGGTGACGAAAGGCTCGATCGGGGGATAGAGACTCCGCAGAGCCGACGGCGGTGCTGACGTTTCGCTCATCAGAAGCCCACCAGCCCGGAGGCGAGATCGGGGATCTCGAGTGCGGAAATCGCGCCGCCCCGGACGTCCGGGCACGCGGCCGAGGTTGCCGCGTCGATGCTTTCGCGGTTCTGGGCGAGATCGAGCAGGTTGATGCCGTTCTGCGTCGCCCACGTGATGACGATCGTGTTCAGTCCGCCCTTGCCGAGCGTCGGGGTGACGGTCCGCCAGTTCTGCAGCTGCCCTTCCATATCCGAGCACAACTGCTGGACTTGAGCGTCGGTGAACGTCGAACCGGACGCGGTTGTTGCCGGCGCCGTCGTGGTGGAACTCGCGGGCGTAGTGCTGCTGGGCGCGGGAGAGTTGGTGGACCCTCCCGCGCATCCGCTCAGCACCGTGACGAGAGCTGCCGCGCCGACTACAGCTGCGGCAGTAGAACTTCGACGGTTACCGATCATTGAACGCACCCCTGGCTGGTTGAGAGACAGGCGGCGTTCGCCGGTCTCGGATCAGAAACTGTGTTCTGCGGCCGGGAAAGCGCCAGTGCGAACTTCTGATGCATAGGCTGCGGCTGCGGAACGCAGTTCGTCACCGACGTTACCGAAACGCTTGACGAACTTGGCTGTCTTACCGCTCGTGTAACCCGCCATGTCCTGCCAGACGAGTACCTGAGCGTCGCATTCGGAACCGGCCCCGATGCCGACGGTGGGGATGGTGAGTTTGCGGCTGACCTGGCCCGCAATCTCGGCCGGAACCATTTCCATGACGACGGAGAACGCCCCGGCTTCCTGGACTGCAATGGCGTCCGCCACAAGTTGCTCGGCCGCGTCGCCACGACCCTGGACGCGGAATCCGCCGAGCGAGTTCACGCTCTGCGGGGTGAATCCGACGTGTGCCATGACGGGGATGCCGGCCGAGGTGATTGCCGCGATCTGCTTGCTCATCCGCTCACCGCCCTCGAGTTTGACGGCGTGCGCGAGGCCTTCCTTCATGAACCGTGTGGCAGTCGCCAGGGCCTGCTCGGCGGAACCCTCGTAGGTGCCGAAGGGGAGGTCGGCGACGACGAGTGCGTGCGGGGCGCCGCGAACCACGCCACGCACGAGCGGGAGCAGTTCGTCGACGGTGATCGGCACGGTGGTGTCGTAGCCGTAGACGACGTTGGCGGCAGAGTCGCCGACGAGCAGCACCGGGATGCCTGCGTCTTCGAAGATGCGTGCCGTGGAGTAGTCGTAAGCGGTGAGCATCGACCAGCGTTCGCCGTTCTGCTTCATCTCGGCGAGGTGGTGAATGCGCGTCTTACGCTTCGGTGCATCGGTAGAGCTTGCAGTGGGTACAGAAACTGCACTGGGTACAGAACCGTAGAGAGGTGTTTCGGACATCGTTGTCCCTTTCTGGCCTCGAGGCCCTGAGCGTTGATCGCCTTCGGGTCCCCGGGTGTGGGTGATGACGTGTTCAGTCTGCCACCGGACATCGCCGACACGAATAGTTGACGGGGTGCAATGGGTCACATCACCGCGCGCGTATCAGGTAGGTGCCGAGACGAGGCGAACCGCTGGCTATCGCGGTTTCCTGGCACCATCGATGGCATGTCGAAGTTCGTTCGCCTCTCCGGTGCCCTCGCCGGAAGCGCAGCAGTGCTCGTGTTGGTTGTCGGTTGCACCAGTTCGGAAGGCACGCCCGAATCAGTGGAACCTGCTGGTTCTGCCGCGTCCGCGGTGCCGTCCGGCCTCGAGAAATTCTACGAGCAGACGCTCGACTGGGGTTCGTGCGACCAATTTGTCGAAGAAGGAACTGCGCCGCTGGGGCGTGGGGTCGACTGCGCCGAGGTGAGCGTTCCCGTCGACTACGCGAATCCGAACGGCGACACCGCGAAGGTGGTGATCTCGCGTTCGAAGGCAACCGGCGACCGCATCGGCTCACTGTTGCTGAACCCCGGCGGGCCGGGTGGGTCCGGGCTGTCGATGGCGACCTCGGGTTCGGGCACCGAATTGCAGGAACGTTTCGACATGATCGGCTTCGATCCGCGGGGGATCGGGGCGTCGACCCCGCAGGTTCGGTGTTTGACGCCGGAGGAGACCGACGCGGAGCGTGCGGAGGTCAACGTCGACATGACGCCGGAGGGCATCGCTCTCGCCGAGGCGGACAGCAAGGACTACGCCGCCAAGTGCGCTGAGCGGACCGGTACGGAGTTCCTCGCTCATGTCGGTACCTACGAGGTGGTGCGAGATATGGACGTCATTCGGGGCGTTCTCGGCGATCCGAAGATGAACTACCTCGGGTTCTCGTACGGGACCCGGCTCGGATCCACGTACGCGGAAACCTTTCCGCAGAACGTCCGAGCGATGGTCCTCGACGGCGCGCTCGACCCCGAGCAGGATCCGGTCGACGAAGTGGTCTTGCAGGGGCAGGGCTTCCAAGGCGCGTTCGACGCCTTTGTCGCCGACTGTGTCTCGCGAACGGATTGCCCGCTGGGTGATGATCCGGCGCAGGCGCAGGCACGCTTTCAGGCACTCGTCGATCCGTTGATCGAGAAGCCGGCACAGACCACCGATCCGCGCGGGCTGAGTTATTCCGACGCGATCACGGGCGTGCAGCAAGCTCTGTACTCGCCACAGTTGTGGACGCCGCTGCGTGGGGGTCTGTCGAGTCTGGCCGACGGACGCGGCGACTCGCTGCTCAATCTCGCCGACACGTACGAAGGCCGTGAGGATGACGGCAGCTACTCCAACATCAACGACGCGTTCAACGCCATTCGCTGCGTGGACGATCCGGCAACCACCGACCGCGCCGAGGCCGGCGAATCCGACACTCGGTACCGCGAGGCGGCGCCGTTCCTCGACGACGGCCGCGGGACGGGTCAAGCGCCGCTGGACCTGTGCGCGTTCTGGCCCGTTCCGGCTACCGGCAGCCCTCACGCGCTCGACCCCCAGGCACTCGCTGACGCCGGTCTGCCGCAGCTGGTCGTCGTGTCCACGACGCAGGATCCGGCGACCCCGTATCAGGCCGGAGTGGATCTCGCGAAGCAGTTGGGCGCTGCTCTGATCACGTTCGACGGAACCCAACACACGGTGGTTCTGGACGGAAACTCCTGCGTCGACGATGCCGTCGTCGACTACTTCGTTTACTTGAAGGCTCCGGAAGAGGGTCTGACATGTTAGCCGGCGCGACGCCGTACGCTGCGCCTATTCGATGGTGACCAATCACTCTGTTAACCGGGACCACTGATGTAACACAGATTTAACGTGGCTTGCTTAGTCTCGCGTGCATGGATCGCCAAAAAGAATTCGTGCTTCGTACCCTGGAAGAGCGCGACATTCGGTTTGTCCGCTTGTGGTTCACCGATGTTCTCGGGTACCTCAAATCGGTGGCGATCGCCCCCGCCGAACTCGAAGGCGCCTTCGAGGAGGGAATCGGATTCGACGGTTCCGCCATCGAGGGATTCTCTCGAGTCTCCGAAGCCGACACCGTCGCTCGGCCCGACGCTTCGACATTCCAGATCCTGCCGTGGGCCCACAAGGACGGTGCGCAGCATTCCGCGCGCATGTTCTGTGACATCACGATGCCCGACGGTTCGCCGTCGTGGGCAGATCCGCGCCACGTCCTGCGTCGCCAGTTGAGCAAGGCCAGCGATTTGGGCTTCAGCTGCTACGTTCACCCGGAAATCGAGTTCTTCCTGCTGGAGAACGGTCCGATCGACGGCACTCCGCCGATCCCGGCCGACTCGGGTGGATACTTCGACCAGGCCGTCCACGATTCGGCTCCGAACTTCCGCCGCCATGCCATCGACGCACTCGAGTCGATGGGTATCTCGGTCGAGTTCAGCCACCACGAGGCCGCGCCGGGTCAGCAGGAGATCGATCTGCGCTACGCCGACGCACTCTCGATGGCCGACAACGTCATGACGTTCCGGTACGTCGTGAAGGAGGTCGCGATCGGTGAAGGCGTTCGGGCGAGCTTCATGCCCAAGCCGTTCAGCGATCAGGCCGGCTCCGCGATGCACACCCACATGAGCTTGTTCGAAGGCGATACCAACGCCTTCCACAATCCTGACGATCCGATGCAGCTCTCCGAGACCGGCAAGGCATTCATCGCCGGCATCCTCGAGCACGCCAACGAGATCAGTGCGGTCACGAACCAGTGGGTCAACTCGTACAAGCGACTCGTCCACGGGGGAGAGGCACCCACTGCCGCGTCGTGGGGCCCGTCCAACCGATCGGCTCTCATCCGCGTCCCGATGTACACGCCCAACAAGGCGTCCTCGCGCCGTGTCGAGATCCGCAGCCCAGACTCGGCCTGCAACCCGTACCTGACTTTCGCGGTCCTGCTTGCTGCCGGTCTTCGCGGCATCGAGAAGGGCTACACCTTGCCGCCCGAGGCAGAAGACGACGTGTGGTCGTTGACCTCCGCCGAGCGCCGCGCCATGGGTTACAAGGAACTGCCGAGCAACTTGGACAGCGCTCTGCGCGAGATGGAGAAGTCGGAGCTGGTGGCCGAAGCACTCGGCGAGCACGTCTTCGATTTCTTCCTGCGCAACAAGCGTCGTGAGTGGGAGGAATACCGCAGCCACGTGACGCCGTTCGAGCTCAAGACCTACCTCGGTCTGTGACGGTGAAACCGCCCGCTGCGAGATCAGCAGTTCCAGGACCGGGTCGACTCGGGCTGGTCGAGCCCACCGCTGCCGACGAGTTGCGTCAGCTCGGTTGGGTCGACGCCGAGAGCATCGAACTCTTGTGGTCGCTTTCGCGTGCCGCGAACGCCGACCTCGCTCTGCGCACCCTTGTGCGGATCAAGGACGGGCTCGGCGACGGGTGGCGCGAACTCGATCAGGCATTGCGCAAGGACAAGAGCCTGCGCGGCCGTTTGTTCGCACTGGTGGGTGCGTCGTCGGCTTTCGGCGACCACCTGGCCGCGGATCCGATCGGCTGGAAACTGCTCGACGGCACCGCTCTGCCGACCAAGGGCGAGGCGACTGCAGCCTTGCTGGAGGTCGTGGGTGCAACTGTCGACGAGGGTGCCACCGAAGGTTCATTGACCTACCGCGCCACGGTGACCGGGCCGGAAGCTGTTGTTGCTCTGCGTAAGAGCTACAAGGACCAGTTGATGCTGCTGGCTGCGGCTGATCTTGCGGCGACCGTCGAGAACGAACCCGTAGTTCCGTATCAGACTGTGGGGCACCAGCTTTCCGATCTGGCCGACGCCGCGCTGACCGCTGCACTTGCGGTGGCCATCGCAACGGTGTGTCCCGAGGGCAGCTGTCCGATCCGGCTCGCCGTGATCGCCATGGGCAAATGTGGTGCGCGCGAGCTGAACTACGTCTCCGACGTCGACGTCGTGTTCGTCGCCGAACCGGCCGATGCGACGGCCAGTCGCGTTGCCGGTGAGATGATGCGTATCGGTACCTCCGCATTCTTCGAGGTCGATGCTGCGCTGCGGCCCGAAGGCAAGCGCGGAGAATTGGTTCGCTCCCTCGAATCCCACATCACGTACTACAAGCGCTGGGCCAAGACCTGGGAGTTCCAGGCACTGCTCAAGGCTCGTCCGATGACCGGCGACATGGAGCTCGGTCGCCAGTACTCCGAGGCGATGAGCCCGATGGTGTGGATCGCCTCCGAGCGCGAGGACTTCGTCCCCGAAGTCCAGGCCATGCGTCGACGCGTCGAGGAAATGGTTCCCCCCGAACTGCGTGAGCGTGAACTCAAACTCGGCCGCGGAAGTTTGCGCGACGTCGAATTCGCCGTCCAACTCCTGCAATTGGTGCACGGGCGCGCCGACAGTTCGTTGCATGTCCAGAGCACCGTCGACGCACTGACTGCATTGGCGGCGGGTGGATACGTCGGCCGCGACGACGCCGCCAACCTGACCGCGTCGTACGAATTCCTGCGTCTGCTCGAGCACCGTCTGCAGTTGCAGAAGCTCAAGCGCACACACACCCTGCCGCCGCCGGACGACGAGGAAGCGCTGCGTTGGCTGGCCCGCGCCGCGCACATGCGACCCGACGGTCGTCTGGATTCCCTGGGAGTCCTGCGCGCCGAGATCAAGCGGAATTCGCATCGGATTCGCCGCCTGCACGCCAAGTTGTTCTACCGCCCGCTTCTCGAATCGGTGGCGCGGATGGACAAGGAAGCACTGGTCCTGGGGCCAGAAGCCGCGGTTCGCCAGTTGGCCGCTCTCGGTTACACGGCACCCGAGCATGCTCTCGGGCATCTGACTGCACTGACGAGTGGCGCTTCACGCAAGGGTCGCATTCAAGCGCTCCTGTTGCCGACTCTGCTCGAATCACTCGCGGACACACCGGATCCCGATGCAGGTCTGCTCGCTTACCGCAGGCTCTCGGACGCGCTCGTCGACCAGACGTGGTTCCTGCGCCTGCTCCGCGACGAGGCTGCGGTGGCCGAGCGTCTGATGACCGTGCTGGGCTCGTCGGCGTACCTACCCGACCTGCTCATCAAGGCTCCCGACGTGATTCGCTTGTTCGCGGATTCGCCGAGTGGACCGCGCCTTGTCGAGCCGAAGCCCGAGGACGTCGCTCGCGGAATCCTCACCGCCTCCGGCCGACACAGTGATCCCAATCGTGCTGTTGCTGCGGCCCGCTCGTTGCGGCGACACGAACTTGCGCGAATCGCGTCGGCCGACATCCTCGGCATGCTCGATGTTCCTGCCGTCTGCAAGGCGCTGTCCTCGGTGTGGGCCGCGGTGCTCAATGCATCGCTCTCCGCGGTGATCAAGGCCAGCGTCACCGAACTCGGGACCGAGGCGCCGGCCAGTTTCTCCGTCATCGGCATGGGCCGACTCGGCGGTGGCGAACTCGGCTATGGATCCGATGCGGACGTGCTGTTCGTGTGCGAACCCCGCGAGGGCGTCGACGAGACCGTTGCGGTCAAGTGGGCCAACAGCATTGCCGACAAGGTGCGCAAGCTTCTCGGGGCACCGAGCACGGATCCTCCGCTCGAAGTCGACACCGGATTGCGTCCGGAAGGCCGCAACGGACCGATGGTTCGCACGCTCGAGTCGTACGACGCGTACTACGCGAAGTGGGCTCAGGCGTGGGAGATTCAAGCGCTGCTTCGTGCGCACCCGGTTGCCGGTGATCCTGAACTGGGACTGCGGTTCCTGCACATGATCGACAAGACCCGCTACCCCGAAGGCGGCGTCAGTGACGCGGCGGTGCGCGAGATCCGGCGCATCAAGGCGCGCGTCGATTCCGAAAGGCTTCCTCGCGGAGCCGATCCGGCGACGCACACCAAACTGGGTCGCGGTGGCTTGGCCGACATCGAGTGGACTGTGCAATTGCTGCAGCTGCGCCACGCCGACAAGATCGAGTCGCTGCACAACACGTCGACACTGGAGACTCTCGACGCCATCGGCGCCGCGGAACTGCTCAGCGAAGGTGACGTCGAACTGCTGCGTGACGCCTGGATCACCGCGACGAAGGCACGCAACTGCCTCGTTCTGGTGCGAGGCAAGCCGACCGATCAGCTTCCCGGCCCGGGCCGTGTTCTCGCGGCGGTGGCGCAGGTCGCTGGATACGGCGACGACGCAGGGGAGTTCCTCGACAACTACCTGCGCATCACGCGTCGGGCAAAAGCTGTGGTGGAGAGGGTCTTCGGCGGCGAGTAGCGCTCTCGGTCAGTCCTGCCGAATCGCCGCGTTCGCGGCAAACCTGCGGACTTCGGCGTTCTGCCACACGTGGGCGGGAACTCCGCCGCCGAGTAGCTCGCGCGCGAGCGCGGGTTGCCCGCCGATCGGTACGTCGCTGCCCGCGATGATCATGTTGCCGTAGCGGCGGCCCTTGAGCATCGCGGGATCGGCGATGATCGCCATGTGTTCGAACTGTGCGCCGATGGTTGCGGCCTCGCTGCGCGCGCCCTGGAGATCCGGGGTGTCGCCGCAGTTGACGATGTAGATGCCGCCCGGTGCGAGCACGCGTCGTACGTGGGTGGTGAATTGCGCCGTCGTCAGTGGTGTCGGAGTTGTGCTGCCGGCGAAGACATCTCGAATCACGATGTCCCGGGTGGACTCGGTGAGAGTTTCGGTGACGGCGCGGGCTTCTCCGACGCGGATGCGCAGAAGAGGCGCGCGCGGGAGGTCGAACCAATCGCGTACGAGTTCCGCCAGAGCACCGTCGATTTCGACCACCACTTGACGCGCGTCAGGGTAGGTGGCGGCGAAGTATCTGGCCATGGAGCAGGCGCCACCGCCGAGATGAAGCACCCGCAGGCGCTCGGCCTTGTCACGTTCGGAATCGACCAGATGCGCGATCCACCGCATGTACTCGAAATCGAGCACCGTGGGATCCGCGACGTTCACGTGGGAACTGGGCACTCCGTTGATCTGGATGATCCAACTGTCATCGGAGTACTGATCGCGGACAAGCTCGCACGTCCCGGTATCGATGGGGAAAGTGCCGGCGACGGGACCGGACTCGCCTCGCTCGGGAGTACTGCTGCGAGTTCTGGTCTTGCGAGTTCCCTTGGCCACTGTGTCCATGTTAGCCGTGCGCCTTTCTGGTAGAGGCGGCTACCAAAAAGGCACACGGACCGACGGTATTCTCGGGCTACTTCAGGCACACTCGTACATGGAGTGTGATCGGCGACACAAATGCCGGCGCGTTCTTTCGTCGTCCGTGCATCACGAAGAATTTCGAGGAGTGCAGGTGAAGGTCAAGGCAGCGGTAGTCAAGGCGCCAGGTCAGGCGTGGGAGATCGAAGAGGTCGAGCTGGGGGACCCGGTCTCGGGTGAGGTGCAGGTCCGACTCGCCGCATCGGGGCTGTGCCATTCGGACGAACATTTGCGTACGGGCGCCAGCCCGCTGCCCTTCTACCCGGCCCTGGGCGGGCACGAAGGAGCCGGAGTGGTGACGAAGGTCGGACCGGGTGTCGCGAGCGTCGAAGAAGGCGACCACGTGGTTCTCGCCTTCATCCCGGCGTGCGGACGTTGTCCGTCCTGTGCGAAGGGTCTGCAGAACATCTGCGACGAAGGAGCCGGCCTGTTGACCGGGCAGGCGATCTCCGACAAGACGTACCGCGTCACCCTCGACGACGAGCCGGTCATCCAGATGTGCCTGCTCGGAACATTTTCGCCGTACGTGACCGTCAACGAGGCGTCGGTGATCAAGATCGAGAAGGACATCCCGCTCGACAAGGCGGCCTTGCTCGGCTGCGGTGTTGCCACCGGTTGGGGATCGGCCACCGCGATCGGTGGAGCCAAGGTCGGCGACACGGTGGTGGTCGTCGGCGTCGGCGGCGTCGGAATCAACTCGGTGCAGGGTGCGGCGTCCGCCGGAGCACGATTTGTGATCGCGATCGATCCCGTCGAGTTCAAGCGCGACAAGGCAAAGGAATTCGGCGCCACACACACTTTTGCCTCCCTCGAGGAAGCGCTACCGGTGATCGGCGAGATCACCTGGGGCAAGATGGCCGACGTCACCGTGATCACCGTGGGCGAGATTCACGGCGACATCATTCAGCCCGCGCTCAGCGCGACGGGCAAGGGTGGACAGGTCGTGGTCGTCGGAATGGGGCATTACGCGGATTCGCAGGTGACGCTCAGCCTCTTCGAGCTGACCCTTCTGCAGAAGCGTTTGCAGGGAGCCATCTTCGGCGGGGTAGGGCCACGGTCCCAGATTCCCAAGTTGCTCGATCACTACCGAAGCGGCGCACTCAAACTCGACGAGTTGGTGACCAAGACTTACAAGCTCGAGGAGATCAACGAGGGGTACGCCGACATGCTCGAAGGAAAGAATCTGCGCGGGATGATCGTCTACACGGAGGACGATTACTGATCGTTTCCCTTTGACTGAAGGCTCCGGCCCGGCACCACGCTTCGTGGTGTCGGGCCGGAGTCTTCTGCCCCCACGCACATTTCTGTCGATCGATGAGTCGACTGCCCCCGTAGTGGGCACTCGCAGAGTGAGGAAACCGGGCACCGTGTCCGGATCTCAGTCCACGACTCGACAGAGAAGAGCAGAGCATGCCCTACATCACCACCTCCGACGGAACCGAGATCTACTACACCGAGCACGGCGTCGGCCGGCCGATCGTCCTCAGCCACGGGTGGCCGCTGAGTTCTGACGCGTGGCAGGTCGAGATGAAGTTGTTCGCCGACGCCGGATACCGGACCATCGCGCACGATCGTCGAGGACACGGTCGCTCGTCGAAGACGTACACCGGCAACGACATGGATACATATGCCAAGGACCTGGCTGAGCTGATCGACACACTCGACCTGAAAGACCTGGTCCTGGTTGGCCATTCGACCGGCGGCGGGGAAGTGGTCCGGTACGCGGCGCAGCACGGCAAAGGGCGCGTGGCGAAGGTGATCACCGCCGGCGCCGTACCGCCGATCATGGTCAAGTCGGACGGCAACCCCGAAGGCACACCGATCGAGGTCTTCGACGGCATCCGTGAGGGAGTTCTGCGAGACCGATCGCAGTTCTACAAGGATCTCAGCGAGAGCTTTTACGGCGCGAACCGCGAAGGTGCCGACGTCTCGCAAGGGGCGAAGGACGACTTCTGGCGGCAAGGTATGTTGGTCAACCTCGCCGCGGCCTACGACTGCGTCAAGGCATTCTCGGAGACGGACCAGACCTCCGATCTCGAAGCCATCGACGTTCCGTTCCTCATCGCTCAGGGCGACGACGATCAGATCGTGCCGATCGGCGCAGCGGCCGAGAAGGCGATCAAGCTGGTGAAGAAGGGCACGCTGAAGGTGTATCCGGGCGCACCTCACGGCATCTACGGCTCATATCAGAAGACACTGGACCAGGACATTCTCGCGTTCATCGAGGACTGACGTCAGCGAGGCGGAAGGGAGCGGAGTCGAAAGGACCAGAGTGGGAAGGATAAAATTGCCATGTCTACACACGTTGCCTCACTACGCAATGGCCCCAGTGTCTTCGAGAACGAACTCGGGTCGATCTCGCAGCTCGACACGAGTTCGTTGCCGATCCTGTCCGGTCTGTCGATCAAACGAATTGTTCTCGGTCCCGGCGCGATCCGTGAACCACAATGGAACGTCAACGCGAACCAGATCGCCTACGTCACCAGCGGAACCGTGCTCGTCTCGATGTTGGGCAATGCTGACGAGTTCGCCAGTTTCGTGGTGCGAGCGGGGCAGATGTATCACGTCGAATCCGGCGCGATTTATCACATCGAGAATGTCGGAGAGGAGGAGGCGGAGATCATCGCCGCCCTGCGTACTTCTCTGCCGCAGCACTTTTCGTTGCAGAGTAGCGTCAGCGCAATGTCGAACGCGGTGCTCGGCAATACGTACGATCTCGCCGCATCGGCCTTCGACGTCTTCGGTAGAGCCGATGCGTCCCAGATAGTTCGGCGGGACGGCGCCGCCGTCGTTCCCGATACCGCCGGCCTTCCCAACGCGCATCTCTTCGATCTCGAAGGCCAGATCGCGCCTCTCGCATATCCGTACGGACAGGCGAAAGTGGCGCGCAAGCAGTATTGGGCGGCGCTGGAGGATCTTTCGATGTACTCGTTGACTATTCGCGAGAGTGGGATGCGTGAGCCACACTGGCATCCCGTCACTGCCGAAATGGGATACGTGCATCGTGGTCACGGGCGGATGACGGTCCTCGATCCGGACGGTTCGCTCGACACCTACCTACTGGAGCCTGGTCAGGTGTATTTCGTTCCGCGTGCCTATCCCCATCACATCGAGGTTCTAGGTGACGAGGACATCAACTTCCTCATCTTCTTCGACCAGCCGACGCCGGGCGACATAGGCTACCGTGCAACGGCTTCCGCGTTCTCACGCGGCGTTCTCTCGGCCTCGTTCGGTGTTCCGGAACGGGATCTGCCGCACTTTCCTTTCACCCCGATCGATCCGCTCATCGTCTCGCGGATCAATCCGATCGACCGCCAGCACTGATCGGCAAGGACGCCCATCATGACCACCACGCTCACCGTGACCGATCACGGGACGACGCTCGACTTCACGTACGAGGACGCCCTCCGCTATCACGGTCCGCAGGCCCCGGGCGGCGTGGCGCATGCCTACAAGGTTCTCGAGCGCGCTCTCGGTGTGCTCGGCGGGGAAGGCTCCGTCGAGCGTCGCGAGCTGGTCGTCACCACCGCACACGGCGGACCAGGAGTGCGCGATTCGTTCGAGTTGGTCACGCGCGCGGTGACCGAAGGGCGGTACACCGTTGACAGTTCCTTGGCCAGGCGTGAACGTGGAAACACGCTCGCGCTGTACGTATTTCGGATCACCTATCGCGGCGCGAGCGTCACGCTGACTGTTCGGGAGGGGTTCGTCGTCGACGAGTTCATCACTCTGTCCCGTAAGTCCGACCGGACGGCCGAAGACGAGTCACGGCTGACAGAGCTCAAGCAGGAGATGGCGGATCGAGTGATGTCGAGCCCGGCCGAGAGCGTGTACGACCTCGAGACCGGCACGCTCCCCGTCTGAGCGACGGCGGCGCAGGCGTCGGCGTGCAGAAATCTGGGCTGTCTGAAGTCAGCGGCTGGCGAACATCCTTATTCGTTGGTCGCGGCTGCGCTCGAGATGGTTGCGCATGTGACCACGTGCGGACGATTCGTCCCGGGCGCGGATGGCGTTCAGGATCTCTTGATGCTCCGAATTGAGCAGGTCAGGTTCGCCGTAGTTCGACGGCGGGCCGCTGTCGTAGATTCGCAGTTGGGTGGTGAGGCGGATCAGCAATGAGGTGATCGTGGAATTGTGGGCGGCCTGCCAGAGGGCCTCGTGAAACTTGAAGTTTCCGGCACGAACCTCGGTGCCTTCTGTTGCAGTGCAGCAGAACTCGTGCAATCCGTCCAGGCGGGCAAGGTCGAGATCGCTGTGGCGGAGTGCGGCGGCGCCGGCGGCTTCCGATTCGAGGGCAACCCGCGCTGCGTAGATTTCGATGACGTCTTCGGGAGTGCCGGAGCGGACACGAAAACCGCGGGCGGCTCGTTCGAGTAGACCGTCGTGCGCGAGCCAGTTGAGTGCCTCGCGGATCGGGGTACGCGATGCGCCGTACGATTCGCACAATTGAGTCTCGTGCAGCGGAGCGCCCTGGGGGAACTTGCCGGCCAGGATGTCGGCTCGCAGGCGCAGGTACTGCCGCGAGGTCTGATCGGACCGGCCGAGCGCAGCCTCCGGCACCAGCAGATCGGTGGTGCTCGTATCGGCGTCGAGATCCATGTGTCCTCATTCCTGTGCATGCAAGTAGAGCGCGTTCGATTATGCCATCGGCGACGAGTGAGTACTTGCGTATACGCTAGTACTCATTTAGGTTCGTGCTTGTTCGTTTCCGAGGGAGAGGGTCTGAAGTGGCTGGAGAGACCGCGTCGCCGCTGGTGAGTGCTGCTGAACTCGACGCGATGCTGCGCGAGGGAGGCGTCGCTGTGCTCGACGCGACGGTTCATTTTCCTCCCGCGCGATTCGACGGCGACTATCGCCCGGAGTCCGGGTACGACGGCTGGGTTTCCTCGCACATCCCGGGTTCCCGACACGTCGACCTCATGGACGTCTTTTCCGAAAGGGAAGCGGCGCTGCATTTCACACGCCCGTCAACGGAGCAGTTGATGTCCGATCTCCAATCCAGTGGTATCGAACCGGGTGCGACAATCGTGATCTACGACCAGGGTTCGACCACCTGGGCATCACGGCTCTGGTGGGTGTTTCGCAACGCCGGCATCGAAGCAAGGGTCCTCGACGGTGGCCTCGCCGAATGGACTCGATGCGGCTTCGCCCTCGCGAGCGGCGACGACGTCACCCACACGTCGGCGTCGAAGCGTTGGAGTGTGACGGACCTTGGCCTGTGGGTCGATCTACCTCGCGTTGCCTCACTGTCCTCAGGAGAAGAAGCCGGAACGCTGGTGTGCGCTCTCGCGCCTGAGCAGTACGAGGGAACGGAGAAGACGAGATACTCGCGACGCGGACACATTCCGTCAAGCGTGAATCTGTCCGCGAAGAGTCTCCTCGACACCGACTCCAGGATGCTTCCAGTCGAGGAAGTGTTGTCGAAATCTGCTGACGTTCTACCAACCGCCGCCGACCCTGTCGTGATCTATTGCGGCGGTGGAGTTTCGGCGTGCCTGACAGCACTTGCGCTGATCCGCGGCGGTTATGAGGACGTCAAGGTCTACGACGGCTCGTTGGAGGAATGGACTGCAGATCCGGTTTTGCCGATGGTTGTCGGCGGTGAGCCCGGCGGCGCGCTTGCGGATGTTCGATGTCCGCGGTCCTGAATCGCCGCAGTCCTCAATTACCTCCCGTCCTGAAGGAATTCTCATGTCTGACACTGTCTCTGTCGAAACCGTCGCGTCGGCGATCGACGCACTCCGCGATCAGGTACCGCTCGTCCAGTCGCTGACCAACATCGTTTCTGCGAACTTCTTGACCAATGTTCTGCTCGCCGCCGGCGCAAGCAACGCTCACATCGACAACGTCCACGAAGCCGGTGGGTTCGCTGCCATCGCCGGGGGAGTGCTCGTCAACCTCGGAACGCCGGACGACGGGACAGCCGAAGCTTTCCTGATAGCAGCAGAAGCGGCCCGAACTGCCGGTACGCCATGGGTTTTGGATCCCGTCGGTGTCGGCGGACTACCCTGGCGGAGCGGTATCGCTGTGGATCTGCTGCGCTTTCACCCCAGCGCCATCCGCGGGAACGCATCGGAGATCATCGCTCTGGCCGGACTCGGCGGTGACACCCGCGGCGTCGACAGTGCCTCCGATTCCGCCGACGCGGTGCCCGCCGCTCTGTCACTCTTGAAGCATGCGGATGCCGTGTCGGCATCCGGACCGGTCGACTACATCGTCGGCCGCGATGCGGGCGGTGACACCCAGGGCATCCGAGTCTCCGGTGGCAGCGCGCTGTTGCCGCGCGTGACCAGTACCGGTTGCTCTCTGGGCGGTGTTGTCGCCGCCTACCTCGCCGTCACGTCGACCGCGCTGGACGGATTGGTTGCCGCGCACACGCATGTTGCCGTGGCATCGGAGATCGCCGAGGAAAATGCCTCGGGCCCCGGTTCTTTCGCGGTCGCATACCTCGACGCGCTCTACAGCGTGAATGCGGACACCATCCGTTCGCGTGCCCGAATCGAATCGTTCGACCTGCCGGCTGGAGTGCAGAACTGATGGGCATCAAGACATTCTGGTATCTCACCCAAGCAGACGGGGACTACCCGTGGAGCCCCGGTGGGCTGTTCCCCGTGGACGGGGCCAGGCAGATCGAGCTCGCGAAGACCATCGACGACGGCGGATTCGAAGGTGCGCTTGTTGCCACCTGGCCGAACGATCCGTTCATCTCGGCGACGTGGGCGGCAGCGCACACCACGCGTATGAAGTTCCTCGTCGCCGTCTACGCGAACATGACGCCGGCGCGACTGCTGGCGGAGAAGGCATTGACTTTCGACGCCTTCAGCGGCGGCCGACTGTTGATCAACTCGGTCAACGGACGCGAGAACATCCTGACCAAGTACGACATGAACGTGCCCCACGACGAGCGTTACGAGTTGGGGGAGCAGTACTGGGCGGACTTCCGCCGCATCTACGCCGAAGGCACGGAGTCGAACTTTCCCAACACGCCACTGCGTATCGATGCGCCCGCTGGGCATCAGGTTCCGCTGTGGGGTACCGGTGATTCGCCTGCAGGCCTGGCGAATTCAGGCAAGGTGCTCGACACCTACTTGGCGATGTTGCGCGAGACTTCGTTCATCGAAGACAAATTCTCTGCCGCACGGGCGGCGGCGGAGGCAGCCGGGCGCGAGTTCACCGACTTCGGTGCGCTCACCGGTGTGATCGTTCGCCCCACCAAGGCGCAGGCGCACGACCGGTTCCGTTCGTTGTTCGAGAAGACGGGCGTCGAGCAGATCGCTCATGTCTTGGACAACGCAGTGCGTCGTCGTACTCAGGGGAAGCAAGACCTCAAGACCTTCACCGCCCGCGACGCTCAGCGGCAGGGTTGGGCGGACAAGATTGCCTCCGGCCGACTTCCGGAACCGGAGGAGTTGTACGTCGGTGACGGGCTGTACGCGGGTATCACGGCGTGGTCACCCCTCGACATCTTCGGCACCGGGTCATCGGCCGTGTACTACGTCGGCGATCCGGATTCGATCACGGACTCGGTACGCACGCTTCGCAGCCGAACCGGTTTGACTGCACTGATCCTGGCAGGTTGGCCTCTGATCGAGGAAGCGAAGTGGGTTGCGGAGCATCTTGTTCCGCGATTCGACGAACTCAGCTGACGGCGCGCCGCAAGACAGTGGCACCGAGACCTAGAACGTCGCGGAGAAATGCTGTGGCAGTGTCGATTTCAGACGCAGTACATTCGAGAAGGATCTTGACTTCCACGTCCTTCTTGACGATGTCGGCAACAACGGCCACGGCGACAACACCGTTGCCGACGGCCGAGCCTCGGAACAGATCGATCCCGTCGCCGTCCGCGCTGACCGTGCCGTCGAGATAGCCGTAGTCGAGCGGATAGATCGCATCGGGGTACCGCGGGTGTGTCGACCCTCGGGGGCGATCGATCACGACAGCTGACGTGGCAGCCAGGTGATCGAGGGCGGCGAACAGTTCTTCACTCATCGTTACCGGTGCTCGCGCAGTAGCTGAGTCGGTGTCAGGCCTGCCAGTGCACGCGTATCGCGTGCGAGGTGGGCTTGGTCGGCGTAGCCGGCGCGACCGGCCAGCGACGACAGCGTGAGATTTGCGCCGCGGCTGAGAGTCAACACGTCCTGCATTCGTTGCACCTTCTGAATCAGTTTGGGGGACAGCCCGACCGCCGATGTGATCGATCGTCTGAAATGACGTTCGGAAACACCGAGGTCTGCAGCAATCTCTCGTATCGGCGTGGAAGGGGAGGAGATGAGCGCGGAGTAACCACGCTCGATTCCGTGGTCGGGTTCCAGTCCGCGCCACAACTGGCCCAGTAGGTGAGCGTCGACTGCCTCGTGGCTCAGGGCGTCGGCAAGTACCCGCGCTTGTCTGGAAGTGAGGATGTCGTCGAAGGCGATCTTCGAATCCTGCACCGCGTCGGCAGCTGTGCCGAGCAGGCTCCGCAGAGCCGGTGGATTGATCCGGATGCCCCACATGGTTGTACCGGCGGCGACCGAAACCAGATCGGCACCGGTGGCAGGTCCGACGAGCCACGACTTTCCGGTGCTGTCGACGATGAAGTCGGCGCAGAGATCGGGAAGAATCCGCTTTGCTTCCGTGGGCGTATGGGCTTCGCTGGTGCTTTTCCACGTGCAACTGAAGAGGCCGGCCGAACCGGTGATCCGAGTCTCGACATAGGTGTGGCCGTTTTGTTCAAGACTCGACGCTACCGTCCGACTACCGTCGAGAGCGAGGGTGTCAGTGCCGGTCATCAGATCATCGTCACACACTCGCCGATCACTTCTCGACCCGAAACAGGAGAAATACCGTGTCCGTCTCTCCGAGACTCGATCTCGTCGGAATCGTCACCAACGATCTCGCGCGTTCCCTCGCGTTCTACCGAACCCTCGGGCTCGACATTCCGGAAACACCCGCTGACGCTCCGCATGTGGAGTTCACTTTCGACGGTGGGCTTCGGCTGGCCTGGGACGCGCTGTCCACCATCGCGAGCTTCGATCCGGACTTCGCTGTCGGGGAAGGTCGACACCCCGTCGCTTTGGCCTTCGATTTCGGGACTCCCGCCGCAGTAGACGAGGCGTATCAGCGCATGACAGCCGACTTCCCAGGGCACAAGGCGCCCTTCGACGCCGTATGGGGGCAGCGTTACGCCGTTCTTCTCGATCCCGACGGCAATACTGTGGATCTCTTTGCCGCGCTCTGAATTCGAACGACGCAGGCCCCGAACGAATATCGGTCGGGGCCTGCGGTTGTCGGTGATCGAGTCGTTGTCAGTTCACCAAGCGTTCAGGGTGTCGAGGATCTGGCCTCGGGCCTTCCACAGTTCTGCACCCCAGTACGGCCACGAATGAGTGCCGTTGGCCGGGAAGCTGTACGTCGCCGGAATTCCCAGGGAGTTCATGCGCAGCTGGAATGCCCGTGAGTTCATCAGGGCCAGGGCTTCGAGGCCGATGGCGCTACCGGTATTCACGAAGTCGACGGGTCGACGCGGTTGATCGAACTGGCCGGGTAGGCCGCTCGCGGCGGAGATGTACAGCGAGAGCCCAGCCAGTTCGGGTGCAAACACGAAGGGATCGTTGCGGAGCCAAGCGGGGTTCCACGGCGGTCCCCACATTGCATCGACATTGAAGGACCCGGCGCTGACCATGGCCACCCGGATCGCCTCACGCATGCCTGGAGCTGAGATGTTGAGGTATCCCGAGAGCGAACCGGCGAACTTGAACTGATCGCGGTGGTAGGCGGCTAGCGTCAGTGCCGCGCTGCCACCCATGGACAGTCCGAGCACGCCGTTGTTGGTTCGGGAGACGCCGCGCGATTCCAGATAGGCGGGAAGTTCCTGGGTGAGGAAGGTTTCCCATTTGTACGTGACCGGCTGGCGATTCAAATTGCTGTTCGCATACCAGTCGGAGTAAAAGCTGGACTGCCCGCCGACCGGCATGACCAGGGTGACGTTGTCGCCGCGATACTGCTCGAGAGCGTTGGTCTCGAAACTCCATGCGTTTCGGTCGTCGCGTGCTCGTAGGCCATCGAGAAGATAGAGCGCCGCGTTGCCGCCGCGCGAAGCCCACTGGATCTGAACCTTGATCGGTCCCATCGACGAGTCGACGAACACTTCCTCGTAGCCACCGGCCGGGGCGGTACGCGCGGGCGCTGCGGTCGCTACCGATCCGCTGATCAGGCCTGCGGTCAGGGGGAGTGCGAGTGCTGTCGCGGCGAGGCCCAGGATCCGACGCTTGATTCGTTTCGAAATACGGTTTCTCGAAAGATCCGGGTTCGAAATATCTGGGTTCTTCGCCAAATCTGTGTGAGCCTCGTGCATGTATCACTCCCGCCCCAAAGGTGCTTGCACACCGAAATCCGACCGAGCCCCCCGAGGCGCGGAATTCCTTATGACACTAAGTGGTCTGTATTGACCTCGACGGCACCGTTACCGGTTCGTTATCAAACTGGTCCGATTTACCGTAATGCCGTCAGGCGTCGTCGACCGGAGGTTGTGCCACGATTTGCCAACCTCCACGAATCAGGTGTTCACGTACCCGAGCGACGTCCGATTCGTGCGGAATATCGTCGGTGACCTTGGTGATGAGGACGCCGATGTCGATCGGATCGACCGAACCGGGAAAGACGATCGGATCGACCGGAAGCGGAAAGCCGGCGACGAGATCGTCAGCAAGAACGGCGATCTCGTCGTCGGACAGTTGTCGCCGGAGCAGGGCCATCAAAGGGACGTAGTCCTGCTCCGGCACACCGTTCGGATACCCGGCACGCAGCCAGCCGAGTATCGAAGCCAGAAGTGGTGGAAGACTCAACGAATCGAGCTTCAGTGGTTGTCGAGATCAGCGAGGGGCCACCCGGCGGCAGCAAGGACGGAGGCAACGCGCGCGATGTCCTCGTCCGAGGGAGTCTGGCTCGTCAGATCGGCGATCTGAGCGCTGATCTCGTCGCTCGAGATCACCTGGTCGCTGTTGACGTCGCTCAGTTCTGCGAGTGCAGCGCCGATGGCAATGTCTCGAATTTGCGCGTCCGAGAGTTTGCGTCGTAGCAATGCGACCAGCGGAATGCGGTCCTTGGGCGGTATGCCTTCGGGGTAGCCGGCGCGAAGCCAGTCAAGAATGGATTGAGGAAGGGATGGAGTCGGTGCAGTCACGGTGATGTCTTTCCGCTCGTGAGGGCGCACGGGATCAGAAGATCTCGATGCCGAATGTGTGGCTGAGGAAGCCCTGCATGATGAAGAGGATTCCGGTGACGATCGCGATGAGCACGACCGCGAAGCACACCACTGCGCCTGCCACGGCCAACGGACTGCGAGCCGCGACGGCAGTGCTCCCGCCGCCACTGCCACGTTGTCCGGCGTCGAGCGACTTCAGGCCGATTGCGAAGATCGCCGGTAGTCCGGCGCCCAGCAGGAGGCCGACCAGTACGACCTGCCAGAGCGAGTCGACGGTGTTTTTCAAGATATCCATGTCGATTCCCTCTTTCAGGCTTTGACGTCGGTGGTGACGCGGGCGTCCGGACCGGGGACCTCTGCAGGCACCAGGCCGCCGTCCCACTCGGCGTTGACGTTGCTCGGATCGATGGGCTCCTTGCGGGAGCGCAGGTACATCCAGCCGGCCAACGCGATGAGCACGGCGAAGACGACCAGGACACCGGGCAGGCCGCCGACGATGTTGGCTAGTCCCCAGCACAGAGCGCCGACGATTGCAGCGGACGGAAGAGTGATCAACCAGGCGACCGCCATACGTCCGGCTACACCCCAACGAACTTCGGCGCCCTTGCGTCCCAGACCGGTTCCCATGATGGAACCCGTCGCCACATGGGTGGTGGAGAGCGGAAGGCCGAGGTGGCTGGAAGTGAGAATGATTGCAGCAGAGGATGCTTCGGCTGCCATGCCTTGTGGTGCGGCAATCTCGACAAGTCCCTTGCCGAGTGTCCGGATAACTCGCCAACCGCCGAGGTAGGTTCCGGCAGCGATCGCGAGCGCGCAGGTGAGCTTGACCCAGAACGGCATGTCCGCGTCGGCGGAGATGGTTCCGTGGGCTACTAGGGCGAGGAAGATGACGCCCATGGTCTTCTGTGCGTCGTTGGTGCCGTGGGCAAGGGAAACGAGTGAAGCCGAACCGATCTGGCCGAGTCGGAAACCTTTGTCCTTGGTTTCTTCTCCGACGTTGGAGGTGATGCGGTAGATGAGCCAGGTGCCGGCCGCGGCAACCAAGCCGGCCACGACGGGCGCGAGAACTGCGGGGATGACAACCTTGCTGAGGACCCCGCTCCAGGCGACACCGCTCATTCCGAGGGACGCGATTGCGGCGCCGATCAGTCCGCCGAACAGCGCGTGTGAGGAACTCGAGGGGATGCCGAGCAACCACGTTGCCAGGTTCCAGATGATGCCGCCGACAAGGCCGGCGAAGACGATGGTGAGCAGCGCTTGGCCACCCACATTTCCGAGGTTCACCACACCCTTGGCCACGGTGGCAGCAACCTCTACCGAGAGGAAAGCTCCGACCAGGTTCAAGGAAGCAGACAGAGCGACTGCCACCTTGGGCTTGAGGGCGCCGGTTGCAATCGACGTGGCCATAGCGTTGCCAGTGTCATGAAAACCGTTGGTGAAGTCGAACCCCAGAGCGGTTACGACGACGACGAGGAGAACGATGAGTTCCGCATTCACGAGAAGTCATGTTCCAACACCGGCGGGCCACAAATCGACCTGAGACGGGGTCGTTCCGCGACATTTCCACCACTCGGCACCTGTTGTTCATCTTCGTCCGGATAATTGTCCGTTTTGAAACTCCTGGGGTAGAGAAAATTCATTCGCGTGCATGGTCGTGGAGGTTGTGGAGGCATACGCTCGTTTCATGTCCTTGGGCGAAGAGAAGACGATCTCGGTCACCACATTCCGTAAGAGCGGTGACGCTGTGGCCACGCCGACCTGGGTCGTGCCGCTGTCTGACGGACGTATCGGGTTCTGGACTTCCTCGAAATCGGGTAAGGCCAAGCGGCTGCGGAACAACACACGGGTTACCGTCGTGCCATGCAACAATCGCGGAAAGGTTGCCGACGGTGCGTCGCCGGTCACCGGGACCGCTCAGTTGGTGAGCGGTGGAGCTGAATTCGACGAGATCCGCAGCAAAGTCAAAGCGAAATACGGTGTGATGGTGCCTATTTCGAAATTCTTCAACACCCTCGGTCACATCGGTAATGGTCCGTTCCCGTACGGCGACACCGGCGTGATCATTTCCGTCGACGCGTAGTCGGGATTGCGTAGCGGAGTAGTCTGAAGGTATGGAACCCACGACCGGGCACCTCTGCCTGACGGTTCCACGAATCCTCCGTCAAGGAGCCTCGTCATGGCGCACATCAGCACTCTCGACTACGCAATGGAAGCGCCGCAGCGCCATGTCGGGCAACCTTTCCCGTCGCCGACGCGGACTCCGCGATTCCTGCTTCGTGGGCAAGGTGCCGTCAAGGCATCGGTTGACGGCGCGTGGTTCCCGTGGACCACGAACGTCACGGCGGAGCTTCACGATCTGATATCCGCACTTTCGCTGAGGTTGGGGCCGATCGCGCGGGTTGCGTTCGACTGGAACACGATCAGCAGCGCGCAGCGTCGTATCGACGAGGTCGATGGACTGGAAGTGCGGGGTCCGTACCCTGGCCAGCCCCACGATTTGATGTATCTCGACGACATCTATGGTCGTCAACTCGTTTTGATGATGATTCCGCCGTACACGGATCCGGACCGCGCGTACGAGGTCATGCGGCGGTTGGTGGATCCTGTCCGCAGCGAAATCTATCGGGTGCAGTGAGATCTTTCTGACGTCCGGGGGTCGAATCTCTCGATTCCTGAACATGTGTCCAGTTTGTCTGGTTTGATGGTTCTCGTAACCACGATCTCAGGCGCATTCCTTCAGGTCAGCGCTTGGGCGCGGCAGCTTGACTCCCTGCCGTGTCGTCGGTCCGGCATGTCCACCACCCTCCCACTGTGCGTGAGCGCCGGATCGAATGAAGCCCCGCCCTCCCCACGGGGGTGGGGCTTCTACTTTGTTCGGGCTGAGCGGGGTTCGCATCGCCGAATCCGCCGGGTCGTTCGGAAGTTCGGGACGCCCTGGTCCGTAGCATCGCCACTGTGAACATTTCTCTACTCGGTGCGGCGGGGCTTCAGGACTGCGCCGACAGTGGAATGGACTGTATGGACGGATTTGGGGCGTTCGTTCTTCTGTACGGCGGCGGATTCATTCTCACCTTGATTTGGATTTCCCTGTGTCTTGTCGGAACGGCCGATTTGGTTTCCGTGTCCGGGCGAGTCGGTGTGTGGCGCGCTGTCGCCTTCTCTGTCGGGATTTGGCTTGTGCCCATCGTCGGGTTGAGTGCATGGTTTGTTTACCGACGCTCTCGCCAAATCTCGAAGAAGGTCGGTCCAGATCAAGCCCCCTACTGGACTTGAATGAGACTGACATTTTCACTGAGACCGCACCTAGCCTTGAAACTATGTGGCATCCTGCCGTTCCAGCCAGTTCAAGATCGCTTGGTTGGTCTCTTCGGGTCTTTCTTGTTGGATCCAGTGACCGCAGTCGAGATTGACTACTTCCACATTGGGCACGAACTCTGTCAGGTTCTCAGCTCTCGCGATCGCGTCACGGTCGCCGTAGATCATGAGTGTGGGCTGTTGGATGATCGGGTCCACCTCCGCCAGCAGATGCCAGTTGCGGTCAAGGTTCCTGTACCAGTTCACACTGCCCGTGAATCCTGTCGATTCGAAGGCGGAGACGAATACGGCCAATTCTCTATCGCTCATCAGGGGCTCACCGAGTGGTGTCTCTGCTTTGGCGAGATCGATCAGCGCCATACCCGGCTGAGGTTCCCTGAGGGGTTCGTTCTTCCGGTACAGGTTGCGGAGGAACCGGAAGGTGTTGTCTTCGAACACCGCGTCCGCGACGCCCGGCTGTCGATTGAAATGGACGAAGTAGAAATCACCGCCAAGCACGGCTTCCATGAACTCAATCCACGGCTGCTCTCCGCGATCCTGGTAGGGCAGGCTCAGGTTGATCACTTTGTTTACCCGGTCCGGGTGCAACAGGGTAAGGCCCCACACGACAAAGGCACCCCAATCGTGACCGACAAAGGTGGCATCGTCGTAGCCGTAGTGATCGAGAAGTGCGATGAGATCACCCGCCAAATGTTCGATGTCATAGTCCGTCACTTCGGTCGGGCGTGATGAATTGCCGTAGCCGCGTTGGTTCGGGACGATGACGTGGTAGCCCGCCTCGACAAGGGCGGGCACCTGGTATCGCCAGGAATAGGCGTGCTCTGGCCATCCGTGACACAACACGATGGGTTTCCCGGCATTGTGTCGCCCTGCTTCGAAGACTTCGAGTTCCACGCCGTTCACTGGGATGAGGACGGGCCTGGGGAGGTCGGATGGATTCACGGATGCTCCTTTGAGTCGAGTACCGATCTCGTGTCTGGATCGACCGGTTGCTCCGACGATAGGGAGCATCGTGGACACATAAAGTCCTAGATCGCTGGCAATCTGAAGTAATGCGGAACGATCCCACAGGCCGAGCACTGCAACTGCTCTCGCTCCTTCAGACTCATCGCTTCTGGCACTGTGCCGAACTTGCCGCACGACTCGATGTCACGCAGCGGACGGTGCGCCGCGACATCGATCGCCTACGCGACCTCGGCTATCCGGTCGATTCCACGTCCGGAAAATACGGGGGCTACCGACTTGCAACGGGGGCGCACGTGCCGCCCCTGATCCTCGACGATGACGAGTCCGTGGCGGTAGCCGTCGGACTGCGCTACGCCGCCGAGGCCGCCATCGGCGGCATCGAAGAAACGTCGCTGCGCGCGCTGACGAAGATCGAAACACTCCTGCCCCATCGACTACGCCGACGTGTGTCGGCACTGCATTCGAGCGTCAGTTCCATGCGGCGGGCAGATGACGACATCGTCGATCCCGAAGCACTCAGTGTGCTCGCTGCGGCATGTCGCGACCACGAGCACGTTCGTTTCGACTATCGGCGAGGTGATGGCGAGAGCAGCAGACGACTCGTCGAGTCGCACCGCCTTGTCACGGCGGGACGTCGTTGGTATCTCGTAGCATGGGACCACCATCGTTCGGATTGGCGAACATTTCGACTGGACCGGCTCTCGGAGCCCTGGCTGGCGGGCAGTCATTTCACGCCACGCGAGATCCCGGGCGGTGACGCGGCAGGCTTCGTCGCGAGATCAGTCGGCTCGCCACCCCGTCACCACGATGCAAAACTCGCCATCGAAGCTACGTTCGCCGACCTCGAGGGCGTACTCAGATGGATTGACCACACACCGATCGAGGTGGCAGCGGACCGCTGCCTTGTCCAGATCCGCAGCGAAGATCTCGGCAGGCTCGCCATGACGGTTGCGCGCATTGCGCTCACCGCCCCAGTGGTCGTCATCGAACCAACCGAGCTTGCCGACACCGTCAGTCGGCTCGCCCTTCACCTCAGGGTCTCGCCACCATGACAGTCAGAAGAGGATTGCGCGACAAGACCATTCACGTACAAGTTGCCGCGGGGACGTGTTCCCTGCGCAGGCCCCTCGTCTATCGAGACACGTATCCGATTCCCTCTAGGCTTGGAGAGTAAGTGACCGATTCGAAATCATCGCCGCCGGCTTCCGTCCACCCCCCGACGTGGAAGTTCGACTACCCGATCATCCACGCCGAGACTCGCGAACAGTGGCGAACTTGGTTGACGGTCAATCACACTGCAGGCCGTGGAGTGTGGTTGTGCTCCTGGCGCACCACCACCAGCCGACCACGCTGCCCCTACCCTCAGGCCGTTGAGGAAGCGATCTGCTTTGGGTGGATCGATTCCACCAACACCATCTTCGACGAAGAGCGCAATTTGCAACTGTTCACACCGCGGAGACGCAAGAGTTCCTGGACCCGACTCAACCGCGAACGCGCAGCTGATATGGAGGCGCGTGGCCTCATGACCGCTGCTGGTCGTGGTGCCATTGCTGCCGCGAAATCCACTGGTTGGTGGACGATTCTCGACCAAGTCGAAGACCTCGAGGAACCATCTGACTTGCAGGCGGCGCTGGACCTGGACACGCAAGCGCGAAGCAACTGGGACAGTTTTCCGCCCAGCGCCCGCAAACAGATGCTGTGGTGGATCGTCAGTGCCGCTCGAGACGCAACACGGGCAGGTCGAATCGCCCATATCGTCAACAATGCGGCCATCGGTCAACGTGCCCGCGGCTGATCCGCGATTCGACCGCGTCCGGTATGAAGGCCGGTCATCATCTGTCCGAAGGATCTCCCTCGGACCGAAACAAGTCCACCCGCCCCGCAGAAGCGGGACGGGTGGACTCGGTACTCGCAGGTCTGACTTACGTCAGGATGCGGATCACACGTCGTAGTAGAGCTCGAACTCGTACGGGTGCGGACGCAGGTTGACCGGAGCGATTTCCTGCTCGCGCTTGAGCGAGATCCAGGTCTCGATCAGGTCGGTGGTGAAGACGCCACCCTCGGTCAGGTACTCGTGATCGGCTTCGAGGCGGTTGATGACCGTCTCGAGGCTGGTCGGAGCCTGCGGGATGTTGCGAGCCTCCTCCGGGGGAAGCTCGTAGAGGTCCTTGTCGACCGGAGCCATCGGCTCGATCTTGTTCTTGATGCCGTCCAGGCCGGCCATCATCTGTGCAGCGAAGTTGAGGTACGGGTTACCCGAGGAGTCGGGTGCGCGGAACTCTAGACGCTTTGCCTTCGGGTTGTTGCCCGTGATCGGGATACGGACAGCTGCCGAGCGGTTGCGCTGGCTGTACACGAGGTTGATGGGGGCTTCGTAGCCCGGCACCAGACGGTGGTACGAGTTGATCGTCGGGTTGGTGAAGGCCAACAGCGACGGAGCGTGGTGCAGGATGCCGCCGATGTAGTGGCGAGCCATGTCCGAGAGGCCCGCGTAGCCGGACTCGTCGTGGAAGAGGGGCTTGCCGTCCTTCCACAGGGACTGGTGGACGTGCATGCCCGAACCGTTGTCACCGAAGAGCGGCTTCGGCATGAAGGTGGCGGACTTGCCGTGCTGCCAGCAGGTGTTCTTGACGATGTACTTGAATAGCTGCAGGTCGTCGGCCGCTGCGAGCAGCGTGTTGAACTTGTAGTTGATCTCCTGCTGTCCGCCGGTGCCGACCTCGTGGTGGCCGCGCTCGAGCTCGAAGCCTGCGTTGGTCAGGTTGGTGGAGATTTCGTCGCGCAGGTCCACGTAGTGGTCGTACGGAGCGACGGGGAAGTAGCCACCCTTGGCGCGAACCTTGTAGCCGAGGTTCGGGGAGCCGTCGGCGTTGGTCTCTGCGCCGGTGTTCCAGGAACCGGAGATGGAATCCAATTCGTAGAAAGCGGAGTTCATGCCGGAGTCGTAGCGAACCGAGTCGAAGATGTAGAACTCGGCCTCGGCGCCGAAGAATGCGGTGTCCGCGATGCCGGTGCTGACCAAGTACTCCTCGGCCTTGCGGGCAACGTTGCGCGGGTCGCGGCTGTAGGACTCACGGGTGAACGGGTCGTGCACGAAGAAGTTGATGTTGAGGGTCTTCGCCTTGCGGAAGGGGTCGATCTGCGCCGTGGTGACGTCGGGAAGCAACATCATGTCGGACTCGTGGATCGACTGGAATCCGCGGACCGAAGATCCGTCGAATGCGAGGCCGTCCTCGAACACGTCCTGGTTGAAAGCAGACGCCGGGATCGAGAAGTGCTGCTGGACGCCGGGCAGGTCGCTGAACCGAATGTCGACGTACTCGATGTTCTCGTCCGCGATGTACTTGATGACCTCTTCGGCCGTGGTGAACGCCACGCTTGTGCTCCTTAAGTCGCTTCAGCCAAGTGATGTCGGTTGAATCCGTCGAGGCAGACGGTAGGGAGCTGGTGTTGCCCGCTCGTCAACCCTTTGTTTCGGCAGTGTTACGCGTCGCAGCATCCTGGGGATTTCCGAAGTCCATGTGACCGGCCACACAGTTAAAACCCGGCAAATCTGGACTACGGTGCTGCGACGCCTATCCTGGACAGCATGGCACGTATCACCGGAACTTGGCTCTCTGGGCCGCAAGCAGCTTTGCCGAAGAGCGCGGACGGCCGTGAGCAGTCGTACCGTGGCGAGTTCCTCGGTTTCCCTCAGGAGGGTCCGGGTTCGCTGGTCGGTTCGGGCCGTCGTATCGCGGCACTGTTGGTGGATTGGGTGATGGCTGTGGGAGTGGCCTCGCTCATCACCGGCGACTTCTTCGACGGTATGACCTCGACTGTCACGCTGATGGTGTGGTTCGCCGTCGGTGTCGTCACCGTGGCTCTGTTCAACTTCACCCCGGGGCAGTTCGTCCTCGGACTTCAGGTTGCGCGTATCGAAGGCCCGATCCGAGTGGGCTTCGTGCGCGCGCTCGGACGTCAGGCACTGCTTGTGTTCGTGATTCCCGCGACCATCACCGACATCGACGGTCGCGGTATGCAGGACCGCGCGACCGGCACTTTGCTCGTGAAATCGCGCTGACACAAATTTCTCGAAGTAAAGAAAGACCCGGGTCCGTGTGGGCCCGGGTCTTTCGTTTTGCTGTGGGGGAGTGTCAGCGACGACGAATGGTTCGCTGCATTCCCTTCATCTTCGCGCCTCCGGGCATCGGGCCCTTGGGAAGCGCTGCTCCGCCGCCGCGTGCGCTCAGTGCAGCGAGGCGACCTTCGATGTTGTCCATGCGCTTGGTGTCGATGTTGCGGGGCAACTTGTTCAAGTAGCGCTGGAGCTGCGAGAGCGGAACCTGGCCCTCGTCGTTGCCGATGATGATGTCGTAGATCGGGGTGTCGCCGATGAGGCGGGCGGTCTTCTTCTTCTCCTGCGCGAGGAGGCCCTTGACGCGTTGCGGCGAACCTTCGGCGACGAGGATGACACCCGGCCGTCCGACGACGCGGTGAACGGCATCGAGTTGGGTAGTGCCGGCGACGGCATTCGTGACGCGCCACGCACCCTGCATGTTGTCGAGCGCCCACGCAGCGGCACCGGCCTGACCTTCAGCCTTCTTGTACACCGATTTCTGGACGCGACGACCGAAGATGATGAAGGCGCCGAGGAGACCGAGAACGATGCCGATCGGCAGCAGGAACCACTGAAGGCCCCAGATGAGGCCGACCAGGAAGAAGACCAGAGCCGCACCGACGAGGGTGCCGATCATCAGCGGCAGGAGGAGCTTGTCGTCCTTGCGCTGCATCTGGAATGCCTGCCAGAGCTGAGTTCTACGTTCCTTGGAAGCCTGCTTGCGGGCAGCCTTCGCTGCAGCCTTTGCCTCTTTGGTGGGTTTGCCCTTACCGGATTTGCTGCCGTTCGCCATGTACCCAGGATACGTCCATTGCTGTGCGCCTTTACTAACCGCCCGCGGTTAATAAAGGCGCACAGCAAAAAGTGGATCAGCGATTCAGGCGCGCCATGAGTGAGCTGGCTTCCTGGGAAGCGTCGCCGCCCTCGGTCAGATGACGCTGCGCCTCGGGAAGTTCGCGGCCGTGATGTGCCATGGCCTGCGCATACAGGCGGCCGGCGCGGTACGACGAGCGAACCAACGGACCGGCCATGACGCCGGCGAAGCCCATCTCTTCTGCAGCCTTCGAGTGTGCGACGAACTCCTCGGGCTTGACCCACCGCTCGACGGGGTGGTGCCGGGGCGAGGGGCGCAGGTACTGGGTGATGGTGAGGATGTCGCAACCGGCGGCGTGGAGATCTGCCATCGCCTCGGTGACCTCTTCAGGGGTTTCGCCCATGCCGAGGATCAGGTTGGACTTGGTGACCAGTCCGTAGTCGCGTGCTGCGGTGATGACGTCGAGGCTGCGCTGGTACCGGAATGCCGGACGGATCCGCTTGAAGATGCGGGGGACGGTCTCGAGGTTGTGTGCGAGTACCTCGGGGCGTGAGGCGAAGACCTCGTCGAGCAGTTCGGGCTTGCCGTTGAAGTCCGGAACCAGGTTCTCGACGCCGGTGCCCGGGTTGAGTTCGTGGATCTTGCGGACGGTCTCGGCGTAGAGCCAGGCGCCGCCGTCGGGGAGGTCGTCGCGGGCGACGCCGGTGATCGTGGAGTACCGAAGGCCCATGGCCTGAACGCTTTCCGCGACGCGACGGGGCTCGTCGCGGTCGAGGGCTTCGGGCTTGCCGGTGTCGATCTGGCAGAAGTCGCAGCGGCGTGTGCACTGCTCACCGCCGATCAGGAACGTGGCTTCGCGGTCTTCCCAGCACTCGTAGATGTTGGGGCAGCCCGCTTCCTCGCAGACGGTGTGCAAACCTTCACGCTTGACCAGGCCCTTGAGCTCCGTGTACTCGGGGCCCATCTTTGCTCGGGTCTTGATCCAGTTGGGTTTGCGTTCGATGGGCGTCTCCGCGTTTCGGATCTCGAGACGGAGCAGCTTACGTCCTTCTGGGGCGATAGTCACGACAGTGATCCTACGCCCGGTGATTACTGCAACGGGGTTCGGGCGAGCCCGTCAGCTGTACTGAACGGTAGTAAAAGTCGGAGTAGGCGAGGCGCTTTCGAAGGTGACGCGCTCGACGTTCCGTTCGGTGACGGGCATGGTTCCGTCGAGAGCAGCGATCACTGCCTCGGTCACAGCGGGAGTGACTTCGTCCACGGTGACGTCGCGACCGAGTTCATGCGACAGCGTCGTGACCCCGGCGTCACGGATGCCGCAGGGAATGATGTTGTCGAATCCGGTCAGGACCGAATTGCAGTTCAGGGAGAAGCCGTGCAGTGCCACGCCCCGTTGGACGCGCACGCCGATGGCAGAAACCTTGCGCTCGGGCTTCCAATGCTCGTTTGCGAGTTCGGCAGGCAGCCAGACGCCGGAGCGGCCTTCGATGCGCCCGCAGTTCAGGCCGAGGTCCGTGCACACCGTGATCAGTGCTTCCTCGATGCGTCGGACATACCGCACCACGTCGATGGGCTCGGCCAGTTTCACGATCGGATATCCCACCAGCTGGCCGGGGCCGTGCCAGGTGATCTTCCCGCCGCGGTCGACGTCGATGACAGGCGTGCCGTCGACGGGACGATCTTCGGGTTCCGTGCGTCGTCCTGCCGTGTACACCGGCGGGTGTTCGAGGAGCAGTAGCGTGTCCGGTCCGATGTCGTCCGCCCGCGCAGCCGCGAGCTCACGCTGGCGGTCCCACGCGGCGTTGTAGTCGATCGAACCGAGTTGCTCGACGGCGATCGGCAGTTTCGAGAACCGGGCGGAAACGGCAGCGCTGCTCATGGACGTAGAGATTACGCCCGACTTCGGAATCAACCGAGTGCGGCCGCCAGCGCTTCGCCGATCGTGTTGTGGCGGAAAGAGAATCCCGCCTTTTCCAAAGCTGCGGGAATGGCGCGCTGGCCACCGAGGATGCCGCTCTTGGCGAATTCTCCGATCAACGCTTCGAGTGCGAACCCGGGAACGATCCAGGGAGCCGGGCGGTGGACCGCACGGGACATGGCGTCATTGAACTGGGCATTGGTGACAGGGGCCGGACCGGTCAGGTTGACGGGACCGGAGAGTTCGGAATTCGTGAGCGCGAACTTGATCGCGTCGCACTCGTCCTCGAGTGAGATCCACGGAAAGTACTGGCGACCGTTGCCCAGTCGCCCGCCGAGGCCGAACGAATAAAGGCGCCGAAGCCGACCGAGCATGCCCCCATGAGGTGAAATCACGACGCCGGACCGCAGATTGACGACGCGGGCGCCCGCCGCACGCGCCGGTTCGGTGGCAAGTTCCCAATCGCGACACGTCGTGGCGAGAAAGTCTGTGCCTGCCGGCGAATCCTCGTCGACGATCTTGTCGCCGGTGTCGCCGTAATAGCCGACGGCGCTCGCGTTGGCGAGGACGGGAACCTTCTGACTCGCGACCGCTTCGGCCAAGACGTCGGTCGCGACGATGCGGCTGTCACGGATCGCTTGCTTGTAGGAACCCGACCACCGTTTGTCGCCGATGCCGACGCCGCAGAGGTTCACGACGGCGTCGGCGCCCTGCAGGACGGAGAGGTCCAGACGGTCGTGGTCCGGGTCCCAACGCGATTCGTCGGGGCCGGCGGTCGAGCGTCGCACCAGACGCACCACGTCGTGGTTGTCGGAGCGCAACGATGACACCAAGGCCGTTCCGATCAAACCGGACGAGCCGGCGATGACTACTCGCATTCGGAAAGCCTCCTTCGATTCAGCGTGCTTCGATATCCGAACGTATATCTCCGACCGTACTGAAAAAGCCGGGGCGCCACCTCCTGATGGAGATGACGCCCCGGCCGGCCGAGCAGTTGCTTACAGGCCCAGATCAGCTTCGAACGAGGCTTCTTCCAACCGCTGCTTCACAGTGGTGAGGAATCGGCCGGCGTCGGCGCCGTCGACCAGACGGTGATCGTAGGTCAGCGGCAAGTAGATCATCGAGCGAACGCCGATGGACTCGTTGCCGTTCTCGTCGGTGACCACCATCGGGCGCTTGACGATCGCGCCGGTTCCGAGCATGGCCGCCTGCGGCGGTACCAGGATCGGGGTGTCGAACAGCGCGCCCTGGCTGCCGATGTTGGTGATGGTGAAGGTGCCACCCGAGAGCTCGTCCGGCTTCAGGCCACCCGAGCGTGCACGCTTGGCGATGTCGGCGATGGCGCGGGCCAAGCCGGCCAGGCCGAGATCGCCGGCGTTGTGGATGACGGGGGAGAGCAAGCCCTGATCGGTGTCCACTGCGATGCCGAGGTGTTCAGCGTCGTAGTAGGTGATCTGCTTGGCAGCCTCGTCGTAGCTTGCGTTGATGTTCGGGTGCGACTTCAGCGCCTCGACGACTGCCTTGGCGAAGAACGGAAGGAACGTCAGGTTGACGCCTTCGCGCTCGATGAAGCCGGCCTTGGCACGGGCCCGCAGGGCGACGATCTTGGTGACGTCCACCTCGAAGGTCTGCGTGAGCTGAGCGGTGTTCTGCAGCGACTCACGTGTCTTGGTGGCCGTGATCTGCCGAATACGGTTGGCCTTCTGCGTGGTTCCACGCAGGTGTGCCAGTTCGGGTCGGACGCCTGCGGCTGCGGTGGCGGCCGGTGCGGCCGCGGGTGCTGCAGCAGGAGCAGCGGCGGCGGGAGCCTTCTTGGCCTCCGCAGCGGCGAGCACATCCTGCTTGCGGATGCGGCCGCCGACGCCGGTGCCGGTGACGGTCGCGAGGTCGACGCCGTTGTCCGTGGCGAGCTTGCGCACGAGCGGGGTGACGTACGGGCTGCTGTCACCGGACGCTGCGGGGGCAGCCGCCGGTGCGGGAGCCGCAGCAGGCTTCGGAGCGGGTGCGGCCGGTGCGGCGGCAGGCTTGGGTGCTTCAGCCTTGGGTGCTTCGGCCTTCGGAGCTTCGGCCTTGGGGGCAGGGGGTGCTGCCGGTGCTGCGGGAGCGGCCTTGGGTGCCGGTGCCGCGGCGGGTGCGCCGGAGCCGACGACGGCCAGCTGGCCACCGATCTCGACGGTGTCGTCTTCCTGCGCATTGATCTCGAGCAGGATTCCGGCGACGGGGGACGGGATCTCTGTGTCGACCTTGTCGGTCGAGACCTCGAGCAGCGCCTCGTCGACGGCAACCTCGTCGCCGACAGCCTTGAGCCAGCGGGTGACGGTGCCTTCGGTGACGGACTCGCCGAGGGCGGGCATCGTCACGGCGGTACCTTCAGCGGAACCGCTCGAAGCAGCGGGTGCCTCGGCAGCGGGAGCTTCTTCAGCGGGAGCTTCGGCAGCCGGCGCTTCCTCGGCGGGAGCTTCCTCGGCGGCGGGGGCGGGTGCCTCTGCCGCGGGTGCTGCGGCTTCGCCGGCTTCACCGATCTGGGCGAGCTCGCCACCGATTTCCACGGTGTCGTCTTCCTGCGCGACGATCTTGGTCAGGACGCCGGCGACGGGAGACGGAATCTCGGTGTCGACCTTGTCCGTGGAGACTTCGAGCAAGGGTTCGTCGACTTCGACCGTGTCTCCTTCCTGCTTGAGCCACCGTGTGACAGTTCCCTCGGTGACGCTCTCACCTAGGGCTGGCATCTGGACGGAGAAGGCCATGTCTTTTGACTCCTCGACAGTTGTGTTCGGGTTGTTGAATTTTGTCGACTTGTGGTCGTAATGCATTGTGCTCGAGTGGCGCGCGACGTGCGGCTACTTGTAGCTATTTTGCCGATGTCGACGCGCGAGCGCGGCGTCACCGTCGTTCATCTTTCCATTGATACGCCGGGCGTGTCCGATGAGGGGGATGCCGTCCGTTTCGGGTGTGTCGGCTACTGGCGAGTAGGTATGCGTCGGGGGTCCGGCTGTAACGTCGGAAGCGGACCAAACGGTATGTCGTGCGCAGGCACAACGGACATCGCCTGGCAAACTTGACATATCGCCGGGGTGCATCCGCGGCGTCGGTACCGAGGAGGGTACGACCGTGGGACTGTTCGATCGTTTCAAGCGTCCGCCGAGTGCGGCTCAGGCCGCAGCGCAAAGTGATGCGGATCATCTGGCGAATTGGGCGCACTCGCACGAAGGCGTCGAGGCCTATGTGGAACCGCAGACGACGGTGACCGAGGTGACCGTCGTCCTGGTTGCGAAGGACGGGGAGTGGACTCGTCGTCGTGTCGGCGGCGAACGTGGTGCCCGCAAATTGGGACAGGACCTGAAGATCCCGGTCTACGACGTCCGCAAGACGGGATATCCGCAGCGTATGCGCGATCACGACGAACGTAAGCGAATCGAACGCAAGCGGGCCCGAGAGCAGGAATTACGCGACGGCGCCTGAACTGCTGTGCGCCTTTATTAACCGCGGGGGGTTAATAAAGGCGCACAGCAAGGGGTCAGCCGTTTACCGCGATGTCCTCCAGGACCGAGATCATCGTGCGAACGGGAACGCCGGTACCGCCCTTGCCGGTGTAACCCCACGGCCCTGACGTGTTGTAGGCCGGACCCGCGACGTCGATGTGCGCCCACTGGACACCCTCGGGAACGAATTCCTTGAGGTAGTGAGCTGCGACCAGCATGCCGCCCCAGCGGTGCGGGGTGACATTGGCCATGTCGGCGACCTTGGAGTCGAGATCTCCGCGCAATTCCTCCGGCAGCGGCATGGCCCAGCCGTTCTCGCCGACGCTCTGCGAGATGGAGGCGACGCGGTCACGGAACTCGTCGGTGCCCATGACTCCGGGGGTGCGGTTGCCGAGCGCGACCATCTGCGCACCGGTCAGGGTGGCGGTGTCGATCATGTAGTCGGGATCGTCCTCACCCGCGCGAACCATCGCGTCGGCAAGAATCAAACGGCCCTCGGCGTCGGTGTTGACGACCTCGATGGTGATTCCGCCGTACTGGGTCAGCACGTCGCCGGGACGCTGCGCGGTCGCGGACGGCATGTTCTCGGCCATCGGTACGTATGCGACGACGTTGACGGGCAGGCCGAGCTTGGCGGCAAGCACGACGGTGGAGATGACGGCTGCGGCGCCGCCCATGTCCGAGGTCATGTTCTCCATCCCGGCGGCGGGCTTGATGGAGATTCCGCCGGTGTCGAAGGTGATGCCCTTGCCCACCAGTGCGACCTTGCGGGCACCACGCTTCTTCGACGCGTATTCGAGGCGGACGAGACGCGGCTGGCGTGACGAGCCCTTGCCGACGCCGATGATTCCGCCGTAGCCACCCTTCTCGAGTGCCTTCTCGTCGAGAACCTGGACGGTGAGCCCGGCCTCGACGCCCAGTGCCTTCGCGCGCGCGGCGAACTCGGCGGGGTAGAGGTGGCTCGGGGGAGTGTTGACGAACTCGCGTGCGGTGGCGACGGCCTCGGCGATGGCGGCCGACCGTGCCAGCGTCGCTTTGGTCTCCTTCGTGCGCGGCGACGGCACCAGAAGTTCGACGCGGGCCAGTGGCTGCGAATCGGGACCGGGAGCCGTCATGGACGACTTGAATTCGGTGAAGCTGTACGCGCCCAACGCAAATCCCTCGGCGGCTGCACCGAGGTCGAGGATCGAGAGCGTGGTTGCGACGGTGTCGATGCCGGACAACGAGCGAGCTGCGGCGCCGGCGGACTTACGGATCTGCTCGCTGCCGAGCTTGTCGGCAGAGCCGAGTCCGACGGCGAGAACGCTGGTGACCGACAGTTCGCTCGGTGCCGGGACACGAGTGAGCTGCTCGGGCTTGCCCGTGGCGCCGACGGCGATGAGGCTGTCGAGGATCTCGGCGAGTACGTCTTCGGCGACGATGCCTTCGCTGAGTGCGATTTCGGGGCCGTCCGGACCCGACGTCAGACCGACGACCAGTATCTCTGCGCGCTTGGCGACTGTGCCGGCGAGAACGAGGTCGGGTCCCAACGATCGGGCTGTGCGAGTGCTCAAGGTGTCTCCTGTGAGGTGAGTGTGCGATGCGTCCGGTTCTGGCGGATGCCTGAGTCGATGTTAGGCCCTTTGCAGTTTGCGGACGGGCGATCGTCACGGCCGGGTGAGCTCTCGCTGCGGACATGTTTCGATCGGCGAAGTCCGATAGGTTGTGGGCCATGACCGACGAACAACTGTTGCAGGGCCCGATCCACCCCGTCCACGTCGAACTCGGCGCGACGTTCGCGCCGTTCGGGGGGTGGCAGATGCCGGTTTCGTACGCCGGCGTCGTGGCCGAACACACCTCTGTGCGTGAGAATGTCGGACTCTTCGACGTCAGTCACCTCGGCAAGGCCGTCGTGCGTGGCGCGGGCGCCGCGGAATTCGTGAACTCCGCACTGACCAACGATTTGAACAAGATCGGGCCGGGTAAGGCTCAGTACACGTTGTGCTGCAACGAGTCCGGTGGTGTCATCGACGACCTCATTGCGTACTACGTCAGCGACGACGAAATCTTCCTCGTCCCGAACGCAGCCAATACCGCGGACGTCGTTGCGGCTCTGGTCGCCCTCGCACCGGACGGAATCACCGTCGAGGATCAGCATCGTGCCTACGGTGTGCTGGCTGTGCAGGGTCCGAAATCGGTGGCGGTTCTGACCGCTCTGGGACTTCCCACCGAGATCGAGTACATGGCGTACGAAGATGCGGAATGGAACGGCGTGCCTGTTCGTGTGTGCCGCAGCGGTTACACCGGTGAGGTCGGCTACGAACTCCTGCCGCGGTGGGAGGACAGCGAGCCGTTGTTCCGCGCGCTTCTCGAGGCAGTGCGCGCCGAGGGTGGGCAGGCCGCCGGACTCGGCGCCCGTGACACTCTTCGTACCGAGATGGGGTATCCGCTGCACGGGCATGAGCTTTCGCTCGAGATTTCTCCGCTCGAAGCGCGCTGCGGATGGGCGATCGGTTGGAAGAAGCCGACATTCTGGGGCAAAGAGACCTTGACCGACGAGAAGGCTGCCGGCCCGGCTCGCAAACTCTGGGGGATCAAGGCTCTCGATCGCGGCGTGCTTCGTGCCGGCCTCGGTGTTCTGCGTGACGGCGAGGCAATCGGCGAGACCACCTCGGGGACGTTTTCGCCCTCGCTCAAAGTGGGAATTGCGTTGGCGCTCCTCGATTCCGGTGCCAATGTCTCGGCCGGCGACGAGATCGAAGTCGACGTCCGTGGTCGTGCTCTTCGGTGCGTCGTGGTGTCTCGTCCGTTCGTGGAGACCAACACCAAGTAGAGAGCTTTTTCACGTTAGATAGGATTGCGCCCATGACAGGTGCCGCCGATTTCGTTCGTGTTCAGAGCTCGTCCCCGAAGTCCGACGCCGAGCGCCGTGACATTTTGGCGGCGCCCGGCTTCGGGCGGCACTTCACCGACCACATGGTCTCGATCGACTACACCGCGGGCAAGGGCTGGCACGACGCCCAGGTGTTGCCGTACGGAAACATCGAGCTCGATCCGGCCGCAATGGTTTTGCACTACGGACAGGCCATCTTCGAGGGCCTCAAGGCATACCGTCAGCCGGGTGGCGAGATCAGCTCGTTCCGCGTCGAGGCCAACGCCGAGCGTTTCGCGGCATCTGCGCGCCGTCTGGCCATGCCGGAGCTCCCGTCGCAGATGTTCATCGATTCCATCACCGAACTGATCGACGTCGATCTCGACTGGGTTCCCGCAGCCGGTGGCGAGGACGCGCTCTACCTCCGTCCGTTCATGTTCTCCACCGAAGCCGGACTCGGTGTCCGTCCCGCCGACGAGTACCGCTACCTGCTGATTGCCTCGCCCGCCGGTGCGTACTTCCCGCGCGGCGTCAAGCCGGTCAGTGTGTGGCTGTCCACCGAATACGTTCGCGCGGCCCCCGGCGGTACCGGCGCGGCCAAGTTCGCCGGCAACTACGCCGCTTCACTCCTCGCCCAGGCGCAAGCCGCCGACGAGGGTTGCGACCAGGTGGTCTGGCTCGACGCCATCGAGCGCACGTACGTCGAGGAAATGGGTGGAATGAACCTGTTCTTCGTCTTCGGCTCGGGCCCCGACGCTCGCCTCGTGACGCCGTCGCTGTCCGGTTCTTTGTTGCCAGGCATCACGCGCAACTCGTTGCTCGCCCTTGCCGCCGATTCCGGTTTCGCCGTCGAGGAGCGCAAGATCAGCACCGACGAATGGCGCACCAAGTGCAAGAGCGGTGAAATCACCGAGGTCTTCGCTTGCGGCACAGCAGCAGTCATCACCCCCGTCGGACGCGTCAAGTCCGCCGAGGGCGAGTTCACCATCGCCGACGGCGAGCCGGGTGAGGTGACGATGGCACTGCGCGACACCCTCACGGGTATCCAGCGCGGAACCTTCGCCGACACCCACGGCTGGATGACGAAACTTCACTGATCGCTGGTTCGTTCCGCGAGCAATCGCTCCCGGAAGAACTGCAGAATCTCGTCTCGAGCGACGGTGGTGGGCGATCCCGCCTCGTCGACGAGATGAGCCGTCACCACGCTGTGTGGATTGGCAATGACGTGTTCGAAGAACGGCGACGTTGTCGCGTTGGCCGCTTCGTCGGGTAGTACCTTCCCGACGAAGCGCTCGCCCAAGGCCTTCGAATAGGCGGCGAATCGTTGTGCGCGGCAGAACGAGTCACCTCGAAAGCGGTATGCAAGCACCGTGAGGTCTTCGGCCTCGAGTCTCGAGCGCACGGCTTCGAGTTCTTCGGGCCCGCTGTCGGTTTCGTCCGGTCGATCGAGCGGTAACGACGGTTGGGCGAGAACCGGCGCGATGACCGAGGGTTCGAGCATCATCGACAACGCGAAGTTACCGGTGAAGCACATTCCGATCACGCCGACGCCAGGACCGCCGCTCTCCTCATGCGCCGAAGCGGCGAGTGAACGCAGCCAACGGACCGCCGGACTCGGTTCGTCGGCAGCGAGGGCGCGGAATTCTGCACTGACGCAGGCTCTCTTGAATACCGTCAGCCCCTCGTTCACTGTGGGGACCGCGCCGTCGTGCCCGAAGAGTGACGGAACGAAGACAGTGAAACCGGCGTCGCGCACCCAGCGGGCGAATCGCGCTACATGCGGGCTGATGCCCGGCATCTCCGGCATGACGATTACTGCGGGACCGGTGCCGGCCACGTACACGGACTTCGCCACTGCGTCGATGGTGATCGTTCGACGGTCGAAGTCTTCGAGCGGATCGTCTTCGGTCATGCTCCGGTTCGGCACGGTGAGCCCTCTCAGTAGTCGAAACAATTCCTCTGCACAGTCTTTCGGCGCGGGATCGACTACAGAAGAGGGCGGTTCGCCATGTTTTCGGGCGGGCTCGCCTCGCACCTATCCGGCGCCGCCGTTGCGGAATCGCTTTCGGTAGTCGGCCGGGCTGATGCCGACGCGGTCGGTGAACAGGCGACGGAAGGTTCCAGGATCCTGATAGCCGATGTGCCCCAGGATCTTTCCGAGAGGCCAGTCGGTCGATTCCAACAACCGTTTCGCTTTTCGGATCCGTGCACGCTGCAGATAACTGCGCGGCGATTCCCCGGTCTCGTCCTTGAACTTCCGAAGCATGGTTCGGGTGCTGAGGTGAAAAGCACTCGACAGCAGATCCAAGTCGTAAGGTTCCGCCATCCGTTCGACCAGCCACCTTCCGACGTCGTCGGCAAACTGTGTGTGTTTGGCGGGCAGCATCGAGTCGAGGATGTACGGAGCTTGACTGGTTCGGTTTTCGGGCGCCAGCGTAATTCTTGCGGTCGTACGCGCAATCTTGTCGCCGAGATGCTCGCGCACGAGTGCTGTTGCGAGGTCGAGCGCGGCGGTGAACGCAGCAGTGGTGGTGACGCCGTCGTCCTGGACGATCAACGAGTCGGTTCGAACCGTCGCACCGGGGTAACGACTCGCGAGGTCCGCACCGTACAGCCACGACGTCGTACATCGGCGTCCGTCGAGCAGTCCCGCCTCGCCCAGCAGATACGCGCCGACGCAGACCGACGACACCCGAACGCCGCGCGCCTCGCACGCACGGATGAACTCGATTTCTCTGTCCCACAGCGACAAACGCGTCGCAGGGTCTTCGGACGGCACGAGTTCGAACCCCGGCACAACCAGGTGATCGATGTCGTGATGCCCCTCCTGCACGCCGAGCGAAAATCCACCTGCCGCAACGACGGGCGTGCCGGACGCTGCGATGACCGATACCTCGAAGGGGTCGGCGGGCGCTCCATCAGCGACGCGATTGGCGATCAGGAGAAGGTCGGTGAAAACGAAGATCTCGGCCGCGAGGCAACCTTCGTACGCAAGGACACCTACTCGCACGACGTCGGATCACAGTCCGAGAGTGAGGCCGACGGCCGTAAGCGTCACAGTGAGTTCGAGTGCGAATCCGAGAACGTCTCCGTTGAGTCCGCCGAATCTACGGACGCAGTGACGCACGCACAGCACACTGATCACCAGCGCCGACGCGGTCACGAGAGGGCCGAGCCACCACCGGTCGGTGGCAAAGCCGGAAGCGGCGATCAGCGGAACCGACCACACGATTGCGGCCCACAGCGGTTGTGAATCGGCGACGAGCGCACCGAATCCGCTCGGGCTCGACGCGAGAATACCTCGGCGGCAGGCAAAAACGACGGCCACACGACCCGCAGCGACAGATACGAGAACGGCGATCCACTGCGTGGGGGAGTCGGCAACAGCGAGGACGCCGAAGGAGACCGATTGCAGCCCAAGGAAGATGAACAGTGCCGCGACCCCGAACGGTCCGGCACCGCCGCTGTGCATGACCTCGCGGGCGCGCTCCGGTGGACCGTAACAACCCAGTCCGTCGACGGAGTCTGCCAGTCCGTCCACGTGCATCCCGCGTGTCCCGAGAGCGAGCGCACCTACCGTCAGCAAGCCTGCGAGATAGGGATTCAGACCGATACTGGTTGTGCCCCAGAGCAGAAACGTCGCGGCAATGCCGAGAGCGATCCCGGTGAGCGGAGCTGCCGCGATGGCGCGACGGCCGGCAGTTCGATCAATGTCGGAGGGACCACGAACCGGAAGGACCGTCAGCCACGAGAAGGCCAGCGGCACTCCGGACAGCGGGCCCGCCACGCTCACTCCGCCGTATCGGTCTTGGTCAGGTCGATCGACTCGGGTTCGTCGGCAGGTGCGCTGCCCTGAGTGCTGACACCGGCTTCGGAGAATGTCGCCATCTTGCTCAGGATTGCCACTGCGCCCTGAAGAATCGGGAGAGCTGTGACTGCACCTGAACCTTCACCGAGACGCATGTCGAACTCGACGATCGGGTCGAGACCCATTCGGGTCAATGCGATGGTGTGGGCGGGTTCGGTGGAGCGGTGTCCGGCGACCCACCATTCACGTGCGCCGAAAGCCAGTTCGTCGGCAACCATGGCGGCTGCGGTGACCACAACGCCGTCGAGGATCACCGGCGTACGACGCGAAGCTGCCTGGGCCAGAAAGCCGGCCATCGCGGCGAGGTCGGCACCCGAAGACGTGCGCAGCAGCGCGACTGTGTCGCGAACGTGCGGACGGGCACGCCGGAGAGCGTCGCGAATCGCTGCGGTCTTGCGGATCCATCCGGCGTCGTCGATACCGGTACCTCGACCCACGACCGCGACGGGTTCACTGTCCGTGAGTGCGGCGATGAGTACGGTTGCGGGCGTCGTATTGCCGATGCCCATGTCGCCGGCGATGAGAAGATCTGCGCCCCCGTCGATTTCCTCGTCCGCGATCGCTCGGCCGGCGGCGATGGCCTGAAGGGTTTCCTCGTTCGACATGGCGTCTTCGCGGTCGATGGACCCGGAAGACCTGCGTACCTTGTGGTTCGAGACGGACAGATCGGTATCGCCGTCCACTGCGATGTCGACGACGCGTACCGTGGCGCCGGCAACCTCGGCGAGGACGTTGACTGCCGCGCCGCCCCCGAGGAAGTTGGCGACCATCTGTGCGGTCACTTCCGGCGGATAGGCGGAGACCCCGTTGCGGGCGATTCCGTGATCACCCGCGAACACGACGACGCGAGGCCGAGCGAAAGCGTGTGGGGGACAAACTCCTTGGCAGGCTGATGCCCAGCCGGCGAGAGCCTCCAGTCGGCCCAGCGAACCGGCCGGCTTGGTCAGATCACGCTGACGCGCATCGGCCTGCGCTCGCACCTCGCGGTCGGGCGGGGTGACGGGTTCGAAGTCGGCGCTACTGACTGGCGCGACGTCAGGGTTGGCATCTGGATTCGCCCCTGAAATGGCCCCTGGATTGGCCTCGGTACTCACATCGTGCCTTCCGGTTGTGCAGCAGTATCTTTCAAGATGAGCGGTAACCCTGCAACCACTAGTACGACACGATCGCACACCGCCGCGATACGAGCGTTGAGAGTGCCGATCTCGTCGCGGAACAATCGTCCGGACCGCGTCTCGGGGATGACGGCCAAACCCACTTCGGGGCTGACCAGCACCAGGTGTCCGCGATAGTTCTCGACACTGGCGACCAGGCTGTCCGCAGCGGGAGTGACGGTGCCGCGCGGAGCGTCCCAGGCGCCTTGCCGATCGAGTTCCGTGGTCAGCCACGTTCCCAGATCGTCGACCAACGTCGCTGTGTGTGAATCGCTTTCGAGCTGCGCCGCGAGATCGCCGGCATCTGCGGTTTCGACCGTCGACCAATGGGAAGGCCGCCTGTTGCGGTGTTGGTCGATCCGGCTCTCCCAGTCTGCGTCGGAGACATCGCGCCTTGCCGTCGCCAGATACCGGATCGGTGCCGAACTTTCGGGTAGGTGGCCTCCACAAACCAAATCCTCGGCGTGCGCGGACTTACCAGACCGTGCGCCGCCGAGGACCAAAGTTCTATACGTGTTCGTCACGCTCAGATTGCGTCGCCCGGCCCCACACGAGGCTTCGGTGCGCGCAGCTTGCGGATCTGCGACGCGCGAACGAACGCGTACCAGCCGAGCTTGAAGCCGCCGTCGGTGCTGTCGGGGAAGCGCTCGGCGACGCGGTTGTTGATCATGCGACCGAGCCAGATGCCTTCACCGACCATGAAGAGCATCATCACGAGCATTGCCAGTGTGACGATCTGCTGGAGCGCGGGCGTGACGAACATGGTCATGATGAGGATCAACGCGAGCGGCATGAACAGCCCGACGAGGTTGCGGCGAGCGTCGATGAAGTCGCGGACGTAGGCGCGAACCGGTCCCTTGTCGCGGGGGAGCAGGTACTTGTCCTCGCCGGCGAGCATGCGGGCGCGGCGGTCTGCCGACGATGCGCGACGCTCGGCGGCTTCGGCCTTGCGGTCCTCCTTGGAGCCGCGGGTCGCCTTGCGGCGGGCGCGGGCTTCCTTCGCGGTCAGCGGGGCAGGGGCAACGGGGCCACGCCTCTTCGCCTCGGCGTCACGACGCTTGGGTGTGGGGCGGCCCTTGCCCACCTGCTCGATGGGCGCCTCTTCGGAGGCCGAGGATGCCTCAGTGCCCTCGACGTCACGTTTGTCGGAGTTGTCTGAGTCACCGCGGCGTAGCAATTTCACACCTCCAGGCTATTGGATAAGTGCACGGTCTGGGAAACCGACCTCGGTCTTTCTGAAAAACCCAATCGCCCGAGGCACTGAAACGCGCGAGATCGTGAAACATCGGGGTCATTCGGGACTCTTAGACTTCGGCTATGCGGGTAATAGTTGCTCCAGATTCGTTCGGTGAGACGTTGACGGCCGTCGAAGCGGCCGAATCCATTTCTGCCGGTTGGCGACGTGGCCGACCCGAAGACGACGTCGTCACCGCGCCACAATCCGACGGTGGTCCGGGATTCGTCGACGTCTTGGCCACGGCCGGGGGCGACATCCGGACTGCACGGGTGTCCGGGCCTTTGACCGCCGCCGTCGACGTCACGTGGCTGTTCGATTCGGACACGGCGTACATCGAGTCCGCCGAGGCCGTCGGGCTCGGCCTGCTCGGAGGTCCGCCGACGCGGGACACCGCACTCGCCGCGCACAGTCTCGGTGTGGGAGAGCTGATCGCTGTCGCGCTCGAGGCAGGCGTGAAGACGGTTGTCGTCGGACTCGGTGGGAGTTGCTGCACCGACGGGGGACGTGGACTGGTGGAGGCGCTGGGCGGCCTGGAGGTTGCAGCGGCGGCTACGGCAGGCACTCAGTTGGTCGCCGCCACCGACGTAGAACACGTACTTCTCGGCGAGCACGGTGCGGCAGCGGTGTTCGGCCCGCAAAAGGGTGCCGACGCCGAAGCCGTCGCTGTCCTCGAAGCGCGGAACGCGAGATGGGCCGAACAGTTGGAGTCCGCCACCGGAATACGAGTGTCGGATTTTCCGGGTGCCGGCGCCGCGGGTGGTATCGGTGCCGCGCTCTTTGCGCTCGGTGCACAGCGGCGATCCGGGGCCGACGTCGTCGCGGATCGCACCGGACAGGCCGCGCTACTGGCTTCCGCTGACCTGGTGATCACAGGCGAAGGCAAGTTCGACCACCAATCTCTGCGCGGCAAACTCGTCACAACGCTCGCTTCGGCGGGAGCAGCGCACGGCGTTCCGACGCTCGTCTTTGCCGGCCAGGTGACGCTCGACGAGGCGGACTATGCGTCGACCTCGATAGTCGCGGCGAAGTCGGTGACGGATTTCGCCGGGTCGGTGGAACGTGCGATGGAGGAGGCGTCGGCGTGTCTCGAGGGACTCGCCGAACACACGGCACGCGAGTGGAACATCTGGCGCGGCGTCCGGAGCTGAGGATCCACAAGCGTCGACGCGCCGTTGCCGTGTCTGGAAGACCGGATAGGATGAAGACGAATCGCACCCGGTAAAGGACTGGCGGGAATAAGTCGGCAGCGGCGTACCGTTGAAGCGTTCACGGGTTGGTACGAACATTAGGGAGAGCCCATGACTGTGCAGAACGAGACCGCCACCCACGGCGTCAAGATGACCGAGGCCGCGTCCGCCAAGGCGAAGGCACTCTTCGATCAGGAGGGTCGCGACGACCTCGCGCTGCGTATCGCAGTGCAGCCCGGCGGCTGTGCCGGACTGAAGTACCAGCTGTTCTTCGACGACCGCACGCTCGACGGTGACCTCACCGTCGACTTCAACGGCGTCAACCTGGTTGTCGACCGGATGAGCGCGCCGTACGTCGAAGGTGCGTCCATCGACTTCCTCGACACCATCGAGCAGCAGGGCTTCTCGATCGACAACCCCAATGCAACAGGCTCCTGCGCCTGCGGTGACTCGTTCAACTGAGTCTGTCGATCACAACTCAATTCACGAACAACTGACGCGGAACCGACATTCGGTTTCGCGTCAGTTGTTTGTGGTGACTCGTACGTAGACCGTTCCGATCCGACAGCTCGGGCGCCGATGACGGCGCTACGGGCGGTAACGTGAACTTTTGCTCCTCTTTCATTCTTGTACTCACTTCGCTGAAAGGCCACGATCCGTGACTATTGCGGTAACCGGTTCCATCGCCACCGACCACTTGATGCGCTTCCCCGGCCGCTTCGCCGATCAGCTCCTCGCCGATCAGCTCGCCCACGTTTCGCTGAGTTTCCTGGTCGACGATCTCGTGATTCGCCGCGGTGGTGTCGGCGGCAACATCGCTTACGCCATGGGCGTGCTCGGTGGGTCCCCGCTACTCGTCGGCGCAGTCGGTGCCGACTTCGCCGAGTACCGCACGTGGCTCGAGGACAACGGCGTCGACTGCAGCGCGGTCCGTATCTCGGACAAGGCACATACGGCGCGTTTCGTGTGCACCACCGACGAGGACATGGCGCAGATCGCGTCGTTCTACCCCGGTGCGATGAGCGAGGCTCGCGAGATCGAACTCGCGACAGTGGCCAAGACTGCGGGCGCAGTCGAGTTGGTGCTGATCGGCGCCAACGACCCCGAGGCCATGGTTCGCCATACCGACGAATGCCGTCTGCTCGGGATTCCGTTCGCAGCGGATCCGTCGCAGCAGCTTGCCCGCCTGTCCGGTGACGAGGCCAAGGCGCTCATTCACGGCGCGAAGTACTTGTTCACCAACGAGTACGAGTGGGGTCTGCTTCAGCAGAAGACTGGTCTGAGCGAGGAAGAGATCCGCGCGCAGGTCGGCATCCGTGTCACCACCCTCGGCTCCAAGGGTGTGGAAATTGTTGACGCCGAAGGTAATTGGGTGCGCGTCGACGTAGTGCCCGAGACCGGCAAGGTGGATCCGACGGGCGTTGGCGACGGCTTCCGCGCCGGGTTCCTGCTCGCACACGGCGCCGGTCTGAGCTTCGAGCGTGCTGCACAGTTGGGATCTTTGGTCGCTGTGTTGATTCTCGAGACCGTGGGAACGCAGGAGTGGGTGTTCAATCGCGACGAGGCACTCAAGCGCCTTACCGACGCATACGGCAGCGCGGCAGCGGACGAGATCGCGACGATCCTGCCGAAGTAGGGCTCCGCCCCGTGAGTGGTTGAGGAGTTCGGAGACTCCCTAACCGCTCACGGGGCCGAAGGCCTAGATATTGACCGGGTACACCGGCTCCTGGATCTGCGGCACGATGCGCTTCTCCACGAAGATTCCGTGCCAGACCATGAAGGTCAGGACGGTCCACAGGCGTCGGCTGTGGTCGGACACGCCCTCGCGGTGATCGTTGAGCATCTTCACGACGGCCTGCTTGTCGAAGATGTGGTCGGTTCCCGACTCCTCGATCTGCAGATGTGCCCAGTCGAAGAGTTCGGTGCCGCGCAGCCAATGGCGCAGGGGAACCGGGAATCCGAGCTTCGCACGGTGCAGAACATGGTGCGGCACAATGCCTTCCAGGGCCTGGCGCAGTGCGTACTTGGTCGTGTCCTTCGTGATCTTCTGATCGAGCGGTACGCGTGACGCGACGTCGAAGACCTCGGGATCGAGGAACGGCACACGCAGTTCCAGCGAGTTGGCCATCGTCATCTTGTCTGCCTTGACGAGGATGTCGCCGCGCAGCCAGGTGAACAGGTCGAGATGCTGCATCCGCGCAACCGGATCCCAGTCCCGTGACTGCGCGTAGATCGGCGCGGTGACGTCCTGGTGCGTCCACTCCGGACGGAAATCGCGCAGGACGGCGCGGAGCTGAGCGTCGTTGAAGCTACGAGCATTTCCGTAGTAGCGCTCCTCGAGGGTCAACGAACCGCGATTGAGCAGGCTCTTGCCGCGAGTGCCGTCCGGGATGCGTTCGGACAACTTGCCCGCGGCCCGACGCAGCCCCTTGGGGAGGTACTCGAAAGGCTTGAGCGACAACGGCTCACGGTAGATCGTGTAGCCGCCGAACAACTCGTCGGCACCCTCGCCGGACAGCACGACCTTGACGTGCTTGCGCGCTTCCTTCGCGATGAACCACAGCGGAATCAATGCCGGATCGGCTACCGGGTCGTCGAGGTACCAGACGATCTCGGGAATGGCAGCGGCGAACTCGGCGGGGGAGACCACCTTGACGACGTGCTTCGCGCCGATCGCTGCGGCAGATTCTGCAGCGACGTCGACCTCGGAATAGCCCTCACGTTCGAAACCGGTCGTGAAGGTGATCAGGTTGGGGTTGTGGCGCATCGCCAGCGCCGCGATCGCCGTGGAGTCGATACCACCGGACAAGAACGAACCGACGGTGACGTCGGCGCGCATGTGCTTGGCGACCGAATCCTCGAGTGCCTCGGCGATTTCCTGGTAGCGCGCCTTCTCGGTGCCAGGTGCAAAAGGCTTGGCCGGGAACTTCGGCGTGAAATACCGCGTGAACGTGGGCTCCTCGCCCGGACGCACCCGAGCGAAGCTGCCCGACTCCAGGCGTCGGATCTGCTTGTGCAGTGTTTCCGGCTCCGGTACGTACTGCAGAACGGTGTAGTGCTCGATGGCACGCGGATCCAGCTCGGTACCGATGCCGATCAGATCGGTGAGTTCGAGCAGGCTCTTCTTCTCGCTGCCGAACGCGGTGCCGCCGGCGCCGGTCGCGATGAACAGCGGCTTGATCCCGAACGGATCGCGCGCGATGAACAGCTCGCGTGTGTCGGTGTCCCAGATCGCGAACGCGAACATTCCGCGCAGGCGCCGGACCGCGTCCTCACCCCAGTAGTGGAATGCAGCGACGATGGCCTCGGAGTCGCCCTCGGTGAAGAACTTGGCGTCGTGGTCCTTGACCAGTTCGGCGCGGATCTCCAAGTAGTTGTAGATCTCGCCGTTGAACGTGAGCGCATAACGCTCCGGGTTCTCCGGTGGGCCCCAACGCAGCGGCTGGTGGGAATGAGCGATGTCGATGATCGCCAGGCGGTTGAACCCGAAGACGAGGTGATCGTCGTTCCACGTCCCGTGTTCGTCCGGCCCGCGGTGACGAAGGCAATGCATCGCCTGGTCGACCCGCGAGACGGCGTCCTCGCTGGTTCCGCCAGATGTCAGTAGCCCGAGCAGTCCACACACAGCGTCCGGTTCCTCGATTCAGAATTTTTGTACAGAAGGCTCCCGGACACGAGTGTCGGGGAGAGGTCAACGAACTCTTGACGAAAGTATGCCGCAGATCGACGTCCCTGCCGATCGCGGCGGAACGAATCGACGTGATGTGCGTCGCCGAAACGACCTGAGCCGTTCCTGAGCAGCACCTGAGAGAGCTGTGTGACGTCCGCCGCGACACGGGCGAGGACCCGAGGATGGATAGCGCCCGGCTTTGGTCTACGCTGCGTAGTAATTGGGCCTTCCCTCCGGGCATGCCCTAGTTGAATTTTGTGGCGATCAGGAAGGCGTGAACGTGGCGCAAGGTCGGATCCTTCGGCGAGCGGGGCTGGCAGTATCTCTGGGCATTGCTGCCTTGCTGCTGTCGGGTTGCTCCATCGACAACGAAGTGCTTCGTTTCGGGTGGCCTTCGGGCATCACCCCGGAGGCGACGCGCATGCGTGAGCTGTGGACGTGGTCGGTTGTAGCCGCCCTCGTCATGGGTGTGCTGGTGTGGGGGTTGGTCTTCTGGGCCGTCATCTTCCACCGTAAGAAGAAGGACTCGCCGGAATTCCCGCGTCAGACGGCATACAACGTGCCGCTCGAACTCGGTTACACGGCAGTTCCCTTCGTCATCATCGCGGTTCTCTTCTACTTCACCGTCATCGTTCAGAACCATGTTCTGGACAAGACGGACAACCCTGACGTCGTTGTAGACGTCACGGCCTTCCAGTGGAACTGGAAGTTCGGCTACCGCTCCATCGAGTTCGGTGACGGTTCCGCCAAGTACAACGGAATCGACGTCGAGGCCGAAGAGGCTGCCAAGACCGAGGGCTCCACTGTCAACGATCACGGCGAAGAAGTCCCCGGCCCGATCCACGGCAACAGCACCGAGGACCTGAGCTACCTGCACTACGACAAGATCGAGACCGTCGGTTCCAGCCAGGAGATCCCGATCCTCGTTCTGCCCACCGGCAAGCGGATCCAGTTCGAACTTGCTTCCTCGGACGTCATCCACGCTTTCTGGGTGCCTGAGTTCCTGTTCAAGCGCGACGTTCTCCCGAACCCCAAGGAGAACCACTCGGACAACATCTTCCAGATCAGTGAGATCGAGAAGGAAGGCGCGTTCGTCGGGCGTTGTGCAGAAATGTGTGGCACGTTCCACGCGATGATGAACTTCGAGGTTCGTGCGGTTTCGCCCGAGGACTTCGCCAAGTACATCGAACTGCGCAAGGGTGACGCGGAGGGCAAGGGTGGTCTGACGACCGCTGAGGCTCTGCAGGCAATCGGTCAGTCGCCGGTGGCTACGTCGACCACGCCGTTCAACACCGACCGCGAGTACCGTCAGGCAACCGTCGCCACTGCAGGCAACTGAGCCGGCCAGCCTCTTCACTGAACAAGGACAAGTGCTGATATGAAGATCGAAGCCAAGCTCTTCGAGATCCTGACGATGTTCTTCATTCTCGTCGCGATCATCTACGGAGTGTTCACCGCTCTGTCACGCACAGGTATCGAGTGGGCCGGACTGACGGCCATCGTCCTGTCTGCAGGTCTGACGCTCATCGTGGGTACCTACTTCCGCTTCGTCGCCCGTCGTCTGGACACCCGTCCCGAGGACTACGACGACGCTGAAATCTCGGATGGTGCAGGAGAACTGGGCTTCTTCAGCCCGGGTAGCTTCTGGCCGATCCTGCTTGCCGCTGCTGCTGCACTCGCGGCAGTGTCGCTGGCGTACTTCCAGCCGTGGCTCATCGCAGTCGCAGTTGTCTGTGTGCTCGCCGCAGCCGCAGGCCTGGTGTTCGAGTACTACACCGGACCCGAGAAGCACTAGTTTCACCCGCACTCGAACAGAGGCGCCGCACCCACCCGGGTACGGCGCCTCTGTTGTCGTTTATGTGAGTTTCGGTGGTAGGAGGGTGCCTGTCAACAACCGCTCTCTGTCAATCGTGGAGCGAGTATTCGAGGTCGTAGCGGTGCAGACCGTCGACGACCTCCAGCTCGAGAGTGCCTGCGATGCCCTTCAACTCGCCGGTTCCGGACCCCGGCACGATCTCGTACAGAAGCTTCTGCGTTCCGTCGATCATCTGACCGAACTGCTGCAGGGCGAACGATCCCACAGCTTCGTCGACCTGCCCCGTGACAAACTCCAAAGCGACATAGCCCGCTGCACCGGCTGTCGGATCGCCCGCGGACAGCATCAGGCCGGACGACGTGCCCTCGACGCCGCCGATGAACGTCTTGTCGAACTCGAAGCGTCCGACGCGTCCGGAGAGCTCAGGATCGGCGGGGCGAAGATCGATCTCGAAGGTGCCGCGTGAATGGGATGTCATGGTCCGAGTATCTCACCAGGCGACAACGCCTCGAGGGGACTCCCGAGAACGTGCAACACTCGGTAGATGATTCTCGAACATGCCGTCCTGCAGGTCGATCCGTCGCAGTCAGCGCGTTTCGAGGCCGCATTCGACGTGGCCCGAACCATCATCTCCGAGGTTCCCGGATTCATCAGGCTGCGGCTCTCGCACTGCCTGGAATCACCGGAGCGATATCTCCTGCTGGTCGAGTGGGAAGACGTGGAGTCACACACCATCGGGTTCCGTAAGTCGCCAGGATACGAGAAGTGGCGAGAACTTCTCCATCACTTCTACGAGCCGTTCCCGACGGTGGAGCACTATTCGACTGTGCTCGAGGTCTAGCAAAGCGTAGTGCCTGCTGTTGTCGGCGCTCAGACGACGAACCGGGGGAGTGGTGCCCACTTGGAGGTTGTCCATACTGAATCGCTCAGAGAACGAGTGAGGCCCCGAACCGGAATCCGGTTCGGGGCCTCACTGGTCAACTGACGTTCTTAGTGGAGTTCTCCACTGGAACCATCGGACTTGCCGTTGGTTCGGTTCTGGTAGTCCAGAAGGATCTGAAGCTGCTCGTGCTCAGCTTCGTGATGAGCGGCTTCGAGAGCCTCGCTCTCCTCGACAGGGTCGGCGGTGATCAGGCTACCGCTACCGGGCTTGCCGGCGAGGCCGAGCTTGTTCATCTTCTTCGGGACAGCAGCACCCTGGTACTCGAGCGGGATCGGGTGTCCGTGCTCGTCGACGGGGCCGAGCGGCTGGTGGATCTCGATGTACTGGCCGTTCGGCATCCGCTTGATGATGCCGGTCTCGATGCCGTGTTCGAGGACTGCACGGTCACTGCGCTGCAGGCCGATGCAGAACCGGTACGTCACGAAGTACGCGATGGGCGGAAGGATGACCATGCCGATACGGCCGATCCACGTCATTGCGTTCAGCGAGATGTGCAGGTGGTACGCGATGATGTCGTTGATGCAGGAGATCGTGAGCACCAGGTAGAACGCGATGGACATCGCACCGATAGCGGTACGGACCGGCACGTCGCGCGGGCGCTGCAGGATGTTGTGGTGAGCGTCGTCTCCGGTGAGACGCTTCTCGATCCACGGGTACGCGATCAACAGTGCGAAGACGAGGCCCATGATCAGGGCGACGGCGAACACTGCAGGGATCGTGTACCGGTTGAACAGGTAGATCTCCCACGCCGGCCACAGTCGAGCAAGGCCGTCCGTCCACATCATGTAGATATCGGGCTGGGAACCTGCCGAGACCTGTGACGGGTTGTACGGACCGATGTTCCACACGGGGTTGATCTGGAACAGACCACCGAGCAGTGCGAGCACGCCGAAGGTCATGGCGAAGAACGCGCCACCCTTCATCGCGAAGACCGGGAGGATGCGGACGCCGACGACGTTCTGTTCCGTACGGCCGGGGCCGGGGAACTGCGTGTGCTTCTGGTACCAGACCAACGCGAGGTGGCCGGCGATCAGAGCCAGGATGATGCCCGGGAACAGCAGCACGTGAGCGACGTAGAGACGCGGGATGATGAGGTCGCCGGGGAAGTCGCCGTCGAAGATCAGCCAGTGCATCCAGGTACCGACGATCGGGATACTCATCGTGATACCACCGAAGGCGGCGCGGAGGCCGGTGCCCGAGAGCAGGTCGTCGGGGATGGTGTAACCGAAGAAGCCTTCGAACATCGCCAGGATGAGCAGCAGGCAGCCGATGACCCAGTTCGCTTCACGCGGGCGACGGAAGGCGCCGGTGAAGAAGATGCGAGCGAGGTGAACGATGATCGACGCCGCGAACATCAGTGCAGCCCAGTGGTGAATCTGGCGAACGAAGAGACCGCCGCGCACCTCGAAGGAGATGTTCAGGGTCGTCTCGTAGGCGCGAGACATCGTGACACCACGAAGCGGCTGGTATGCGCCCTGGTAGACGACGTGTGCCATCGACGGATCGAAGAACAGCGTCAGGAACACACCGGAGATCAGCAGGATCACGAAGCTGTAGAGCGCGATCTCGCCGAGCATGAAGGACCAGTGCGTCGGGAAGACCTTGTTGATCTGCCGGCGCATGCCTGCGGCGAGGTGGTAGCGGGAGTCCATAGCCTCCGCTTGTCCAGCCGCTGCCGCGCTGATCTTGGACGGTTTGGTTGTTGTTGTGGTCACGGTCGACGCTCCCAAAATGCCGGGCCGAGTGCTTCGATGAAGTCACCGTCGGCGACCAGGAAGCCCTCTTCGTTCACTGTAATAGGCAACTGCGGAAGTGCGCGAGCAGCGGGACCGAAGATCGGCTTGCCGTAGGTCAGTGCGTCGAACTGCGACTGGTGGCAGGGGCACAGAATACGGTTGCTCTGCTGTTCGTAGAGCGAGGTGGGGCAACCCAGGTGGGTGCAGATCTTCGAGTAGGCGAAGTAATCGCCGTAGTTGAAGCTTTCCTGGCCCTTACGCTTGGTGACACGCGCGGTGTCTTCCGTGCGGAGGCGGATGAGCATCACCGAGTTACGAATGCCGCGCAGTGCTGCGAGCAGAGCGTGCTCGTCGCCACGGTCGGACTCGCGGAACGGGAAGACCGTTTCCATCGAACCGGCATCGAGATCTTCCGGGCGAACGAGGACGATGTCCTCGGGACGGCCGGTGTCACGACGCAGGTAGATGGTCTCGCCCGGGTAGTTCGGGGTCCAGCCGGACACCCACAGAGGTGAGTCGTCGCCCTTGGCCCACGGGTTCTTGATGAGTCCGCCGAGGGGCATGACCATCATGACGCCGAGTGCGCCGCCGCCGAACATCAAGCTGCGCTTGATGGCCTTGCGGCGGGGGAGGGTGGACGTCTCGAGGGTGTCGCCGAGCTCGGCGACGATCGTGCGACGATCGACCTCGGTGGAACCACCGTCGTGGCGGTCCTGGATCGAGACCTCTTCGGGGATGAACTTCTTCGTGAACTGAACGGCACCGATGCCGACGCCGAGGATCGCCAGACCCATGGTCAAGCCGATCAGCGGGGTGTACAGGCTGTACTTGCCGTAGTTCTCGTCACCGGCGCCTGCGTACTCCCAGGGCCAGAACAGGTAGATCGCGATGAACGCGATCGCCGAAACGCCGGCGAGGCCGAACCAGAAGGCGACGTTGCGCTCGGCGCGCTTTTCCGCCCTGGTGCCCTTTACCGACCAACGATCACGGCGGTAGACGACATCGACGCCATCGAGATTGGTACCCAGCTTGACCAGGTCGTCGCGTGACATCGCGTCGAGCTCTTCATCTGTGTACTTCTTAGGCGTATCGCCGCCATGCTGGCCAGCGTCGCTCATGACCTTGCTCCGATCCACAATGCTGCACCGACGACAGCGATGATTCCGACGGCCCACATGGCGAGACCCTCAGAGGCCGGACCGAGGCCACCGAGCCCGTACCCACCGGGGTCCTTCGACTCGCCCGACGACTTGACGTAGGCGATGATGTCCTTCTTCTCCTCGATCGTCAGCTGACGATCCGAGAACTTCGGCATGTTCTGGGGACCGGTAACCATGGCAGCGTAGATCTGCTGCTCGCTGGCCGGATCCAGGACCGGGGCGTACTTGCCCGAGGACAGTGCGCCACCGCGGCCGGTGAAGTTATGGCACGACGCGCAGTTGAGCCGGAAGAGCTCACTGCCGCGTCCGACGTCGCCACCGCGCAGCGAGGACTGGGCGATTTCGCCGTTCTCGTCGCGGATGAGCGTCGGGCCGCCGCCGTTGGCCTGGATGAAAGCGCCGAGGGCGTCGGTCTGCGCAGCATCGAACTTGGGGTCCTTGCGTGCAGCCTGGGCCTCGTTGCGAGCTGCCGGCATACGACCAGAGGAGACCTGGAAGTACACGGCTGCTTCGCCGACGCCGATGAGGCTGGGACCGCGGTCCTGCACGCCCTGCAAGTTCGCGCCGTGGCACGTGATGCATGACGTGTCGTACAGCTGCTTGCCTTCACGAATCAGGGCTGCTGAATCGTCACTGGCGGTCGCAACCTGCGGAGCTGGTGTCAACGCCGAAGCGAGGAAACCTGCGCTGATCAATCCCATCATCAATACGAGCGCGCCAGTGACGCGCCGGCGGATTTTCCGCTGGCGACGCGACTTCGCGGCATTCGCTGAGTTATCGGATGCGGGAGGGGGGGATGAACTCATCTGTATCCCTTTGGTATGTCGGGACGGAACTGGACGTCAGGGGCTGCCTGGGGCGTACAGCTGATTAACGGATGAAATAAATCGTGGCAAACAGCGCGATCCACACGATGTCGACAAAGTGCCAGTAGTACGAAACAACGATCGCGGCGGTGGCCTGGGCGGGCGTGAACTTGCTGACCCGGGTACGTGCGATCAAGAAGACGAAGGCGATGAGACCGCCGATGACGTGCAGACCGTGGAAGCCGGTGGTCATGTAGAACACCGAGCCGTACACGCTGCTCGAAATCGTGGTGCCCTCGTGCACGAGGTGGTAGTACTCGTAACCCTGGCCGGCGACGAAGAACGCCCCCATGACCAAGGTGATGGTGTACCAGCGACGAAGTCCGAAGACGTCGCCACGCTCAGCCGCGAAGACACCCATCTGGCAGGTGAACGAAGATGCGATAAGCACCAAGGTCACCGGCACGGCCAGATAAAGGTTCAATTCGGTTGGCTCCGGCGGCCAATTTCCGTTCGCCTGAGCTCGTGCCACGAAGTACATGGCAAAGAGCCCTGCGAAGAACATGAGCTCACTTGACAACCACACGATGGTGCCAACGCTGACCATATTCGGCCGGTTCAGCGAGTGCACGCGTTGGGTGATTGCCGATCCTGAAGTCCCTACTGCGCTCGTCACAGACAGAAGTATGACGCTTCGTCGTAAGAGACGACCACTCGGGTCCACCATCGGCGCGTCGCTCGGCTCGAGTTCGCGGGATCGGGCGGCGAACGCGCTGGTGGCGTGGTCGGAATATGCTGGCGCGATGGCAGCTACACACAAGAGTAGACCGTGGTTCCTGAGAATTTTCGGCACGAAGATTCCGACACCGCTCGATGCAGGGCGGTCGGATCTGGTCGTCGTTGCCGAAGGCTTCGACGACGCCGAGGCGAGCTCGACGGCTCTCGAACGTGCCGCCTCCACCGAGCCGGAGTTCAGGGCGGAGTCCGAAGTGGTTCTGCGGCATCATCTCGACCTCCCGGAGGGCTCGGTAGCCGATGCCGAGAGCATCGTCGCCCAGGACGGATATGTGCGAGGCTCGAGTCGGCCCGAGGACGTGACTCCGACGGTCGAGAATTCGGTTCGCGTCGTCTTCGAGCGTGTCCAGGTGCTTGACGCACTGCATTGCTCCCAGGAGCGGTCACGAATGGCCGGTCTGGCGCAGCGACTCGGTGGTTCGGTCGCCGGGTGGGACGCGCTCCAGCCCCCGATACTTGCGGAGGCGCCGCCCAAACGCGGTCGCAGAAAGTCCTGAGCGGCCCTATTCGGTTTCCTCGTTACCTCACTGACTAGGCTGCGAGGGTCAGAGGCAGCACGTAATGACAGCACAAAAAGACAGCACGAAACGACAGCACGAAACGACAGCAAAAAATTAGCCCACTTGAACGACAGGGGACCAAGGCACTATGGCCGGCACCGACGCATCCAACGCCGTGAACGTCGATTCGAGTGCAGTGGTGCGGTCCTGGCCGATGATTCTCGGTTTGCTCACGGACGGCAGTGACTTGTCGGAAGCCGACAGTCGCTGGGCTATGGGCGAGATCATGTCGGACAACGCCACCTCCGCTCAGATCGCTGCTTTCGGGGTCGGTCTGAAGATGAAGGGAGAAACCCCCGCGGAGTTGGAAGGGCTCGCCGCCGCGATGCTCGAACACTCCAGGCGCGTGCCGGTCGATTCCGACGTCGTCGACATCGTCGGCACGGGTGGTGACCGCTCCAACACGGTGAACATCTCGACGATGGCCTCGATCGTGGTTGCCGCGTCCGGTGTGCGAGTTGTCAAGCACGGCAACCGCGCTGCTTCGTCCAAGAGCGGTGGCGCCGACGTGCTCGAGGCGCTCGGCGTTCGCATCAACCTCGGGCCGGAGCAGGTTGCGAGGTGCGTCGAAGAGGTCGGCATCGGCTTTTGTTTCGCGCCGGTCTTCCATCCCGCACTGCGCTTTGCGGCGGTGCCTCGCAAGGAAATCGGCATTCCGACGGCATTCAACGTGCTCGGTCCACTGACCAATCCGGCTCGTCCGCGTGCCGGGCTGATCGGGTGCGCATTTCCGAAACTGATCTCGGTCGTCGCGGGAGTCCTTGCGCAGCGCGGCAATTCGGCGTTGGTGGTACGGGGAGACGACGGACTGGACGAACTGACCACATCGACGACGTCGACGGTTCACATCGTCGGCGGTGGAAGTGTGCGAACTGTCACGCTGGATCCGCGTGACCTCGGAATCGACCGCGTTCCTCTCGAAGAGTTGCGTGGAGGCGACGCCGAAATCAACGCCACCGTCGCCAGAACGCTGCTTTCCGGGCAGAAGGGGCCGGTCCGGGACGCGGTCCTGCTGAACGCGGGAGCAGCCATCGCGGCATTCAACGGTGTCGGCGACGATCTCGAGAGTGCGATCTCTGCCGGGATGACTGCAGCCGCTGCCGCGATCGACAGCGGCGCGGGCGCTGAACTGCTTCACAAGTGGGCGGCGCTCACCGCCGAGCTGGCCGACCAAGCCTGATCGAGGGGCTATTCACCCAGCGAGAAACCGGCCTCGACGTCTGCGCTGGAGAATGACTGGAACGCAATGTGTGTGGCGGTTCGGAGAACGCCGGGCACCTTGTTGATTCCTCCGGTGACCACGTCGGCGATCTGGGCGTGGTCACGCACTTTCACGATGGCGATCAAATCGACGTCACCTGCGCACGAGTAGACCTCGGTCACTCCGGACAGGTCGGCGACGGCCTGCGCGGTTTCCGGGATCCGAGCGGACTCGGCGTGAATCATGACGATGGCGTTGATCATTTCTCTCCTCGATTTCCCTGCGGGTTGTGATGACCCGGTGGTTTCGATCGAGCTTAGGGGTGCCGCCCCGCCGTTACGTCATCGATGTTCGGATTCGGTTCCGGCTCGGGCGAGTCGGCACCAGGCTTCCCACTTGCCGGCGCCGCTCACAGGTTCGACGTATCCGGATGTCGCCGACACGATTCGGACACCGTCCGACGAGAGCCACCTTGCGATCAGTCCCAGTTCTTCGGGTGACGCGCCGCGGAACGGGGCGTCGTCCGGTAGGACGGTTTCGGCCGCCGCGGTGATGGCGTCGACGACGGGCATCGGGTGAGTCCCACGTCTGGCGAGCCCGGCGGACGCGAGACGCCCGGACCGGATCACCGACAGCTCCCAGCCGCCGTCTCCGGTGGGGCGGGCGAGAACGAGTTGTTCGATCGCCGCGACTGCGGCGAGTCGCTGAGTGCGCCGCACTGCGGTGGCGACTGCGACCGTTCGGTCACGCAGACGCGCAGCATTCTCGAACAACGCGTGTGCGGACAGCTCGTCGATCCGGGCCTGCATCTGTTGGAGGGGAGCGTCGTTGGTTCCTCGGAAGAATCCACGCACGGCCTCAGGGGCGGCCGCGTAGTCCTCTGCGTTGATTTCCGGGGTCCAGGAGGCTGGACACGCCCCCAGTTCGCGAGCGGGGCAGTCAGGGCCGTGAACGGCGCCGCGTCCGAGACGCTTGGTACACGTGCGCAGACGACTGAACTCTGCGACGGTGTCGGCGACGTCGACTGCGTCGGCGCGAGAGGTGAACGGGCCGATCGAATCGGCCGTGGGCGTGCGAACCACGGACAGTCTCGGAAACGCCTCGTCGGTGAGGGTGATCCACCAACCTCGCTTGGGAAACTTGGAGCGACGGTTGTACGGCGGCGCATGCGCGCTCAGCAGTCGTAGTTCACGCACCCCGGCTTCGAGAGCGTGCGCGCACTCGACATGGTCCACGCGGGTGGCCAGCGCGACCATTTCCTTCATCCGGCCGCGGGTCTCCGAACCGGTGAAGTAGTTGCGGACGCGGCGTCGAAGGTCGGTAGCAGTTCCTATGTAGAGGGCTTCGTCGGAAGGACCGCGGAAAAGGTAGACACCGGGGCTTCGCGGCAGGTTTGCGGCGAAGGACCGTTTGGCCCGTTGATGCGAGGAAATGTTGGGCAGGTAGTCGACCAGTTCGCTGTAACTGTGGACACCCTGGTTTCCGACCCTGTCGATCAGTCCGTGGAGGACGTCGACGGTCGCACGCGCGTCGTCGAGAGCCCGGTGCGTCGGCTGGGTGGTCACTTGGAAGAGATGGGCGAGTGCGGAGAGTTTCACCGAAGGTGCTTCGTCGCGTGTGAGTACGCGCCGGGCGAGTTTGACGGTGCACAGGACACGGAACGCAGGCCACGGGCGCGCGCTGCGTGACGCCGCTGCTTTGAGGAAACCGATGTCGAACGGCGCGTTGTGTGCCACCAGCACCGCGCCCTCGGCGAACTCGAGAAATGCAGGCAGGACACGTTCGATGGGAGGTGCGCCGATCAGCATGGCCGTGGTGATTCCGGTCAGTTCGACTATGTAGGGCGGAATCGACCGGCCGGGGTCGACGAGTGTTGCCATTTCGCCCAGTACCTCGCCGCCGCGGATCTTGACGGCGCCGATCTCGGTGATGGAGTCCTGGTCGGCGCTGCCCCCTGTGGTCTCGAGGTCGACGACGACAAATGTTGTCTCGCTCAGCGGTGTGTCCAGTTCGTCGAAGCTCAGTTGCCGCCCGACGTCGAACTTCTCCCCGTCGGAGAACGGGGGCGGAGACGGAAATTCTCGGACCGAGGCGGGACTCACACCGCAGACAGTAGAAGTACCCCCCGACACGAATTCGAGAGTGCAGACACGGAATCCGACCCGCACGGACTTCCGTTGCGAAATCGGTCGATGAACGCCCGACAAAAGTAGGAGAGACGAGGATCACACTTGCGGTGGGAACTCGCGAATGTGGACGCGCGCCTACTTGTGAGTAGGGCGAGTCGAGGGGGTCTTCGGTGCGTCTGTCGACGGCTGAAACCGCTTCCGTGACCGGAACAAGTTCTAGTTTCAAGTAATCATCGTTGAACTGCATGGAAGATCGGATTGTCGGGTTTGGTGAGCCTTGGCAGTGGGTAGCGGGCGCGGGTTTGACGGCCTGGAGTGGGTCGCCGAACCGACCTGTTGTTATCTCCCCGTGACCCGCCGGGCGTATCGCGGGCGCGGCACCACGATTTCCGGCGAATCGGGCGCGATTGTCACGAAGCGGTCGACATCGTCGCGATCATTTCGTAACCTTCCTGAGACCTAACGAAGTCTTGCCGGACCAAACAGGACCGGCATCGTCAGGAACCGCCTAATCGGGATCTCCGCGAGGAACCCGAACCGGGAACCCAAGTTTCCACTGGGGTGAATCCCGCCTGGGGTGCAGCACGCAGGATCGCTGCAGACCACGCGGGTAGGGCTGATCTTCCCAGCCCGAACCCGTCAGCTAACTCGGTCGGCGGATGAATGGAAGAAATGGAGCACCCCTTAAGTGGCGTCACAGAGTTTCAAGCGTTCAGCGCAGTTGGCAGTAGCCGGCGCGCTCGCAGTCGGAGCATTCGCTGCAACCGCTGCACCTGCCTCGGCAGACCCCATCACCATCCCCGGCGTCGGCACGTTCGAGGTTCCGGGCGTTTCTATTCCTCAGTTGCCGGTCATTCCGGGCATCGCCGACATCGCACCGGCTGCACCGGCCGCTCCCATCTCCAGTGTTGGTGAGCAGGCAGTTCGCGCCGCAGAGAGCAAGCTGGGCTCCCCGTACGTGTACGGCGCAGCCGGCCCGGACGCATTCGACTGCTCCGGTCTCGTTCAGTGGGCATACAAGCAGGCCGGTCTCAACCTGCCTCGCACGAGCTACGACCAGGCTGCAGCCGGCGTTGCCGTCGCACAGTCCGATCTTCAGGTCGGCGACGTGATCTCCTTCTACGGCGGATCGCATTCGGGCATCTACGCCGGTAACGGCAATGTCATCCACGCGTCGACCGCTGGTCAGCCCGTGAAGCTCGCTCCGGTGTCCTCGATGCCGTACGACGGCGCTCGCCGTTACTGATTTCTGAACACGCTCGACGGCTGTCTCCGGTAGGCAGTCGGAACGATCCGCCGCTGTGATGCGGCGGAGCTCGGGGGAGCTCCGGATCTTCGAATGTGGGCCTCGAATCTTCGATTCGGGGCCCACATTTTCGTTTCGCGACAATTCGCCCGGTACTTCACCCCGACACGCCTACCGGCGAGTAGACACAAACGTATGCCGTTCCGTAACCTTATCGAGACATTGCGCGGCCGAGACAGGTACTGTGGATAGTTGACAGCCAGCTAACAGATCGTCGACCGGTCCCGGTCGGCGTCGCTTCACCGAGACGGAGAGTTGCATTCCGTGGTTTCATCGAAAAACAACAGTCGAGTACGGGCCGCATTGACAGTGGGAGTGCTGGCGTTCGGACTCGTTGCAGGGCCTTCGATGCAGGCCGGTGCCGACCCCGTCATCACCAACCCCACCGAGGCGCTCGACAAGCTCGGTGAACTCTCCCGGGTTTCCGAGCAGACCAACGAAGCGCTGCACAACGCGCAGATCGACCTCGACGCGAAGCTGGCAGTCGCGAATGATGCGGACGTGCGATCGGCAGCCGATCAGGGTCTTCTCGACGCGGCTTCGGCGCGCGTCGCCGAGTTCGCTCCGGCGGTAAACCGTATTGCCACAGCGAATTACCAGGGTGCGCGAACCAATCGCCTCTTTGCGTTGATGGTGAGCGACTCGCCGCAGCAGTTGCTCGACCAGATGTCTGCGCTCGACGTGATTTCCAACGACGCGGCAGTACAGGTCTCTCAGTTCAACCAAGCCACTGCCGATGCGCGTGCCGCCTCGGAAGCGTCGAAGCGATCGGCCGAAGAAGCGCGAACCGCCGCCGATCAAGCCCGCGCGCTCAGTGACGATTTGCAGCGCAAGCAGAGTGAACTGCAGACGCAGATCGCCGACGTGACCAAAGCCTTCCAGAATCTCACCGACGACGAACGTAACCAACTGAGCGGTACGCCTTTCCCGCCGGACGTCGATCTCAGCAAAATTCTGGCTAACTTGACCCCTGGCTCGGGTGCTGCTGCTCTGCAGGCAGGCCTCACGCGGATCGGTGACCCGTACGTCTGGGGCGCGACCGGCCCGAACGAGTTCGACTGCTCAGGTCTGGTGGTGTGGGCCTACAAGCAGATCGGAAAGACTCTGCCGCGATCGAGCCAAGCGCAGGCGCAGGGCGGTGTACCGGTGTCGAGGGACCAACTACAGCCCGGCGACGTCGTGACTTTCTACAGCGACAACTCGCATGTCGGCATCTACGCCGGCGACGGAAACATTCTGCATGCGTCGACGTTCGGCGTACCGGTGAAGGTCCAGTCGATGGCAGGCATGGAGTTCTCCACTGCGCGTCGTTACTGACGGCTTGCTGCGCCCGAGCGGCGTGTGGCCAGCCGCCGTGAAGCGTCGAGTCGAGTTCTCCTACACTCGGCACCGTGCCGACTGAACCGATGACGACGCCCGACGTCGGCGCAGATCGACCACGCCGTTGGGAGTATCCGGCCCTCGTGGCGCTCGGTGTAGCCGTGGTGCTCGTTCTGGGCCTGACGATCTTCCTGACGAACAGGTCCGATTCCGACGAAAATGCCGCCGCCGAACAGGACGCGGAACGCAGCGCTCAAGTCCAGAGCTTTCTCGATGCATGGGCCGCGGCTCAGATGTCCGACGATCCGTCGGGGCTGGCGAAGTTCGTCGACAGTGCCGCCGCACCCGGTGTGCTCGAGGCGGAAGTTCGACGAGCCACTGCTGCGGGAGCGCTTGAATTCTCCGACTGGGGATACGAGATTCCCAGCGGCGGCCTGACTCCGGCGCCGCGAACCGGTGCGCCGGGCGGAGACGTCGAAGTATGGAATGCGCAAGTTCTGTTGCGGTACGCCCTCGACGGCGTCGACGCATTGCCCACGCGCAAGGCAGTGTCCATGACGCTCGCGAAACGCGGCGATCAGTGGTCGGTTCTTGCGGACGGGTCGATCGTCGGACTGGACGGCGCCCGAACGGCGGGCGAATCCTGGAACGGCCCCTGGGACTTCGGCCCGCTTGCCGTCGCCGAGAATTCTGCGGGTAACGCGCTGGTGATCGGCCACCCGGGTCAGCAGGCGTTCGTCGACGCTTTGGCTGCCGATGTGGACTCAGCCATCGAGAACACGACGCAGTTGTGGGGGCCGTGGTGGTCCGAGCGCGCGGTGCTCATGGTGGCGGGGTCCGCTGAGGAATTCACCGCACTGGTCGGCTCCCATCACGACGGCGCTTCGATTGCCGCAGTGTCGGTCGCGGATGCGACGGCGGACGGGTCTTCCGACGTGAGTGGCCAGCGGGTGGTCTTCTCGCCTGCCGCGGCTTCGAGGTTGACCGACATCACCAGGCGAACGGTGTTGCGCCACGAACTGATGCACATAGCCGCCCGATCGAAAACCCGTGACGGGTCGCCGATGTGGGTATTGGAAGGGTTTGCCGAATACGCGGGAAACCGTGGATCCTCGCGGGCCTGGGGTGAGATCGCGCCGACTCTGGCGGCAGCGGTACGCTCCGGCGATACTCCGACCGAGTTTCCGGACGACACGCAGTTCAGCGGTGTACCGGTCGTGAGTTCACTGGCGTACGAATCGGCGTGGTCGATCAACGCGTATATCGCCGATCGATTCGGAGAAGCAAAGCTGACCGACCTCTTTCGCGCTCTCGCCTCCGGAAAGATGACGGCCGAAGACCTCGATTCGCGGATCCGAGCGGTCGTTGGCGTCGGAACCGAGGAACTGCGAGCCGGATGGGTCGACTGGACCAACAGTCATCTGGGCTGAGTAGTTCGCGGCTGGGTCGATTGCAGCGGCGAGGTGCCCTTCGCACGTTTGAAGCACCGAGTGCCCTACGGTGGACGGATGCGCCGGACCCTCTTGGTGACCAACGATTTTCCTCCTCGCCCCGGAGGTATCCAGTCCTATCTCCACACGTTCGCCGGGCATCTGCCGCCGGACAAGTTGGTGGTGTACGCACCGCGGTGGCGGGGCGACTCGCACAAGAAGTTCGATGCGGCACAGCCTTTCGAGGTCGTTCGGCACCCGACGACGCTGATGCTGCCGTCGCCTTTTGTCGCTCGTCGAGCCGCGAAGTTGGTCAAGAAGCACGACTGCGAGTCGGTCTGGTTCGGTGCGGCAGCGCCGTTGGCGTTGTTGGCACCGGTTGTTCGACGCGCCGGAGCGAGCCGAGTGATCGCGAGTACTCACGGCCACGAGGTCGGATGGTCGATGATTCCCGGTGCGCGGCAGTCGTTGCGTGTGATCGGTGACCACACCGATGCGGTGACGTTCGTCAGCAAATACACCCGTGGGCGGTTCTCGGCGGCCTTCGGCCCGCAAGCGGCGCTCGAGCACCTTCCTTCCGGAGTGGACACGTCAGTGTTCCACCCGGACTCGGTCGCCCGCGCGGAACTGCGTAAGCGATACGGGCTGGGCGAGCGGCCCACGATCCTGTGCCTGTCGCGGCTCGTGCCACGCAAGGGGCAGGACATGCTCATCAAGGCGCTGCCGACCGTACGCAAGAGCATTGACGGGGCGGTACTGGTGATCGTCGGAGGTGGGCCGTACGAGGACCATCTCCGCCAATTGGCGCGTAAGACCGGGATGGACGATCACGTCGTCTTCACGGGCACGGTGCCCGCCGCAGAGTTGGCAGCGCACCACACGATCGCCGACGTGTTCGCCATGCCGTGCCGTACCCGAGGCGCCGGATTGGACGTCGAAGGACTGGGAATCGTCTACCTCGAGGCCTCGGCTACCGGTGTGCCGGTCATCGCCGGGCGCAGTGGTGGCGCTCCGGAAACGGTGCAGCAGAACAAGACCGGGCTCGTGGTCGACGGCACCTCTGTTCGCGACATCGCCGAATCCGTGATCGAGGTGCTGTCCGATCGTGATCGCGCGGCCGCGATGGGAGCAGCCGGCCGGGCATGGGTTGCCGAAGACTGGAAGTGGGACACGCTCGCTTCGAAACTGCGTAATCTCCTCGGCTGAGCAAACGGGACTCGAACGCGAACGGCCCGCACCGAATTCGGTGCGGGCCGTTCATGTCGGCACGTTCGTGTCGGCAGAGGGCTGATCGGCGAAAGACTACTTGGCGTAGATCTTTTCGATGTCGGCGGCAAAGCTCTCGTGCACGACGTTGCGCTTGAGCTTCATCGTGGGCGTGAGTTCGCCTGTGTCCTCGGAGAAGTCGACCGGAAGAATGCGGAACTTCTTGATCGCCTCGGCGTGTGAGACGAGCTTGTTGGCCTCGTCGATGGCGTCCTGGATTTCGCCGACCAGTTCGCCGTCCGAAACCAGGTCGGCCGCTGTGGTTCCTGCGGCCTTGTTGTTGCGCTCGTTCCAGGCGGGGAGAGCTTCGGCGTCGATGGTGATGAGGGCGCCGATGAAAGGCTTCTGGTCGCCGACCACGATGGCCTGGCTGATCAGCGGGTGCGCGCGAAGGGAATCCTCGAGCTGAGCGGGGGAGACGTTCTTGCCGCCTGCCGTGACGATGATTTCCTTCTTGCGGCCGGTGATGGTGATGTAGCCGTCCTTGTCGACGGTGCCGAGGTCGCCGGTGTGGAACCAGCCGTTCTCGATCGACTCGGCGGTCGCCTTCTCGTTGCGCCAGTAGCCGGTGAAGACCACCGGTCCCGAGAGGAGGATTTCGCCGTCTTCTGCGATACGAACGGAGTTGCCGGCCAACGGCTTTCCGACAGAACCGACCTTCTGTGCGCCGATGGTGTTGACGGCGAACGCTGCGGTGGTCTCGGTCAGTCCGTAGCCCTCGTAGATCGTGACACCGATACCGCGGAAGAAGTGGCCGAGTCGAGCGCCCAGAGGTGCACCACCGGAAATGGCCAGCTGGCACTGCCCGCCGAGCGCTGCGCGCAGCTTCGAGTACACGAGCTTGTCGAAGAGAGCGTGCTTGGCCTTGAGAACGATGCCGGCGCCGCCCTTGTCCTGCGCCTCGCTCCACGCGACGGCGGTGTCTGCGGCCGCGTCGAAGATCTTTCCCTTGCCGTCGCCGTGCGCCTTGGCGCGTGCGCTGTTGTAGACCTTCTCGAACACGCGCGGCACCGAGAGGATGAAGTCGGGCTTGAACTCGCCGAACGTCGGAACGAGGTTCGGGATGTTGCTCGTGTGCCCCAGCGCTGCACCGGCATCGAACGACGCGATGCTGACTGCGCGAGCGAGAACGTGCGCGAGCGGCAAGAACATCAGAGTGCGAACGCCAGGAGTCTTGAGCAGCGTGCCGAGGTTGGAGTCGAGGATGCCCTTCGACTCGGCAATCAGGTTGGAGTGCGTCAGCTGGCAGCCCTTGGGTCGGCCCGTGGTGCCCGACGTGTAGATCAGGGTCGCGGGATCGGATGCCTTCAGTGCAGCGACGCGGGCGTGGACGTCCTCGTCGGAGATGTCGGCGCCCAGTGCGGTCAATTCCTCGACGACACCCTTACCGCCTGCCGCGGCATCGATCTGGTACACCGTGCGCAGCGCGGGGGCGGCTGCAGCGACGTCCTTCACGGTCGCGGCATGAGCGTCGTTCTCGACGATGAGGTCGATTGCTTCGGAGTCCTCGAGAATCCAGCGAACCTGCTCGGCTGCGGAGGTTTCGTAGATCGGAACCGTCACGCCGCCGGCCGCCCAGATGGCGTAGTCGACGAGCGGCCATTCGAAGCGAGTCGCCGACATGAGGCCGACGCGGTCGCCCTGCTCGACTCCGATCGCGATCAGGCCCTTGGCGACGGCAGTCACCTGAGCGGCGAAATCGCCTGCAGTGACATCGACCCATGCATTTCCGACTTTGCGCTTGTAGACAACCGCCGCCGGCTTCGTCTTCGCGAAGGCGAAGACCGAGTCGACCGCGGAGGCATCCTCGGGAATGGTGAACGTCTGGGGTGCGCTGAACTCAGGCACGAAATACCTCCGACACTGCGAAATACTGACGAGTAGGGTTTTCGTCTCCTACTGTAGTCGCATGTCCGACGCAGTTGTGGCCAGGCTTACAGTCTGTCCGGTATGTAGTGTTGCGACACCCCTCGACGCTTCGCGGACGCGATATGTGAAGCTACTTCGGTGAGCAGCATTCAGGTCGCAGACCAGACTTTCATCGCCGCCCCGCCCGAGCGGGTCGCCGAACTGTTGTCCTCGCGCGCGCAGTGGCGTCGCTGGTTCAGTGATCTCGAGCTCGAAGTCCGGGAAGATCGCGGTCCCGCAGGATTCCGTTGGGGGGTGTCCGGTCAGCTGGTCGGCACCATGGAGGTGTGGCTCGAACCGGTCATGGACGGGACGATCGCGCACTACTTCCTGCATTGTGAGCCGGTCGGCGTATCGCCGTCCGATCTGGCGACCCTCGACCTCGCCGGGATGAACCGCAAGCGTCGGGTCGACGGCAAGGTCATGTCGTTCCAGCTCAAACGCGAACTCGAAGCGGGACGTGCCGCCGGAGTAGCACCGGACTGATAATCGAAGCACTGCACGTTGTGCAGGTTCTGGACTTTTGACGAAGGAAGGTAGCGCAGTCGTATGGCCGAGAAGACCAAGGGGTTGATCAGCATCGACGCTCCTGCCGACGCCGTGATGGACGTCATCGCCGATTTCGAGCGGTACCCCGAGTGGGTGGCCGCGGCGAAGTCCGTCGAGGTGACGGCGCCGGGACAGGGCGGCCGCGCGGACCGAGTACGTTTCGTCCTCGACGCGGGGATGGTGAAGGACACCTACGAACTGCAGTATTCGTGGGCACCGGACGGTATGGCGGTGAGTTGGGAGCTGATCTCGGGCGAGATTCAGAAGTCCCAATTCGGTTCGTACACACTCGAGCCCGGCCCGAACGGCACCACGTCGGTCACCTACGAGTTGACGGTCGACCTGACGATTCCGATGATCGGACTGTTCAAGCGCAAGGCCGAGAAGATCATCACCGACACAGCTCTGAAGGAACTGAAGAAGCGAGTCGAGGGCTGAGTGCCGGAGCAACGATCGCGCGTCCAACTGTTCGTCGGTAAAGGCGGAGTAGGCACGACGACGCTTGCCGCAGCGACTGCTGTGTCGGCTGCGACCGATGGGGCGAGAGTGCTGCTCGTGTCGATCGATCAGGCAGGTTCTCTTGCAGACGTCCTGGGCGTGCCGAATCCGCGAACGACCACATCTCTCACCGAGCGTCTCGACGTCCGGCAACTCGACACGTCAGCGCTCCTCGAGGACAAGTTCCGAGGATTGTCGGGGTTGATCGACGCTGCAGGAACTTTCGGAGCGGGAGATCACGAACACGGTTCGTCGTTCGAGGGCTTGGAACCGGAAGAGTTGACGGGATCCCTGGGCATCCAAGACATGCTCGGGCTCGCCGAGATCGTCGACCTCTCGGACAGCGGCGACTACGACGTCGTGATCGTGGACTGTCCGGCCGCAGCCGAAGCGCTGCGGATACTCGGCTCGCCGTCGATGGTGTCGGAGTATCTCGAGCGATTGTGGCCGCGGCACAGGCGGATGGTCGCTGTGACAGGTACGGACATGCGGCTGCTCCTGCTCGTGTCCGTCGTCGAACGCGTGCTCGCGTCGGTGGATCGGATCGCGGTTCACCTCTCGGATCGGGAGAACACCGGCGTGCGTGTGGTGACGTCGGCCGACGGCGTGTCGGTCGCGGCGACTCGTCGGACGTTGTCCGGGCTGGCTCTGGCCGGGTTGCGAGTTGACGGGATTGTGGTCAACAACCTTGTCCCGCAGTTCAACTCGTCCGCCGGGAAGGGTGTCGACGATTCACCGGCGGCGCAGTGGCTCGCGTCGATCCGGGCGGCTCAGGCACTCGTCGTGGACGAACTGCGTGGATCAACCGATGGAATGTCCGTCACAACGGTCGAACGCGCTTGCGCCGAACCGGTAGGGTTGGCCGCTCTGGGCGAGATCGCGGCCACGTTCGAGGGTGGAGCGGGCACGGATTCGGGCACCGTCGGTACCGCGGACAACATCGTGGTGTCGTTGGAGTCCGGGACCGGAGTCGATTCGGTGTACGTGATGCGGATGTACCTTCCGCTCGTGGATCCGTCGTCGTTGTCGTTGGGCCGGGTGGAGGACGATGTGCTGGTGGGAGCAGACGGCGTACGACGCAGAGTTCGTTTGGCGTCGGTGCTGCGTCGTTGTGTCGTGAACGGGGCGGAGTTGGACGGCAGTTACCTGATCATCCGGTTCAGCCCGGATCCCGCGGTGTGGCCGGTATGAGCGAAGAGCACGAGCGCCTCGTCGCGGAGTTTCGCGCGCTGGCGGAAACCGTTCTGACGCGCCTGGAACCGGTGCTGCAGAAGGCCGCAGCAGCGACGGCAGACGTTGCGAGTGACTCGGCGTCCACGGACACGCAGCCGGTGTTCACCGGCTGCAGCTGGTGCCCGGTGTGCGCCCTCGCCGCACTGGTTCGCGGTGAGCACCACGAACTGTTGGCATTCCTCGCGGGTCAAGCAGCAGCATTCCTTGCGTTGCTTCGTGAGATTCTCGACGAGTTTCTCGGGGGGCCGTCAGGCCCCGATCGTGGACCCGAAGGCGGTCCGACGACGCCAGGTGCGGAGCGAACTCGCACGGCGGCATTTGTCCCGATCAACGTCACGGTCAAGGACTGACTCAGTACCCCGGGTAGAGCGAACGGCCCGAGATGAGCACAATCGACACAATGGTCACCGACGCACGAGGCACCGATTCAGGGTGCGCACTCCAGCGGACGCCGCTCGCGCGGGAATCGTCGCGATGAGCGCGCGCCGCTTGAAAGCGGTCTCCGACTCCACCATGGACGACATCTTGACGGTCGGCATCGACGTCGGCGGGACGAGTATCAGGGCCTCCGTCGTGGACGTCGACGGACAAGTGCTCGAGATGATTCAAGCCCCGACCCCGCAGTCGGCCAGGGCACTCGAAGACGGTCTCGATCGCGTCGTGCGCGAATTGGTCACCAGGCACGAGGTATCGGCCGTGGGGTTGGCGGTCGCCGGCTTCATCACCTCCGATCGAAGCTCGGTTCGGTTCGCTCCGCACTTGCCATGGGTGGACGCGCCGGTCGGAAGTGACTTGAGCAAGCGGCTCGGCTTGCCGGTCGTTCTCGAACACGACGCCAATGCGGCGGCGTTCGCGGAGCACCGATTCGGCGCGGCCGCAGGTGGCCGCAATGTCGTGATGGTGGCGATCGGGACCGGAATCGGTGGAGCGCTGCTGATCAACGGTGAGCTGTACCGGGGAAGTCACGGCGTCGCTCCCGAACTGGGCCACATCCAGGTCGTTCCGGGCGGGCGTCAGTGCGCGTGTGGCAAACGTGGGTGTTGGGAGCGCTATTGCAGCGGAACGGCGCTCGTCGACACGGCAATCGAACTGCTTGCCGCCGACCCGGCCGCGTCGACGGTCCTGGCGCGTGAGGTAGCGGTGGATCCTGGTTCGCTCACCGGTCGCCGGATCGCCAACGCCGCGCAGGACGGTGACCCACTCGCGCTGGCAACGATCGCCGAGTTCACCCGTTGGCTGGCCGTGGGTCTGGCCATGGTCGGTGACGTCTACGATCCCGATCTGGTCGTGATCGCCGGCGGCGTCGCGAGTTCTGCCCCACTGTTTCTCGACGACGCCCGCGAGCAATACGCGACATTGTTGACCGGGGCGAAGCACCGCCCACTGGCCCGCATCCGTTCCGCTCAGCTGGGCGAAGCTGCGGGCATGGTCGGCGCCGCCGCTTTGGCCCGATCGGTAGTGCCTCAGGATCTCGGTGGGGTCGACGGCGCTGGAACCACGTCTGCCGGACTGTGATCGGGTCGATCCTGCAGGGGCGTGTGTAGCGGGGGTTACCGGTCGGCAGTAAGGTCGTACTCAGCGAAATTCAGCTGTGAATGGGAGGGACGCCGTGTGGTATTGGCTCTTCAAGTATGTGTTGCTGGGGCCGATTCTCTGGCTGCTCGGGCGTCCGACGGTCAAGGGTCACGAGAACATTCCGACTGACGGGGCGGCCATTCTGGCCAGCAATCACCAGGCGGTTCTGGACTCGTTCTACCTTCCGCTTCGCGTCAACCGCCGCATCACGTTCCTTGCCAAGAGTGAGTACTTCACCGGTTCCGGTCTGAAGGGCGCTTTCCAGAAGTGGTTCTTCACCGCGGTCGGTCAGGTCCCTATCGACCGAACCGGTGCAGACGCGGCGCAGGATGCACTCAACGCCGGTCTCAAGGTCCTCGGTTCGGGCAGCCTGCTGGGTATCTACCCTGAGGGGACGCGCTCGCCTGACGGTCGCCTCTACAAGGGCAAGACCGGAATGGCGCGCCTCGCACTTGAATCGGGCGTCAAGGTGATCCCGGTAGCGATGGTCGGCACCGACAAGATGAATCCGATCGGCTCACGGATGTGGCGTCCCGCCAAGGTCACCGTGATCGTCGGCGAACCCATCGATTTCTCCCGCTTCGAAGGCATGGGCGGAAACCGCTTCGTCGAGCGCGCTGTGACCGACGAGGTGATGTACAAGTTGATGAAACTCTCCGGCCAGGAGTACGTGGACATCTACGCGGCGAGCCTCAAGAACCAGGCGCCCACGAAACCCGAAGCTGCCGTCGACGTTCCGGCGGAAGGCGGCGAGTCGGTTGTCGATCTCGTGGCCTCGGCCGAGTCGAAGGAATCCGCGAAGTCCGACAAGGATTCGCTCCCGGACGCACAAGCCAGCTAGAGATTTCCCACACCGGCCGCACGCGCATTGGCTCCAGAGCCTGCGCGTGCGGCATAGTTTTCGGACGTGCGCTACTTCTACGACTGTGAATTCATCGAAGACGGTCGAACCATCGATCTCGTGTCCATCGGCGTTGTCTGTGAGGACGGCCGAGAGTACTACGCGGTTTCGACGGAGTTCGATCCCGCCCGTGCCGGTAGTTGGGTGCGCAAGAACGTGCTGCCGAAGTTGCCGCAGCCTTCGTCGCCGCTGTGGAAATCACGCGAGAAGATCCGCGACGATCTTCTGAAATTCTTCGTTCCGCGGCCGATGGTGGTTCCGGAGCTCTGGGCGTGGGTCGCCGCCTACGACCACGTCGCGCTGTGCCAGTTGTGGGGCGACATGACGGAACTACCGCAGTCGATGCCGCGGTACACCCGCGAACTCCGACAGTTCTGGGAAGACAACGGCAGTCCTGCCCTCCCGTCGGCGCCCGCCGACGCACACGACGCACTTGCCGACGCCAGGCACAACCTCGTGAAGTTCGACGCCATTTCGGCTGCACGGTCACTTCGCTGACCCAGGTTTCGGTGCGCGGGAAGTGTTCCGATTGGGCTGCGATCGAGAGCCTGTGTGACGCGCCGACGAGCGAGCGAATATCCTGTAGAGGTGAACTGGACTGTCGACGTGCCGATCGACCGCTTGCCCGAACTCCCGCCGCTGCCTGCCGGACTGCGTAAGCAGCTCGACGAGGCGCTCGCGAAGCCCGCTGCTCAGCAGCCCTCGTGGCCCGCTGACCAGGCGGCCGCCATGCGGACTGTGCTCGAGAGCGTGCCTCCCATCACGGTGGCCAGCGAAGTCGAGGCGCTGCAAGAGCGTCTCGCGCAGGTCGCGCGTGGTGAGGCATTTCTGCTCCAGGGCGGTGACTGCGCCGAGACCTTCGCGGACAACACCGAGCCGCACATCAAGGGAAACATCCGCACGTTGCTGCAGATGGCCGTCGTGCTCACCTACGGTTCCTCGATGCCGGTCGTCAAGGTCGCTCGCATCGCCGGCCAGTACGCCAAACCGCGCTCTGCCGACATCGACTCGTTGGGTCTGAAGTCCTACCGCGGCGACATGATCAACTCGCTCGTCGCCGACGAGGCAGTCCGCGCCCACGATCCTTCGCGACTGGTGCGTGCATACGCCAACGCCAGCGCCGCGATGAACCTGGTTCGCGCACTCACCGGCGCCGGCATGGCCGACCTGCACAAGGTGCACGATTGGAACCGCGAATTCGTCGCAGCGTCTCCCGCGGGCGCACGCTACGAGCAACTGGCAGCCGAGATCGACCGCGGCCTGCAGTTCATGAACGCGTGTGGCGTCACCGATCCGAGCCTGCACCAGGCACAGATCTTTGCCAGCCACGAGGCCCTGGTTCTCGACTACGAGCGCGCGATGCTGCGTCTCGACAACGACAGCGATCACCCCAAGCTCTACGACCTGTCGGCTCACTTCCTCTGGATCGGTGACCGCACTCGTCAGCTCGACGGCGCGCACATCGCCTTCGCCGAGTTGGTGTCCAACCCGATCGGCCTCAAGATCGGCCCGAGCACGACGCCGGAAATGGCGGTGGAATACGTCGAGCGTCTCGACCCCACCAACAAGCCAGGTCGTCTGACTCTGATCTCGCGCATGGGCAACGGCAAGGTCCGCGACCTGCTGCCGGCGATCATCGAGAAGGTCCAAGCCACCGGTCACCAGGTCATCTGGCAGTGCGATCCGATGCACGGCAACACCCACGAAGCCTCCACCGGGTACAAGACGCGCCACTTCGACCGCATCGTCGACGAGGTCCAGGGATTCTTCGAGGTCCACAACGGTCTCGGCACGCATCCGGGTGGCATCCACGTCGAGCTGACCGGTGAGAACGTCACCGAGTGCCTCGGCGGCGCGCAGGACATCTCCGACCTCGATCTCGGCGGTCGCTACGAGACGGCGTGCGACCCCCGATTGAACACCCAACAGTCGTTGGAGCTCGCGTTCCTCGTGGCCGAGATGCTGCGAGGCTGAAACCTTGCTTCGCCGAAGCTGATTCGCGCCGGCATAGATTTTCGGCAACCGCCCTCACCCGCTCGCGCAGGTGGGGGCGTTCGCTATTGCGTGAATCGTGTGACGAATCGGCGCTGCCAGGGCATTTCGACGGCGCGAGGTGAGTAACGTGCGCGAACGTACGCGGTGGCGTCCTTACTGGGCACTCCGTCCATGACGGCAAGAGCGGCCAACGCTGTTCCGGTGCGGCCGTATCCACCACCACAAGCGATCTCGACTCTTTCGGTTTCCGAGCGCACCCACACTTCGTGCAAGGCCCTGCGCAGCGCATCGGGATCGCTCGGCAACCAGAAATCTCGCCAGCGGACCCACTCCGACTCCCATTCGGTGTCGGGAGGTTCTTTGCCGGTCAGATAGACGCCGAAGGTGGGGAGAGGTCCGGAAGGAAGTGGATTGCGGAGTCCTCGACCCCGAATCGATCTCCCCGACGGCAAGTCGAGTATCCCAATGCTCTCGGGTTCCCACGTGGCCATGAATTCAGATTAGGCCGAAGCGGACTGTCAGGGAATTGCGACGACGCTGATGTCGGTGCCCTTGGCAACGAGGTCGTTCTTGACGCTCTGGCTGATGATGACCGAGCTGTCGTTCTGGGTGAGCTGACGCACGGTGATCTCGAGGCCGAGGCGGCCGAGTTCTTCGCGTGCTGAAGAGACGGAGCGGCCGATCAGCGAGGGAACCTTGACGGAGTCGGAGATGAGCAGAACCACGGAGGTGCCGGCGTTGACGGAGGACCCGACTGCGGGATCGGTGCCGATCACGCCTCCGCCCTCGACGGCGTCGTCGAACGTTGTTCTGGTGGTGCTGACTGAGATGCCTACCTTGTCGAGGGCGGCGCGCGCAGCGTTCTCGGACATGCCCTTCACATCGGGAATGTCCACGGGCGGTGACCCTTTGGATGTGATGACCTTGACCGAGGAGCCCACGGCAACTTCGGTTCCCGGTGCCGGGTCGAGCGCGGCCACGCCGCCGATCGGGATCTTGGAGCTGAATGTGTCCCCGCCGTCGACCGCGACGAGAGTGCGGTCGGCGAGTTGTGCGCCCAGGGCCGAGACGTCGCCGCCGGCCGGAATGGGCGGGACAGTCGGACGCCCGAGCGAAGTCAGCAGCGCGACGGTCGAGCCTTTGGTAACCCTCGAGCCGGAGGCCGGGTCTGTCCCGATCACCGTGTCGATGGGTTGGGCGTCGGAGTACTGACCCTGGATGTCGGGGGAGAGCCCGGCGTCCTGCAGAGCGGTGACCGCAGTGTCCTTGGTCAGCCCGTCGATCGAGGGAACAGCTGTATAGCGGCCCGAGCCCATCCACCATCCGCCGAAGCCCAACGCGAGCGCGAGGACCGCGATGACGAGCAGCCAGATCAGGGTGGCTCGTCGCGATTTACGACGTGCCTCGACAAAATGAGCATGCGGATCGTCGTGCCCCGGGTGGTCGTCGCCGAAATCGGAACCGTCGTCGAAATCCGAGTCGCCGTCGACCGTCGCCGGACGAGCAGTTTGTGCGGTGACCGCGCGAGTGTGCTGGATACCGCCAGGGGGAGGAGAGCCCGTGCCGAGCGCCGTGGTGGCTGCCACAGCCGGGGCCACGCCGGACGCCAATACCGTCGTGGCAGCAGGGTTCGGGCGCGCAGCAGAGTTCGGGTGTACCTCCGTGGGAGGCGCGGGCGCCGGTTGTGGCCGGGCCGGGGCAACTTGCGCGCTCTGGTGCTGGGCGCTTCGACGCGGAGCGGGAACGCGGTATGACGGAAGTTCCAGTTGCTCGCTCACACTGCGAAGTGCAGCTGCCATCTCACCGGCGTCGGCGAAACGATGTGCGGGCTCGCGGTGAGTGGCTTCGGCAACCAGACGATCGAACTGCGCCGGTACACCGGGGATACGTGAACCTGGGCGCGGGACATCGTCGTGGATGCGTTGGTAGGCGATGGAGAGTGACGTATCGCCGGTGAACGGTGTTGTACCGGTGAGAAGTTCGAACATCAACACGCCGGTGGAATAGACGTCGCTTCGAGTGTCGGCAATTCCTGACGTCACCTGTTCCGGCGACAGATAGGCCGCGGTGCCGAGGATCACGCTGTTGGAGGTGGTGGTTGCTGCCGCAGCTGCACGCACCAATCCGAAGTCGGCGATCTTCACTTCGCCGGTGTCCGAGATCAAGATGTTCTCGGGTTTGACGTCACGGTGAACCAGTCCCGCTCGATGCGCCACCGCCAACGCGTCCAGGACAGGTGCCACGACTGCAGCGACTGCGTGTGGCGGCATCGGTCCGCGCTCACGAAGGAGTTCACGCAAGGTTCCGCCGTCGACGAGTTCCATCACGAGGAACACGTGATTGCGATCGCTGCCTTGGTCGTAGACGGCCACAAGGGCCGGATGCTTGAGTCGGGCCACGGCCCGGGCCTCGAACTCGAAACGAGTCAGGAACGCTGGATCGCCGGCGAATTGCGGGTCCATCACCTTGATCGCGACAGGTCGATCCAACCGTGTATCGAGGCCTCGATACACGGTCGACATACCGCCGCGCGCGATCGGTGCGTCCACTCGATAGCGGCGCTCGAGCATTTCGCCGATCAACCCTCGACCTCCGTAATGACTGTTCCTCCGTGCTTGCGCTCTGCGTGCTTGTGATCTGCGTGCTTGCGATCTGTCTGCTTGCGGTCTGGGTGGTAGCTGTCAGCAATGTGGGTGGTTGTATACCGCGTACCGGTTCCCGCAGTGAGGGCACCGATTCACATCCACCGCGAAATCCCGGTTACTGATACGCCGCATCCCGTCCATCGTAGCCAGCGATACCGACGCGGAAGTCTCGACAACGTCACAGAGCGCTGTGACCTGAGCGGAGCGGCAGTTTCGAGCACTGCACCGGGCGGTACACAGCGGGTTCGCCGGACCGGATAAACTTCTCGCGGTGAGCGCGATTCCTTATTGTGATGATGTCCTGGATTCTTCGGTTTCCCTGTTCCAGCTTGTGGATGTGGCGAAGAACGTCGGGTTGCCGGTGAGCAAGGTTCACCAGTTGCTTCGCGATCACAAGATCATCGCAGTCAAGCGGCATGGCGTTCTCGGTGTCCCCGAAGTGTTCTTCGGCGAGGACGGCCAGATCGTCAAGTGGCTGCCCGGTCTGCTGGCGGTGCTGCACGACGGCGGCTACACCGACATCGAAATCCTCCGCTGGTTGTTCCTGGCCGACGATTCCCTGCCGGGGCGCCCGGTGGACGCACTGCATGGTGATCTCGCGCGTGAGGTCATCCGCCGCGCACAGGCCATGGCTTTCTGAGCTGCCGGCCTTCTGACAACTCACCGCATGCGGTTTTTCGCCGCGTAGGTTGCCGACCGGACCAGACCCGGCGCAGCGACTCGAAGTCGCGTGCGTCCTGGAACGGACACACGTCGATGCAGTATCCGGAAGTCGGCGCGCTCGACCTGATCGAGAATTGCTCCGTACAACACGAAAGCCGTGCGGATCGACGGCTGGACCCGTCGGTCGAGCATCGGGATGCCGGATTCGGCGGTCCGATACCGCCCCCGCGTCACGGCGATGAAGTGTGCCAGCGCGCGCTTGACCCGAACGTCCACCGTTTCGGTTCTTCGCCCATGTTCGAGCATCTCGATGTCGACCCCGAATGCGGCGAACTCGCCCGCCGGTAGATACAGACGTCCCCGGTCGAGGTCTTCACCGACGTCGCGGATGAAGTTGGTCAGCTGAAACGCCTCACCGAGATTCGACGCGGGCACTACCGCTTCCCGCTGCGGAACGCTCACTCCGAGAATCGGGAGCATCTGCAAACCGATGACGACGGCAGAGCCGTACATGTACTCGCTGAGTTCGTCCATCGTGTTGTAAACGGGTCGAAACTTCGCCGTGTCGGGGGCGTCCATCCGCATGGACTCGAAGAAGGCGTCGAAATATGCGCGCGGGATGTCGAACGTCTTCACAGCATCCGCGAAGGCGGGGAGTACGCGTGTCAGGTCGAGGGGAACCGTCGACGCGAAGCCACCTGTCGCAGTGGGGTTGTCGAGTGCGTTGACGGCTGCACGTTCGACGTCGGCGAGCACCGTGCCTCGTTCATGCGGACCCGAGGGTTCGTCCACGATGTCGTCGACGACGCGAGCAAATGCGTAGAGCGCGTGAACTGCGCGGCGTCGAGGTACGGGCAACAACCGGGTGGCCAGAAAGTACGTTCGGCCGTGTTCCCTCGTCACGCCCTCGCAGAATTCATAGGACGCAGGCAGTGCGTTCATGACACGCGGATCACGCAGATCCTGACGTCGAGGGCGCCGAGGCGGCTGACGTCATTTCGATCGGTTTCTCGTGTTTGCGTCCACGAAGTCGCAGTGGGTCTTCCGTCTGCAAGGACATCGCCGCGATCACGGCAGCGACGATGGCCAGAGCCACGTGCGGGAAGGTGTACAGGCCGATCGATCCGTCCGGCTGGAACACCAGCATCAGCCAGGTGGACAGCCCGGTCAGTACGGCGAGAGTCGTCGGCGACATTGCGAAACCGGCAGCTACTGCCAGCGGCCAGGAGTAGTACCAGGGGAGTGCTGCGGGGGACAGAACGACGATGGCGACCATCACGATCACGATGCCCATGACGGCGTCGCGCTCGGTCTTGCGGTAGCGCCACCACACGACGGCGATGATCGCGATCAACACAACCGCCGAGATGGTCCGGGAGACTTCGAGGATGTCGTTGAAATGGTCGCCGGCGAACCAGGAGGTTGCCATGGTTCCGATGTGCGCCACGATCGTGGGCAGCGAGAGCCAGTTGATGATCTTTGCCGAACCGGAGAGTGCCGTCGTCCAGCCGAGGCCGACTCCGGCGATCAGTGAGGTGGATCCGAGTACCGCCACGAACACCGCGAAACCTGCGCCGGCCGTTTTGACGAACGATCGGATCGGTGACGCCGGTTCTTGCCCGGCGGCTGCGGCGTCCTCCCGCTCGTGGATCATCCAGATCCAGACTATGAAGGGAAGTGCGACGCCTGCGGTTGCCTTGATCGCGACGGCGAGCGCGATCAGCCCGATCCCGAAGAGGTGCTTGCGTTCGAGAGCGAGCGCAATGCCTGCGGCCATGAGGCCGACCATGAGCATCTCGTTGTGAACGCCGCCGATCAGGTGGATCAGGACGAGGGGATTGAGTACTGCGAGCCACAGGGCGATCGAGGTGTTTCCGCCGAGCTTCGTCGCGAGATGGGGAACGGCCCACATCATCAGGGCGAGTCCGGGGAGCATCGTGATCCGCAACAGCATCGTGCCGGCGATGACGTTCTCACCGGTCAGCCGAACGATGGCGTCGGCAAGGAGAAGGTGAACCGGACCGTACGGGGTAGTTGTCGTCGTCCACACGTTGGAGACGTTGTCGAGCAGGATTCCCGGATTGACGACGGGGCCGACGGCATACGGGTCGAAGCCGTTGCGCAACAACGCGCCTTGCGCCAGGTAGGAGTAGGCGTCACGGCTGAACATGGGCACCGCGAACAGCAGCGGAAACGTCCAGACCGGGACGACGTAGCGCAATCCGCGCAACGAGACGTCACCGCGCAGAGTCGAGCGGCCCAGTCGAACCCAGGCGGCGATCATGCACAGGACACCGATCCAGACGATGGCCGCCGACAGAATCGATCCGTGTCCGAAACGGAGCCAGGACAGATGCATCGACTCGAGCAGCGGATCTTGGCGCCGGACGCTACCGGCACCGAATCCGCCGAAAGTGATCATGACTGCGCCGAAGAAACCGAGCAGTGCACTGTGACCTTCGGGAGTCCGAAGGAAATTGGCGGCCCTTAGGTGCCACGGTCTTTCAGTGGCTGCGGCAGAGGACGTCATCGGTGCAGGTTCCTCCCCCGAGGAGATCGGTGTCGATCGGCGCATGCAGCGCCCGAGTCGGTGAATCGTGGATGAATGGTCGGTTACGAGGGGCTAGTTTAGTTGCTCGCACGAGTGCCCACCGCGCTGGCTCGCTCGCGTGTACCGGTAATACGTTCGGCGGCGAGCCGTCCGGACAGCAGAACGGTCGGTACTCCCACCCCCGGAACGGTTCCCGATCCGGCGAGAACGACGTTGTCGAAGCCGCGGGCGAGGTTCTTGCGTCGGAACGGCCCCGTCTGGGTGAAGGTGTGTGCCGCTGCGAACGGGCTACCCGCGGCCATGCCCTTCTCGAGCCAGGTCTGCGGGGTGTCGACGTGATCGATCTCGAACCCTTCGACCAGTCCCGTGTAGCCACGTTCTTGCAGCGTGAGGATGATTTCGCGCACGTAGGGCGGGCCGAGAGTCGACCAGTCGAGACTTGCACTGTCCAGATTCGGACACGGCGCGAGGACTGACAGCGGTTCACGGATTCGGCCGTCTCGCGAGAAGGCCAGGCTCGGATCGGTCTGTGCCGGTCGGGTGACGAGCAGTGACGGATCACTCATCAGTCGCCCGCGGCCGCGGCGTGCCGTGATCTCGGCGAAGGTACGCTTCCACGCCTCGCCGAAGTCGATCATGTGGTGTCGCTGCGCGGGCCATTCGTCGGCGACCGCGGAGGAAACAGTGCCGTGAATCACGACAGCGGACGGCGATGTACGCACCGGGCGCGGACGCAATCGCGTATGCGGGCGCAAGAGCGAGTCCGTGACGGCCATGTCGGGAGTGAGGACGGCGGCGTCACAGTCGAAGCGCTCGCCGTCGCGTGTGTGAACGGTGTGCACGCGCCGATCGCTTACCTCGAGGCGTTCGACAGTGCGGCCGAGATGCAGAATTCCGCCGGCCTCGGTGAAGGCGTCGGCCATCGACTCGGCGATCGTGCGCATCCCGCCCTCGGGGAAGTAGACGCCGAGTGAGGTGTCCATGTGAGCGATCGCCCCGTACACCGCGAGGGCCCGAGACGGAGCAACGCCCGCATACAGCGCTTGGAAGGTGAAGATCCGCCGGAGGCGAGGGTCGCGGATCTTGCGATCCACCTGCCCGCCCAGTTTCCCGAATCCTCCCAGTGCGACGAGCCGGCTCAGATCTTTGACTGCGTCACGCGAATTGACCAGTCCGAGGGGAGAATCGAAGTCGGCGTCCATGAAGCGGTCGAATTCCGCGTCGAAGATCCGGTTCAGCCATCGCCGCAACGCACGGTATCGCTGCGCTTCTTCCGGCCCGCAGACACGGGAGACCTCGGCAGCCATGTCTTCTGGATCGGCGTGGACATCGAGAGCGGTGCCGTCTGCGAATCGCGCGTGGTACGTCGGATCGAGCTTGTGCACAACGAATTTGGGGTTTGTCGAGGCTGGGTCGGCACCGACGGCCGCAAGCGCGTCTTCGACGAGTTCGGGCATCGTGAGCACCGTTGCGCCGTTGTCGATGCTGTAGTCATTGCCCTGGTAGACACCGACTCGCCCACCGACCGAGCTGTTGCTCTCGAGAATCGTGACGTCGCGGCCGGCGCCACGCAGATACAACCCCGCAGACAGTCCGGCAAGTCCCGCGCCGACGATCACGACTCGATCGGTCGGCGAGCTGACGGTTCGAGTGCGGTGCACGTGTGCCACGGTCAGTAGCTTCGCTTCGTGGCCGCGATCGCCATGTCGGTCAGGCGAGCCTTGGACTCTGCCGTTGCCGTGCTCGAGTCGAGGGCGTTCGCAGCTGCCTCGACGAGGGTGTCGATCTGCGTTTCGACGTCGGTGACGGCGCCCAGATCGGTGATCACCTGGCGCAGAGTGTCGACCTCGGTGTCGGTCAGCTGGGTGCCGATTCCGTTGCGGAGCAGTTCTGCTGCCGCCGGATCTGCGGCGTCGGCGCGGGCAAGCGCCATCGCGAACAGGACAGTTCGCTTACCGGCGATGAGATCGTCGCCCGACGGTTTGCCCGTGACGGACGGATCTCCGAAGACACCGAGCAGGTCGTCGCGAAGTTGGAAGGCGATACCGATGTCCGTGCCGAAGGTCCGGTAGGCATCGACCAACTCGGCGTCCGCACCGAACAGCGCGGCGCCGAGGTGCAGTGGGCGTTCGATCGTGTACGCGGCGGTTTTGTAACGGTTGACCCGCATGGCTGCCTCGACGGTCTCGTCGCCTCGGGCTTCATTGCTGATGTCGAGGAATTGGCCACCGAGCACCTCGGTCCGCATTGCCGACCAGACCGGGCTGACACGTGCGGCCGCCTCGGGGCTGATCCCGGATTCTCGGATCATGTCGTCCGCCCAGGCCAAGGCCAGGTCGCCGAGAAGAATGGCGACGGCCTCGCCGAAGTGCGCGGAATCGCCGCTCCACTCCTCGTCTCGGTGCTGGTCCTCGAATTCGACGTGAACGGTCGGGAAGCCGCGCCTGGTCGTGGATGCGTCGATGATGTCGTCGTGGACGAGCGCGCAGGCCTGCACCAGTTCGAGGGCGGCGCACGCACGAATCACCGCGTCTGCGCCCTTACCGTTCGGGTCGCCTCCGGCGCCGAGCCATCCCGTCCAGGCGAACGACGGTCGGACGCGCTTTCCTCCGCGCAGGACGAAGGCCTCGAGGGTGCTGACGGCCTCCTCGTATCCACCGCCGATGTTCGAGACGAGTTCGCGGCGTGAAGCGAAGAAGTCGCGGAGCGCTGCTTCGAACAGACCTGGCAGTTCGAGTGAGGTCGGATGCGGTGCGGTGTTGGTCGAACTCTGTCCAACGCGCGCGGTTCCTGCGGACAGGGTGGCCTCCAAGATCGGTATGTTCTCGCGCCGGATGGTTACACGGAAGCGAGCTTGGGGCCCAGCTTAGTAGGGGTTGGAATCAACGGCGGGTCGGGCCGTGAACTGCGCGATCCTGACATTCGGGATACGCAGTACTGGGCGATGAGCTTGTTTGCAGCGGGAAAACATATGCTTGACCGGTGACATTCGATCCAGTCAGGGGCCGCTCCAGCGAGGGGTGGGCCACCCGAACACCGTCGATCGTCGATCGGATCGCTTCCTCGACAGGTAGCCGTATTCCGTTCTCGGTCGAGTTTTCGCCGCCGCGTGACGCGGACGCCGAAGCGCGCCTGTGGCGTGCGGTGCGTACCTTCGAGCGGCTCGGACCGGCGTTCGTCTCGATGACCTACGGCGCAGGTGGCTCGACGCGCGATCGTACGGTGCGTGTCACCGGCGAACTTGCCGAAGAGACGACCCTGCTGCCGGTTGCTCACCTAACTGCTGTCTCACACAGCACCGAAGAGCTTCGCGCCATGGTCGGTGCCTACGCCGATCGTGGGATCAGCAACATCCTCGTATTGCGCGGCGATCCGCCCGGCGATCCGCTCGGCGAATGGAAGAAGCATCCCGAAGGCGTCGAGTACGCCGAGGAACTCGTGCGGATGGTCCGTGACCTGGGCGACTTCCACGTCGGCGTCGCGTCGTTCCCCGAGGGGCACTACCGCGCTCCGGACTTGGCATACGACACGAAGTACCTGGTGTCGAAGTTGCGTGCCGGCGCCGAGTACTCGATCACGCAGATGTTCTTCGACGTGGAGGACTACCTCCGTCTCCGTGACCGGGTGAGTGCGTACGACGCAGAACAGGGCGCCAAGCCGATCATCCCGGAGATCATGCCGGTGACGTCGCTGCGCTCGGTGAGGCGCATGCTCGAGCTCTCGGGCTCGTCATTGCCCCCTGCTCTCGAACGCCGATTCGACGCCGCGGCCGGAAGCGGTCCGGACGAGAACCGTGCAGCGGTCCGCGAACTCGGCATCGATCTGGCCACCGAGATGGGTGAGCGGTTGATCGCCGAAGGCGCTCCGTGCCTGCACTTCATCACGCTGAACTTCGCGCGCGCCACCAGTGAGGTCCTCGAGCGACTCGGTCTCACCCCCGACACCTCTGTCGGGACAGCACAAGCCGTCTGATCCCGGTTGCCCCGCTCGACACCAATCGAGGGGGCAATCGCCAGGCGCTACTTCGCGGTGTTTTTCGGATTCCTGTTGTCAGCTTGCTTGCTGACAGGTGATTTCGTGACAGGCGTCTTCATGACCGGTGCTTTCGCGGCGGGCGCGCGCTTGATCGGTGCTCGATTGCGCGCCATCCAGGCCATCGCACCGACGACAATCGCGACACCGAGCGCCAGCCCGGCCATGATTCCTGCCCACCCGGCGAAGCTTCGGGTGCTTGGGTCCGCGTAGTTGACCTCGGCGCGCATTGTCGACACCTCGCCGGCGGGCAAGGTCCACGACACCCGGGAATCGCCGTCTCGTGTTCCGTTGGTCGTGCCGACCCGTGCCGGGAAGGCGATGCTGACCTGGACGTCGGCGCCCTGAGTCGGAACCGTCTTCAGGTCTGCCTTGCCGTCGAGCGTGACGGTGTCCCCGGATCGCTTGAGGGTGATCTGGAACGACCCGGACCCCTCGGCGTACATGGAGCCCAGTTGGGCGACGTCACCGAAGGACAAGTCGCTGAAGAACGCCTGGCTGCCGACGTACCCGTCCTTCTTGTACTCCTGAACCCGTATCTTGTCCTCCAGCGACGAAGGTGGGGTCAGCTGCGGACCCTTGTCCGCCTCGTTCGCCGGAATAGCGGCAGCTACCACCTGTCCGGTCACACGATCGTTCGCGGACACTCCCATCGACACCTGCACGCGGATGCACCCGGCAAGCAAGGGAACAAGCATGAGGGCGAGCGCGGCAACCGTCAGGAAACGTTTCCGACTGGTCGGCTTGGCGGCGGGATCGGTGGACTGTTGCACAGTGGTCATCGTGCCAGCCGTGGCGTAGCCAGTCATCGAGGCGGGGGCGTGTCGGCGGGTGAAGTTCGGCGGGTGACCTTCACGACCTGCTCGAACGACGCATCCAACGACGAGTCGCGCCCTGGCGGCTGTCCGACAGTGCGATTCGAGCCGCACTGCGACCGCTGGCTCCGGACACACCGCCACCGGGATGAGTCGATGCTCCGGTCAGATACAACCCGTCTGCTCCCGGAACGCGATGGCCGGACAGTTCCGGAAGCGGTCGCCACAACATCATCTGATCGAGTGACATCTCGACGTGCATGACATTTCCGCCGATCATCCCCAATTCCGACTCGATGTCCCGGGGAGTCTGAATGAATCGGTCGAGGACGGAATCGGCGAACCCGGGTGCGAAAGCCTCCATCTCGCCGACGATCCGGTCGGCCTCCGCCTCGGCGACCGATGCCCAATCGCGATGTCCGCTGAGGCGATACGGCTGCCACTGCGACCACAGTGTCACCTGATGCCGCCCGGCCGGGGCGATCGTGGGATCGATTCCGCTGAAACTCATTCCGAGAACCGCAGGGCGAGGAGGAAGTTCCCCCGCCAGTGCTGCGCCGTGTGCCGTGCGCAAGTGTGCGCGATCGGAGACGAGTAATTGCAATCCCGAGGTACTTTCCCGTGTCGTGGCGTCGCCGCGGTACGACGGAAGCGCGGATGTCGCCAGTCGAAGTACCGCGCCGATGCCGGGGCCGACCCTGATTTTCCGCCGCCAGTGATCGAGCGTGGTTCGGTCGAAGCCCCCTCGGCCCAGGAGGTCGAGCGTGGTCAGGATGTGGCACCCGGCGATTACCTTGCGAGCGTGAACTTCTCGACCGCTCTCGGTTGTGGCGGTCCAGTGACTCGAGTTTCGACGGATCGACGTCACGCCGTCACCGAGCGCGACCGTGGCGCCGTCGACAGCCATCCGGGAGGCCAACGCAGCACTCAGTGCGCCGCTTCCACCGACTGCTCGCCCTGGCGGCAAGATGTGCATGAGGGCCGCGAAGCCGACCATCGGAGCGGTTCCCGGTTCCGACATCGCAGGCCCGGACTGGGCGCCGAACCACGCAAGCGCTGCTTTGAGTGCCTCACTGTCGAAATACTCGTCGAGCAGTGCGTCGCCAGGCGCGAGGAACTGCCGAGACAGTTCGCTGTTGCCGCGTGCGGTGGCGAGACCTCCGAACGCACCGATCAGGTTCGATCCGGTGGGCGGTGCGGAAAACGCTTTCATGACATGTCGACTGCGCTCCGACCAGACCGCGACGAATCGCCGGTAGGAGTCGGCGTCCTTTGTCCCGCATGCTCGTTCGATGGACCAGCAGGTTGCGTCGAGGTCGCGGTGAAACGCGATGCCCGGCCCGTCGGTGCCCGGGGCGGGCGGCGCGAACGCCCACGGGTCACAGTCGATGTAGCGCAGTCCGTGCGCGCCGAGTCCGAGTTCCTCGATGATGCCGCTGTGTCGGATCATGAGGTGTGCCGACGACCCCCGGTCCACCTTGTATCCGGGAAATCGCTCGACGGTCGAGACGGCGCCGCCGAGAACCGTGTCCTTCTCCAGAACCTCGACCGACCAACCCTCGCGTGCGAGGTAGGCGGCCGATACGAGCGCGTTGTGTCCGGAGCCGACGACGACGGCGTCGAGAAGCGCGCTCACAGCGGGAGTCCACGGCCGAGGACTGCGAACGGCCGGTTGTCGCCGGCAAAACGAAATCTGCGGAGCACGTCACGAAAGCCGAGGCGACGGTACAGCCGCCAGGCTCGGTTGTCCTCGTCGTACACCTCGGGTGTCGACAACAGAACACTGCGTTCGGGTCGATCGACGAGGAGGTGACGCAAGAGCGATTCGCCCAACCGGTGACCTTGTCCGTTCGGATGCACGTGGAGTTCGGTGAGTTCGAAGTAGTCGCTCAGAATCGCGTCGATCTCGCTCTGGGGACGACCCGAGCGCCGAAGCCCGTGCAGTACCTGTTGATGCCACCACTGGTCCGGGCTCCCGCGATACCCGTAAGCGATCCCCACCAGCGGCAGATTTTCGTGTGACGGTTGCTGAGGAACCGCCAAAGCGCCGACTGCCTTCCAGCCAGGCCGGTTCGCGTGCTCCTGCCACATCGGTGCGCGATGGAACTCGGTTCCTCGCGGATAGTCCATCGCGGTGACGTACACGGCCAGTGCCTCGTGGAGTCGACTCGCGAATTCTGCGCGATCGAGGTCGACCGTATGTGGTGTCCAGGCGATCTGCGGGTCGACCGGTCTCACCTCTTCTCTTGACGGCGTGTCGGTGGGTGCAGTTATATTGAATAGGTCGAACAGATGTTCGATGTGGGTGATCCGGAGATGCCCGAAGGGAAGCGGGCATCTCCGGCCCACCTGGTCTTGGATCCTCACGGTGCAGGAGGTGCCCCGATGTCCGAGCGTGTGAAGCCTGAACGTGTGAAGTGCCAACGAACTCTTCCTGCCGAGTTGTCGAGTCCGTCGGATGCCGCAATTTCTCGATTGCCGATGTCGGCGAGGCGGTCCTTCGGCGCGACGGACGCCAGCCACCGCACTGCTCGAGTGGGAAAGTCCGGTGTGGCGTGGGGGCTGCTCCGGAAGGCGGATGCGCTTCTTGAGGAAGCGATTGGGGCGGGCGATCCTGCCGACCGGTTCCGGTGTGCCTACCTGGCGGCCCTACGTCATGCCGGGGCAGTGTTGGCCGCAGCTCCTGCCGGTGCCGGCTCGAAGCGCAAGCGAAGCGGAAACGCGTGGGTTCTGATGGACGCCGCAGCGCCCGCGTTCGGAGCGTGGTCGAAGTTCTTCGCAGGGTGGTCCTCTACGCGTGCGGCCGTGGAAACCGGCGTGTCGATCGTGATCACGGACTCCGATTCCGACGCATTCTTCGCCGAGGTCGGCCGTTTTCTCACGGCGGTCGAAGATTTCATCGGTCAGGACGCGTCCGAGCATTTGCGAGCGTCGTGAACAAATGGTCCGTGTCGGCAGTTGTTTCCGGGGAATTTCCTGGTCCGCACAGGCAAATGGAGCCGAATCGGGGCCCTTCGGCACGAATACGTACGCTTGTGGCGGAACTCGTACCCGGAGTTGGTGGTCCGAGACCTAAACTGCTCGTATTATGAAAACAGGTAATCGTCCAACTTGATTACCCGCCGCCTCACACCGTGGGGTGGTTGCCAAACTTCCAGTGCCGGGGGAGGTACCGTGCCACTCTCCGAGCACGAGCAGCGCATGCTCGATCAGATCGAGAGCGCTCTCTATGCCGAAGACCCCAAGTTCGCCTCCAATGTGAGGGGCGGCCGTATGCGGGCGCCGTCGAGTAGACGGCGGTTCCAAGCAGCGGCTCTATTCGTGCTGGGTCTGGTCCTGCTGATCGCGGGGGTTGCACTCCCGCTCAAGCCGGGCGGTTTTCCGATCATCAGCCTGTTCGGTTTCTTGTTCATGTTCGGCGCAGGGGTGTTGTTCCTCTGGGGTGGTGGACGTAAGTCTGCGCCGGCCGCCGACTCCGCTTCCGAAGGTGGCAATCATCCCTCCGGTCCGCCGGGTAGGGGTAGTGCCGGCGGATCCGGGCGGGGACGCGGCCGGAAGTCTGGCGGCGGATTCTCGTCGCGGATGGAAGATCGATTCAAACGCAGGTTCGAGCAGGACTAGCTCTCCCGCCCTTCTTCGGGCGTACTTCGAGAGTGATGCAGTTCGGACGTGACGCCCTCTTCAGGGCACGGACGACCACACGTGTGGCGGTCGGCAACCAAGGTTGCCGACCGCCACACGCCGTTGCTGTGGGTGTTGTACGTGTGCGCCGGCAATCCATCGAGTGAATCAGTGACGTGCGAGCGAATCACTCGCCACTCCTGCTGCCTCAGGGCATGCCCGCGGGCTTCCTCCACTTCGCTCCACTCGGCCCTCCACTTTCCTCCACCCTGGTCGAACTGCAACGCACGACCAGACCTCGTCCCGCTCACGTCTATTCGAAAACCGCGCTTGTACTGCGATTTTGTGTGGGGGAGCAACAGATCGTGGCGTAAAGGGTCGATCTGACGGCGGTGTGGGCCGGGACACGGTTACAAATTTCCCCCACGTCTCCCCACCTGCGCTGACCTGCTATTTATCAGCAAATGATGCTGAATAGGGACCATGTGCTCCTTGTTTGTGGGGGAAAGTGGGGTACTGTGGGTTCGGGCGGAGAGCTGAAGCACGATCCGCTCGATAGGGAGGGTTTCAGCGCAAGCTCGCAGGAGGTGTCGAGTGTTCCTCGGTACCTTCACGCCGAAGCTCGACGACAAAGGTCGGCTCACGTTGCCGGCAAAGTTCCGAGACGAACTGGCAGGAGGATTGATGATCACCAAGAGTCAGGATCACAGCCTCGCCATCTACCCCCGGGACGAGTTCGTCAAGCTTGCTCGAAAGGCAGCGGCAGCTCCACGCAATGATCCGGCAGCTCGGGCGTATGTCCGTGCTCTGGCCGCCGGCACAGATGAACAGCACGCCGATGCCCAGGGGCGAATCACCCTCTCGGCTGATCATCGGCGTTACGCAAACCTGTCCAAGGAATGCGTAGTGACCGGCTCCGTCGATTACCTCGAGATCTGGGATCTAGCAGCCTGGGAGAGGTATCTCGGAGACAACGAAGAGGACTATTCGCAGGCAACAGGCGAATCTCTCAGCGAGATCGTCTAGGCGAAGAGCCCCCGGCGAATGCCGCGAGGCCTCTGCCCGGAAAGACCCTGACGCACTTCCCCAGCGCCAGGTTCTCCTTCGGGCAGGGACCTCGAAGCATTCGCCTTCTCGAACAGTCATCGCCTTCTCGGAAAGTCAGCACCTTTTCGAAAAGTCATCGGAAATCATGAAAGTAGGAGCCGGAGCAATCATGGTGGATCACGAGGTGAACGAACCCTCGGATGCCGATGGCTTCGCGCACGTCCCTGTACTTCTGCACCGCGCCGACGATCTTCTCGGCCCTGCCATCACCGCCGTCGGTGACGGTGGAGCGGGCGCATACATGATCGATGCAACGTTGGGGCTCGGTGGCCACTCCGAATTCTTCCTGGGCAAGTACCCGGGCCTTCACCTCATCGGTCTCGATCGCGACACCAACGCACTCCGGATCGCTTCCGAGCGTCTGGCGCCATTCGCGGACCGAACGACGTTCGTGCACACCACGTATGACGGGATCGAGGACGCGCTCGAACAGGCAGGTCTGCCGTCGACGGAGTCGGTTCACGCGATCCTTTTCGATCTGGGTGTGTCGTCGATGCAGTTGGACGAAGCCGACCGAGGTTTTGCGTACTCGATCGACGCTCCTCTCGACATGCGGATGGATCAGACGGTCGGGCTGACCGCGGCAGAGGTCCTGAACACTTACAGTCACGGCGACCTTGCTCGCATTCTGAGCACGTACGGCGAAGAACGGTTCGCGGGAAAGATTGCGTCCGAGATCCTTCGGCAGCGTGAGCGTGAACCCTTCACCACCAGTGCAGCTCTGGTCGAATTGCTGTACCGAACAATCCCGGCAGCCACGCGGCGTACGGGGGGACACCCGGCCAAGCGCACCTTCCAAGCGCTGCGGATCGAAGTCAATGCCGAGTTGGATTCGCTTCGTGCAGCCGTTCCTGCCGGGCTCGACGCACTGGCAGTCGGTGGGCGAGTGGTGTTCATGTCCTACCAGTCGCTCGAGGATCGAGTTGTGAAGGCGGAGTTGGTTCCCCGCTCGAAGTCCACCAGTCCTGAAGGACTACCGGTCGAGTTGCCGGGTATGGGACCGGAGTTCCGCATTCTCACCCGTGGCGCAGAACGTGCGTCAGAGCAGGAAATCGAAGAGAACCCACGATCAGCTCCGGTGCGTTTGCGTGCCGCAGAACGCATTTCCAGGAGGCGGGCATGAGTCGTCAGGGCAAATCCGGTGCAGCGCAACGTGCATACGACAAGCGCACCGCACGGGCGGCAGGCCGGACCGGAACTGTCGCTGCTGCCGGCCCGTCTATCTCTCCTCGGGCGATGCTCAAGGGGAGAGTGCCGTTCGTGGCCTCCGTCATCGGACTTCTGTCCATCGGTCTCGCGGTGACTCTGCTGCTGACCACTCGCGCTGCCGAGGATTCGTACCAACTCAGTGATGCACGTGCATACAACCAGTCTTTGGTCGAGCAGAAAGCAGCGCTCGAACGTGACTTCCAGTCGCGTAACTCGGCTCCGGAGTTGGCAAATCAGGCAAGCGCTCTCGGCATGGTCCCCGCCAAGGACCCTGCACGACTGGTAGTTCATCCGGACGGTTCGGTCGAGGTCGTCGGAACGCCGACTCCCGCGACTGCCGGAGCTATGCCGCCGCTCGATGCGCCCACATCGGTGCCCGCACCGACTGCGACACCCCCGCGCACCACAACGCCGGTTGCTCCCGGAGCCACGCCGAGCGTTCCGAATAACACGCGAAACCTCGCGCAGAGTGAACAATTGGTTCCTGTGATCCCCACGACGACAGCACCCGCCACCACGACGGCGGTGCCTGCTCCGCCTGAGGAACGTCGGTGAGTCAGAACTCCCGTAACAACCCCGGTCGGCGTCCGCGCCGCTCGGCCACCGCCTCATTTCCGTTTCGTCAGCGAGTCGGTCGTATCACCATGTGTGGTGCGCTCGCCGTTGCGGCATTGCAGCTCTTGTGGATTCAGGGAATCGACGCGCCGAGTCTGGCTGCGGAATCTGCCAATCAACGAACCACGACCCAGGTCGATCCGGCTGTACGTGGCTCGATAACCGATCGCAACGGAAACCCCCTCGCCTTCACCATGGAAGCCAAGGCGCTGACTTTCCAGCCGGTGCGGGTACGCAAGGAACTCGAGGAAGCGCGCGCCAAGAGCATCGAGCAGGGCGCCGAGGGTGACAAGCAGGCGCCGGAAGTGAGCGATCGCCTCGCCGAGATCGCCGCCGGAATCCACGCCAAGCTCGGCGATACCGTTCCGGAAAAAGATCTGCTTCAGAAGATGAACAGCAACGAGACTTTCACGTACCTCGCGCGCAGCGTGGATCCGGCGGTTGCTGCCGAGATCTCGGACAAGTTCCGGGAGGTCGGCCTCGAGCGTCAGGACATCCGCGAGTACCCCGGTGGCTCTCTGGCCGCGAATCTCGTCGGCGCGACCGGCTGGGACGGGCACGGTTTGCTCGGTCTCGAAGATTCGATGGACTCCACGCTCGCCGGAACCGATGGATCCGAAACGTACGACCGCGGTTCCGACGGCGCTGTGATCCCCGGCAGCTGGCGTGACAAGCAACCGGCAGTCAACGGTTCGGGTGTCGAGCTGACCATCGATTCGGACCTCCAGTTCTACGTTCAGCAGCAGGTCCAGATCGCCAAGGACAAGTCGGGCGCAAAGAACGCTTCGGTTGTGGTCATGGACTCCAAGACGGGACAGGTGTTGGCCATGTCCAACGACAGCACCTTCAACCCCGCAATCGGCATCGACAAGAACGCGCCGACAGCCGAAATGGGCAATCCGTCGGTCAGTACGCCGTTCGAGCCCGGATCGGTGAACAAGATCGTCACCGCAGCAGCGGCCATCGAGGACGGTAAGACAACTCCGGACGAAGTTCTGCAGGTCCCGGGCAGCATCACGATGTCCGGTGCCACAGTCAAGGACGCGTGGGATCACGGTGTGGCCCCGTACACCTCTACCGGTGTGTTCGGAAAGTCCTCGAACGTCGGCACCTTGATGCTCGCTCAGCGAGTGGGCGAGGATCGCTACGCAGACATGCTGAACAGGTTCGGCCTCGGACAACGCACCGACGTCGGACTTCCCGGCGAGAGCGCGGGCAGCGTTCCGAGTCGCGACCAGTGGTCGGGCGGAACCTTCGCGAACCTGCCGATCGGGCAGGGTCTCTCGATGACAACCCTGCAGATGACCGGGATGTACCAGGCCATTGCCAACGACGGCGTGCGAATTCCTCCGCGGATCGTGAAGTCGACTGTCGATTCTTCCGGCACGCGGACCGAGACGCCGCAGCCCGAGGGCGTCGAGGTGGTCAGCGCCCAGACAGCGGCGACCGTTCGGGACATGTTCCGGTCGGTCACTCAGGAAGACACCGGCAACCAACGAGGAACCGGTGTTGCCGCGGGCGTCGAGGGATACCAGGTCAGTGGAAAGACCGGGACCGCGCAGCAGGTGGATCCCGCGTGCAAGTGCTACTCCAACTCCAACTACTGGATCACCTTCGCGGGAATCGCGCCTGCGGACAATCCTCGATTCGTGATCGGAATCATGCTCGACGCACCGGTTCGCGGCGTGGACGGCGGCGGCGGTCAGTCGGCGGCACCGTTGTTCCACAACATCGCGTCGTGGATGCTCCAGCGTGACAGTGTCCCGATGTCGCCGGACCCCGGTCGCAAGTTGGTGTTGCAGGCGGACTGATTGCGGTGTGTCGGTTTCGACACGGTCTTCGGGTGAATCCCGGACACGGTAATCTCAAACGTCGCAGTAACCTCATTCATCGCAGTGCGCCGAACTTTGCTTGCGTTGCGACCGCCATAGACAACGACCGCCATAGACAACGACCGCGATAGAACAACGACAATTGCCAGGAGTCGAGTGACAGTGCCGAATCGTTTGCAATCGTCGAACTCGGACGGCGCTCCCGGGACGCGTCCGACACAACCGGTTGCTACCGCGATCACGGCGCTCTCCGAACTGTCCGGGGCTCGCCTCGAATGGGTGGGGCAACCGGGATCACAGTCCTCGGAGGTCGTCGTCAAGGGCGTCGACCTGCGTGCGCAGGGAATCGTGACCGATGACCTCTTCGCCGCTCTGCCCGGTGCACGGACCCATGGCGCTCAGTTCGCCGTCGACGCTCTGGGGCGCGGTGCGACCGCGATCTTGACCGACGAGGCCGGCCTCGAACTGATCGAGGCCGCGGACAAGGCGCCTGACCGGTCCGTCCCAGTTCTCGTTCATCCGAACCCGCGGGATGTGCTCGGTGAGATCTCCGCGGAAATCTACGGCCGGCCCTCGGAGAAGATGCAGGTCGTCGGGATTACCGGTACATCGGGCAAGACCACGACGTCGTACTTGCTCGAAGCTGCGATTGCCGGAGCCGGCCGCAAGCCCGGCCTGGTCGGGACCATCGAGACTCGAATCGACGGCCGCCGGGTGCCCAGCGCTCTGACCACGCCGGAGGCTCCGCAACTGCATGCTCTGTTCGCCGTGATGGCAGAGCAGGGGATCGATACCGTCGTCATGGAGGTCTCCAGTCACGCTCTCGCTCTCGGACGCGTCGACGGCATCCGCTTCGACATCGGCGCGTTCACCAATCTTTCGCAGGATCACCTGGATTTCCATCGGGACTTCGAGGAGTACTTCCAGGCCAAGGCTCGGTTGTTCGATCCCGAGTCGACGGTGCGAGCCGAGCATGCCGTCGTCTGCGTCGACGACGTGTGGGGTCGACGGATGGCCGAGTTGGCCGCGACCGACGAGAGCGACGCGGTGACAACGGTCTCGACCTCGACGGCCGAGGCCGAGTGGACGGTCGGCGCAGTCGAGGTTGCCGAGGACGGCTCGCAGACCTTCGAGTTGGTCGGGCCGGACGGACAGTCGTGGCCAGTCTCACTTCGTCTCCCCGGGCGATACAACGTGGCCAACGCTGCGCTGGCGTTGACCGTCAGCTTTGCGGCGGGACTCGACCCGGACGCGGCTGTTCGAGCGCTCGGGACCGTGGACGTCCCGGGGCGAGTTCAGCGGATCGACCGGGGGCAGAGCTTTCTCGCCGTGGTCGACTACGCCCACAAGCCGGCAGCGCTCGAAGCCGTGATCGCCACGCTGCGCAACCAGGTTCCCGGCCGAGTGGCCGTGGTCGTCGGTGCGGGCGGTGACCGCGACGCCGGCAAACGGGCACTCATGGGTGAAGCGGGTGCGCGAGGCGCAGACCTGCTGATCGTCACCGACGACAACCCACGCACCGAGGATCCGGCGAAGATTCGCGCTTCGGTGATGCAAGGCGCCATGGACGTGCCCGAATCCGAACGCGGCGAGGTTCGCGAAGTGGGGGACCGGGCCGCCGCGATCGAGCAAGCAGTCCGGTGGGCACAGCCAGGAGATGTCGTCCTGGTGGCAGGCAAAGGCCACGAAGTAGGTCAAGAAATCGACGGGGTCAAACACCCGTTCGACGACCGCGAGGTGTTGGGCGAAATGATCGGCCGATTCGCGATCAACACAGCACATGGAGGCAAGCAATGATCCCGATGACGCTCTCTCGGATCGCCGAGATCGTCGGAGGAACCCTGCACGACGTCGACGATTCGTCGACGCAGGTGACTGGAACCGTCGAATTCGATTCGCGCAAAGTAGCTCCAGGTGGGCTCTTCCTCGCCCTACCCGGAGCGCGTGTCGACGGTCATGATCACGCGGAAGCGGCGGTGGCAGCGGGCGCTGTGGCGGTGCTCGCGGCGCGGCCGGTCGGAGTTCCGGCAATCGTCGTTCCATCGGTGCCGAACGACGGTCCCAGTGCAGTCATGCTGCTCGAACACGACACCGACGGGTCCGGAGCCGCGGTCCTGCATGCCCTCGGCCTTCTGGCCAGGGCCGTGGTCGACGAACTGGCAACTGATGGCACACCGGCCGATGGTGGACTGACGCTGGTCGGTGTCACCGGTTCTGCCGGCAAGACCTCGACAAAGGATCTGATAGCAGCGCTGCTGCGCGAGTGCGGCGAGGTGGTTGCGCCCCCCGGGTCGTTCAACAACGAATTGGGTCTGCCGTGGACAGTGCTCCGCGCCGACGAGAAGACCCGCTTCCTCGTTCTCGAGATGTCGGCCCGTGGGGTCGGTCATGTCGGCGAACTGACGAAGATCGCGCCGCCGAAGATCGGCGTAGTTCTCAATGTGGGCACTGCCCATCTCGGTGAGTTCGGTTCGCGTGAAGCGATCGCGGTCGCCAAAGGTGAACTGGTGGAAGCACTCCCGTCGGCAGCCGACGGTGGAGTTGCGGTCCTCAACGCCGACGACCGCATGGTCGCCGCAATGGCGAGTCGAACCAAGGCCCGGATCGTATTCGTCGGCCAGTCCGAAGACTGCGACGTTCGGGCGACCGACGTGGTTGTCGACGACCAGGCCAGGGCTTCCTTCACACTGAACTGTTCACAGGGTTCTGCACGTATTCGCCTGGCCGTTCACGGCGAACACCACGTGAGCAACGCCCTGGCCGCGGCGGCCGTCGCACTCGAGAACGGCCTCGCGGTTGCAGACATCGCACGTGTCCTCGAGGGCACGAAGGCAGCGTCCGCGAGGCGGATGGAAGTCACCGAGCGCGCCGACGGCGTCACCGTCGTCAACGACAGTTACAACGCCAATCCCGATTCCATGCGCGCCGCCCTCAAAGCGTTGGTGTCCATGGCGCGATCGGATCGGCACTTCGGTCGCCGTAGCTGGGCTGTGCTCGGAGAGATGGGTGAGCTCGGACCGGAATCAGTTGTCGAGCACGACGCGATCGGTCGCCTTGCCGTCAGACTCGATGTCAGCAAGTTGATCGTCGTCGGGACGGGCCGCACCTCGCGTGCGATGCATCAAGGAGCAGTGATGGAGGGGTCGTGGGGTGACGAGTCCGTCGTCGTGCCCGACGCAGCTGCGGCAATCGCCATTCTCGAAGCGGAACTCGAACCGGGCGATCTCGTCCTGGTGAAGGCGTCCAAGTCGGTGGAACTGTGGTCGGTCGCCGAAGCGATTCTGGCCGCAACGCCCAGCGACAACACCGGTGACGCGAACACCGATGGCGAGAACGGCGGGGATTCGCAGTGATCCAGATTCTTCTCGCCGCAGGCATCGCGCTGGCGGTCTCCATCATGCTCACGCCGATCCTGATCAAGGCGTTCTCGAAACAAGGTTTCGGGCAGGAGATCCGAACCGAAGGTCCAGCCAGTCACCAGGCCAAGCGCGGCACGCCGACAATGGGCGGCGTCGCGATCCTGACCGGAATCTGGGCCGGCTATCTCGGCTCACACCTCATCGGTCTCGGGATGGACAACGCGGAGGGGCCATCGGCGTCCGGCCTACTGGTACTCGGTCTGACCACCGCGCTCGGTGGAGTCGGTTTCCTCGACGACTTCATCAAGATCCGCAAGCAGCGCAATCTGGGACTGAACAAGACAGCGAAGCTGGTCGGACAGTTCGTCGCTGCCATTGCCTTCGGAATCCTGGCCCTTCAGTTCCGCGGTGACGACGGGCTGACTCCGGGCAGTGTTCATCTGTCGTACGTGCGCGACATCGCCACCGTCTCACTCGGGTCCGTGGTCTTCATCGCCTTCTGCTACCTACTGGTCAGCGCCTGGTCCAATGCCGTCAACCTGACCGACGGCCTCGACGGATTGGCCGCCGGTGCGATGAGTTTCGTTCTCGGCGCCTACGTCATCATCACGTTCTGGCAGTTCCGCTACTCGTGCGAGACGAATCCCGGTAAGGGTTGCTACGACGTCCGAGACCCGCTCGATCTCGCGGTGCTCTGCGCGGCCGGCGCCGGCGCGTGCATCGGTTTCCTCTGGTGGAATGCCGCACCCGCCAAGATCTTCATGGGCGACACCGGTTCTCTTGCCCTCGGCGGCATGCTCGCCGGATTGTCGATCACCACCAGCACGGAACTGTTGATGGTGGTCATCGGTGCACTGTTCGTCGCGGAGGCCGCGTCGGTGGTGATCCAGGTAGCGGTGTTCCGGTCCAGCCGACGGCGGGTCTTCCGAATGGCGCCGTTCCATCACCACTTCGAACTCGCCGGGTGGGCTGAAACCACGGTCATCATCAGATTCTGGTTGCTGGCGGCTATTGCGTCGGCTATCGGCTTGGCACTCTTCTACAGCGAATACCTCGCAGCGCTCGGAGGCTGAAAACCATGACCAGCTCAGCGGATTCCGAGAACGACCTGTCCTGGCTCCGCGGTACGCGAGTGCTGGTCGCCGGTGGGCGGGTGTCCGGTCAAGCGACCATCGAACCTCTCGTCGCCCTCGGTGCTGTCGTGACGGTTGCCGATTCGACCTTGGACTTCGCGGAGCGCTGCGCGGAGCTCGGCGCGGACATGGTGACCACCACCTCGATCGAGGATGCTCCGGATTCGATCACCGAGTACGGGCTCGTCGTCACCAGTCCGGGCTTTCGGCCGGATGCACCGATCCTTGCAGCCGCCGCCGGTCACGGGATTCCCATCTGGGGAGACGTCGAGTTCTCCTGGCGCGTCGACCACAGCGGGCACTTCGGCACACCCCGTAAATGGCTCGTCGTGACGGGGACGAACGGAAAGACCACGACGACGTCGATGCTGGCCTCGATTCTCGACGCCGCTGGAGTTGTCGGCCGAGCCTGCGGAAACATCGGGCTGCCGATACTCGACGCACTCGCCGAGACGTCGCCGCGCGTGGAGTACCTCGCTGTCGAACTGTCGTCCTTCCAATTGCACTGGGCGCCTTCGGTGCGTCCGGATGCCGGCGTGGTCCTCAACGTCGCCGAGGATCACCTCGACTGGCACGGCGGAATGAGCGCGTACGCCGAGGCCAAGTCGCGGGCGCTGAGCGGAAAGGTCGCGGTGGTCGGCCTCGATGACGCGATCGCTTCCGAACTGGGAACTCGCGCAACTGCAGACATTGTCACCGGGTTCAGATTGGGTGAACCGGGCGAAGGGGAACTGGGTGTCGAAGCGGGACACCTCGTGGACAACGCATTCGGCGATCACGTCCGCTTGGCCGAAGCAGCGTCGATAGATCCCGCCGGCCCGGCAGGCGTCATGGACGCGCTGGCCGCCGCCGCCTTGGCGCGGGCACTCGGATTCGAGGCAGACGTCGTCGAACGCGGTCTGGCCGCACACAAGGTCGGCCCACACCGAGGGGCGCTGGTCGGCCGTGTCGGGTCCGTTGTGTACATCGACGACTCCAAGGCCACCAATCCGCACGCAGCCAGACCGTCGATACTCGCGCACGATCGCGTCGTCTGGGTTGCAGGCGGTCTGCTCAAGGGAGCCAGCGTCGACCAATTGGTGAGCGAAGTCGGCCCTCGACTCTCCGGCGCTGTCCTTCTCGGGCGTGACGCTGGTGTGATCGAGGACGCGCTCGCGCGACACGCACCCGATGTTCCCGTGGTGCACGTGATGTCGGGGGACGATGCAGTGGTGAGCGAAAACAGCAGCAACTCGACTCTCACCATCCGGCTGCCGTCGGGTGCCGACGCGGATGCCGTCATGGCCGCAGTGGTAATCGAAGCTGCCGAGTTGGCGTCCCCCGGTGATGCAGTTGTACTCGCCCCGGCCGCCGCGTCCTTGGACATGTTCGCCAGCTACGGACATCGTGGTGACAGCTTCGCCGCCGCCGTAGCCGCATTACCCGATCCGTTCACGGATGCGCCTGGCCAAGCCGGGAACTTGCTATGACCAAGGGTCCCAAGACCCGAATCGGTGCCTGGTTGGCGCGGCCGTTGGCGTCGTTCCACCTGGTGGTGACGATTGCCACGATGTTGACTGTCTTGGGGCTCGTGATGGTTCTGTCGGCGTCGAGCGTCGAGCAGTACGTGTCCGGTGGCTCGGCGTATTCGTTGTTCACCCAGCAGTTGATCTTCGCGATTCTCGGAGCTGTGCTCTTCTACGTCGCGCTGCGGATCCCGGCGAGAGTGCTCCGGCAGTATTCGTTTCCGCTGTTCGTCGTCGTGCTGATCATGCTGGTACTCGTCCTGATTCCGGGAATCGGCACAGAAGCGCAGGGCGCGCGTCGCTGGTTCAACGTCGGCGGGTTCTCGGTGCAGCCCTCGGAAATCATGAAGGTCGCGTTGGCGATCTGGGGCGCCCATCTGTTGGCTTCGCGGCGGCCGGACGACCGATCCGTGAAGTCGATCCTGATTCCGCTCGTGCCCGCAGCAATGCTGGTCTTCGCGCTGGTCGTCGCGCAACCGAACCTCAGTACGACCATCGCATTGGGAATCATCGTCGGGGCCCTGCTGTGGTTCGGTGGGCTGCCACTGAAGCTCTTCGGCTCGATCGCGGTGACGGGCGTCGTCGTGGCGGGCGTGCTGGCGATGACGGCCGGTTATCGTTCCGATCGAGTTCAAGCCTTCTTCAACAAGAGCGACGACCTGCAGGGCAACAACTATCAGGCCAAGCAGGCTTTGTATTCGCTCGCTGACGGGGGCCTTTTCGGACGCGGACTCGGTCAGAGCGTCGCCAAGTGGAACTACCTACCCAACGCGCACAACGACTTCATCTTCGCGATCATCGGCGAAGAGTTGGGATTTGTCGGCTGCGCAGTGGTGATCGGTTTGTTCGCTGTATTCGTCTACACGGGATTGCGGATCGCAGCCCGCAGCATCGATCCGTTCTGGCGGCTCCTGTCGGCCACTGCAACTACCTGGATCGTCGGCCAGGCAATGATCAACATCGGTTACGTCATCGGACTGCTGCCGGTGACCGGACTCCAGTTGCCCTTGGTCTCCGCCGGCGGTTCGTCCTTGGCGATCACATTGTTCATGTTCGGTGTCATCGCCAATGCAGCGCGCCACGAGCCCGAAGCAGTTGCCGCTCTGAACTCCGGGCAGGACGGCAAGATCTCGAAGTTGCTCAGACTGCCGAAGCCCGTGCTGTACCACCCGCCGTCAGGGGGCCGGCCGATCCGTCGACCGAAGCCCGCACGGCAGATCGAACCGGCACGCGGACGCGACGGCCGGCGCGCGATCGAGACGGGCGATCGACGCAAGCGGGCAGATCAAGGTGCTCGCCCTTCCTCGGATTCCAACCGAGGTGCGGCCGCTGGGTCACGGAAGCGCACCGCGGGAGGGCAGAATGGTCAGCGTCGGCAGGCGCCGACACGTAGGGCACAAGATCCACGAGAAGTTCGAGAGCGAGGAATTCGTAGGTGAGCGGCAACAAATCGGCTCTGTCGGTAGTGGTGGCAGGGGGAGGCACGGCTGGTCACATCGAACCCGCACTTGCTGTCGCGGACGCGGTCAAGGCCGCTGCGCCCGACACCAGAATCACTGCGCTCGGGACGGCGCGTGGTCTCGAAACCACCTTGGTGCCGGCTCGCGGGTACACGCTCGAGCTCATTCCGCCGGTTCCGCTTCCTCGCAAGCCCACGATGGATCTCGTCAAACTGCCGACACGCATCCTCGCCTCGGTGCGCAAGACCCGCGAGGTACTCGATTCCGTCGACGCCGACGTGATCGTCGGTTTCGGTGGTTACGTCGCGCTTCCGGCGTATCTTGCCGCACGTGGTGGTGTTCTTCGGCGCCGGCGCAAGATTCCGATCGTCATCCACGAGGCGAACGCCAGTGCCGGTATCGCGAACAAGATCGGTGCTCGCCTGGCGACGCGGGTGCTTGCCGCTGTTCCGGGTTCCGGAGTGAAGAACCGCGGCGATCAGGACGCCGAGATCGTTGGCATCCCGGTTCGCGCGTCGATCGCCAATTTCGATCGAGCGGGACTCCGCTCGCAAGCTCGCGAGTACTTCGGACTGCCTCAGGACGGTCCCGTTCTGCTCGTCTTCGGCGGATCGCAAGGCGCGAAGTCGCTCAACGACGCGGTGTCCGGAGCAGCGGAAGAACTGGCGAAGGCCGGGATCTCGGTCCTTCACGCACACGGACCCAAGAACTCCCTCGAGGTCACGCAGTACTCGGAGACGGCACCGTATGTGGCTGTTCCTTATCTTTCGCGGATGGATCTCGCGTATGCCGCAGCCGACGCGACGATCTGTCGTTCGGGCGCGATGACGGTCGCCGAGGTCTCGGCGGTCGGACTACCGGCCGTCTACGTTCCGTTGCCGCACGGCAATGGTGAGCAGGAACTCAACGCGAAACCCGTTGTCGCAGCGGGCGGTGCGATCATCGTCTCCGACAACGAGCTCACGCCGACGTTCGTCGCCGGTACCGTCGTCCCGATGCTGAGCGACAGCGCGCGCCTCGACAAGATGAGCAGTGGTGCTGCCAACGTCGGGCACCGCACCGCGGCAACCGAGATCGCACGGATCGTGCTCGACATCGCGGCAAAGGAAAACGCCGTCCAGGAAAACGCAAGGGGAAACCGATGACCGCGCTGCCCGCCCACCTCGAGCGAGTACACATGGTCGGAATCGGCGGTGCCGGTATGTCCGGCATCGCGCGAATTCTGCTTTCCCGCGGGGGCCTTGTCTCGGGTTCGGACGCAAAGGAGAGCCGAGGAGTCCTGGCGCTTCGTGCACGCGGGGCGCAGGTCCGGATCGGCCACGACGCCGATGCTCTCGACCTGCTGCCGGGTGGTCCGACCGTCGTCGTCACGACGCACGCGGCTATCCCGAAGGACAACCCGGAACTCGTCGAGGCCGCTCGCCGCGGAATCCCGGTGATTCTTCGGCCGGCTGTCCTTGCATCACTGATGCAGGGCAATCGCACGTTCCTGGTTTCGGGTACACACGGCAAGACGTCGACGACCTCGATGCTCGTGGTCGCCCTGCAGCACTGTGGTTTCGACCCTTCGTTTGCCGTTGGCGGCGAACTCAACGAAGCGGGAACGAATGCCCATCACGGCAGCGGTGACGTCTTTGTCGCCGAGGCGGACGAGAGCGACGGGTCGCTGCTCCAGTACGACCCCAACGTGATCGTCGTGACCAACATCGAGGCCGATCACCTCGACTATTTCGGCAGCGTCGAAGCGTATGTGAAGGTGTTCGACGATTTTGTCGACAAGTTGCGTCCGGGTGGGCTCTTGATTGCTTGCCTCGACGACCCGGGATCGGCGGATCTCGCGAAGCGAATCGTGGCCTCGGGCCGTTCGGACATCCGGGTACTCGGTTACGGATCGGCAGACGCGCAGGAGGTGGAGGCGGGCACCGCCTTCGAGCCTGTCGACGGTGTCGAGGTCGGAGTCCGACTACTGGGCTTCCATGCGCACGACGTCGGGGGAGTCCTGCAGTTCCACCTGGCGGGCGAGAGCGCCGCGCGAACCGTGCGGATGGCAGTGCCGGGTCGTCACATGGCGCTCAACGCACTTGCGGCTCTACTGGCTGCCCGTGACGCCGGCGCCGAGACGGAGGAGATCGTCGAGGGGCTCGCCGGATTCGGTGGCGTACACCGCCGGTTCCAGTTCACCGGCCGCGAGCGTGGTGTCCGGGTGTTCGACGACTACGCCCACCATCCGACCGAAGTTCGTGCGGTTCTCGGCGCGGCGGCGGATCTGGTTCGACCGGAGGACGATTCGTCGTCGACCAATTCGGCAGCCGGACGCGTGATCGTGGTCTTCCAACCTCATCTCTATTCACGCACCGCCGCGTTTGCCGAGGAGTTCGCGCAGGCGCTGGACTTGGCCGACGAGGTTGTCGTTCTCGATGTCTACGGCGCTCGCGAAGAGCCGATGCCGGGCGTCAGTGGTGCGCTGGTCGCTCAGTCGGTCACGAAACCTGTTCATTATCAACCGGATCTGTCACAGGCGCCGAAGCAGGTGGCGGCGTTGGCTCACCCCGGCGACATCGTCATCACGATGGGTGCCGGTGACGTGACCATGCTCGGCAAACAGATCCTCGATGCTTTGCGTTCGGCGCCGCATCCCGCGCCGCGATGACACCCGACGCACGAAGTCGGCGCGGGCGTCGAGATCCTCGAGCCAGACAAGCCACCAGTACGCGTCGGCGCAGTACTCGCACCGAATCGCGATACTCGACGCGGTCGACGGAGCCGGCTCCCGAACCCACACCGACTCGTAAGTGGTTCAAGCGACCGCTGATCGTGGCACCGCTGGCAATCGTGCTGGTGGTGGGAATTGCGTTGACGGCTTGGTTGTCTCCGGTGCTCTCGGTCCGGGGCACCGAAGTTCTCGGTGCGACGACCGTCAGTGAGGAACAGATCCTTTCGCTCCTGGCCGTACCGACCGGTCAGCCGTTGATGCGGGTAGACACCGGCGCCGCCGCCGCACGTGTGGCGACGATTCCGAAGGTGGCCTCGGCTCGTGTGCAGCGGATGTATCCGTCGACTATCCGCGTCACCGTCACCGAACGGGTACCGGTCGTCTTCGTCGACTCACCTGAGGGTGCACACCTGCTGGACGAGAAGGGCGTCGACTTCGAGATGGGCGTCCCGCCGCCCGGGGTTCCGCGTCTGGTGACACCGACGCCCGGGTGGAACGACGAGCCGACGCTTGCCGCGCTCGAGGTGTTGTCGGTGTTGCCGCCGGATCTGAGATTTCAGGTGGGAGAGGTTGCCGCTCGGTCGATTTCGAGTGTCACGCTGACTCTGCTCGACGGTCGGGTCGTAAACTGGGGCGGTGTCGAGCACTCGGATCGTAAGGCTGCTGTGACGCTTCCGCTGTTGACCCAACCGGGGCAGACGTACGACGTGTCCAGTCCTGATCTGCCGACGGTCCGATAGCGCACGGTGCAGCCGTGCGTCAGTGCGCAGCAAATACTTCGGTGTGTCTCGGCGCGCCTAATGGCGGAACGCGACGACGGTGCATAGCGTTTCGTTTCAGATCGAATACTTGACATAACTCTAACCCTGTGGTTGAGGTTTAGGGTTGTTCACGAAAAGCATGAAGCTACAAAAACAGCAGTAACAAAGACAGCAGCACTGACAAGCAGCGTGAAACACGACACGGAAGGCGAGAGCCGATGACGCCCCCGCACAACTACCTCGCCGTAATCAAGGTCGTCGGCATCGGCGGCGGCGGCGTGAACGCAGTCAACCGCATGATCGAACAGGGACTCAAGGGAGTCGAGTTCATCGCGGTCAACACGGACGCGCAAGCCCTTCTGATGAGTGACGCCGACGTCAAGCTCGACGTCGGTCGTGAATTGACCCGTGGCCTCGGCGCCGGTGCCGACCCGGAAGTGGGTCGCAAGGCAGCCGAAGATCACAAGGACGAGATCGAAGAGGTCATCAAGGGCGCCGACATGGTGTTCGTGACGGCAGGCGAGGGTGGTGGCACCGGAACCGGTGGTGCCCCTGTCGTGGCAAGCATCGCCCGGAAGCTGGGCGCACTCACCGTCGGTGTCGTGACGCGACCGTTCTCTTTCGAGGGCAAGCGTCGTGGGGGACAGGCGGATACCGGAATCCAGGCGCTCCGCGAGTCCTGCGACACGCTGATCGTCATTCCCAACGATCGCCTGCTCCAGCTGGGTGACGCGGCCGTCAGCCTGATGGACGCGTTCCGCAGCGCGGACGAGGTTCTCCTCAACGGCGTCCAGGGCATCACCGACCTCATCACCACTCCGGGTCTGATCAACGTCGACTTCGCGGACGTCAAGGGTGTCATGTCCGGTGCCGGTAGTGCGTTGATGGGAATCGGTTCCTCGCGGGGTGAGGGACGCGCGATCAAGGCGGCGGAATCCGCGATCAATTCCCCGCTCCTCGAAGCTTCGATGGAAGGCGCCCGCGGCGTGCTCCTGTCGATCGCCGGCGGTAGCGATCTGGGTCTGTTCGAGATCAACGAGGCGGCTTCGCTGGTGCAGGAAGCTGCCCACATCGACGCCAACATCATCTTCGGAACGGTCATCGACGATTCACTCGGTGACGAGGTTCGTGTGACGGTCATCGCTGCGGGATTCGACGGAGGAGCTCCGGCTCGTCGTCCCGTGGAGTCGACCGCGCAGGGACGTGGAGCTATCGGCGCCGGGCGCGCGGGTGAGGTCGGCCGGTCGCCGGTGGCCGCCGAACCTGCTGGCGAGCAGCCGATTTCCGCAGCGCGCGAGACCACCGGTTCGGGCAGCTTGCCTCCGATCGGTGGCCCCCGCCATGCGCCGGTCCAGGAAGACGAGGGCGACGACGACGTCGACGTGCCGGTCTTCATGCGTCGCTGACGTAGGGCTACAAACAGTTTCGAGAACAGGGTGCCCGGAATTTCTGGGTACCCTGTTCTTGACTGGATGTCCGGTCACGTCTGAGCCGGACGACAACTTTCGACGTTTGTGAGCACACTTATCTTGAGTACCGAGAAGTCGACCACCCGCACCCGCATTCGCCGCGTCGTGACCAGCCGAGCCGGTGGTGTTTCCGCGTCACCGTACGAGTCGTTCAATCTGGGCGATCACGTCGGAGACGATCCGGCAGCCGTCGATGCGAATCGCCGACGTCTGGCACGCGAAATAGGCGTCGAGCCTGACCATCTCGTGTGGATGGAACAAATCCATTCGCGCAACGTCACTGTCGTGACGGAACCGACCGACGAAGTGATTCCGGTGACGGATGCTCTGGTCACCACTGTTCCCGGCCTGGCGCTCGCCACCCTCAGTGCAGATTGTGTTCCCGTTCTGCTCTCCGACGAGGAGGCCGGTGTGATCGCGGCCGTTCATGCCGGACGGATCGGTGCCCGCATCGGTATCGTCCCGCGCGTCCTCGCGGAGATGGTGCGTCAGGGCGCGGACGTTTCGCGTATCGGCGCCTTCCTCGGTCCGGCTGCGAGCGGACGCCAGTACGAGGTTCCCGCTGCGATGCGCGCGGACGTGGAAAAGCACTTGCCGGGCAGTGCAACTCGCACCGAGAAGGGCACGCCGGGGCTCGATCTGCGTGCGGGACTGCGTAAGCAGTTGCTCGCCGCGGGTGTGTCCGGTGTCGCCGAGGACCCGCGGTGCACGATCGAGGATCGCGCGTTGTTCAGTCATCGCCGAGAATCTCTGACCGGGCGTCAAGCTGCAGTGATCTGGATGGAAGCGCCCGCAGCGCGGGAAACCGTCTAGGCAGAAATGCGCGAGACGGAAATGCGGCTGACAGAAATATCGACGGCACTCGACTCGGTGAGGGCGCGATTGGCGGCCGCCTGCCTTGCCGCCGGTCGCGAGGTTTCCGACGTAGCACTGCTGCCGGTGACCAAGTTCTTTCCGGCGTCCGACGCTCGAATTCTGTACGAACTGGGTTGCCGTGAATTCGGTGAGTCGCGTGAGCAGGAAGCAGTGGAGAAGGTCGCGGACTTCGACGGCGCTGCACAGACGGGCGCGATCGATGATCCGGTTCGCTGGCACATGATCGGACAGTTGCAGCGCAACAAAGCTCGATCGGTAGCGAAGTGGGCCTATGCAATTCACTCGGTGGACAGTGCGCGACTGGCCGATGCACTCGATCGGGCTGCGCTGAGTGCTTTGTCGGACGGTGAGCGCACGGAGCCGCTCCGGGCGCTCATCCAGGTAAGTCTCGACGGAGACCCCGCGCGTGGCGGAGTTCCGACGGGCGAGCTAACGCCTCTCGCCGAGCGGATCGAATCAGCCGAAGGTCTCGAATTCGCGGGACTGATGGCCGTCCCGCCGCTTGGATCAGATCCGGACGAGCAGTTCGAAATCCTCCGCAGGGCACATCTTTTGATCCTCGAATCGCATCCCCGGGCAACCGAACTCTCGGCCGGTATGACCGGCGATCTGGAGGCTGCAGTGCGCCACGGATCAACCTGCGTGCGTGTCGGAACCGCACTGCTCGGCTCACGACCAGTAATCTCGAGGTGATCGCTCAGGTGATCGCCCAACCCGTCCACACCGCTGCGACCGGTCGCAGTCGGATTGATTCCGCCGCGCCAAGGAAGGTCGATCAATGAGCAACCTGCATAAGTTCAAGGCTTACTTCGGCATGGTTCCCCTCGATGACTACGAGGACGAATACGTGGAGGAGCCCGATCAGGCTCGCCGCGCACCCCGTCGTAGTCACGACGGCTATGCCGAGCGCGACGACCGCGAGTTCGTCGAACCTGCCTTCTCGAAGGCGAGCTACGCGCCCAGTCGTCGTGACGAAGAGGACGCGGAGTTCGATCGCTACGATTCCCGGCCCCGCGTCGACACCGTTCCCAGCCGCAGCAGCCGCCCGGCGATGGCGCCGCGCCCGGCAAGCCGTGGCAACCTCGCGGTCGACGCGCGCGCAGAGCGACCCGAAGCGCGACGTGCGCCGGTTGTCGACGACGGCGGCCCGCTCGCCAAGATCACGACACTGCGTCCGCAGAGCTACGCAGAGGCCCGCACGATCGGTGAGCGGTTCCGGGACGGCACTCCCGTCATCATGGATCTGGTCGACATGAGCAACGCCGACGCGAAGCGTCTGGTCGATTTCGCGGCCGGCCTGGCGTTCGCATTGCGTGGTTCTTTCGACAAGGTAGCCACCAAAGTGTTTCTTCTCTCACCGGCCGACATCGACGTTTCCGCCGAGGAGCGCCGTCGGATCGCCGAGACGGGTTTCTACAGCCAGAAATGATGGTCTCGACCGCAGTCCGGCCCCTGAGCAGGGGTGACGTGAGCACATTCGAACGGCGGCCCGCCTCGGCGGACGCCGCATTCGGACCCATCGCCGGCCGTTACAAGACGGACTCGATGCGGACCGGTTCCGGAATTGCTGCGGTGTGTCTGTTTTGGACACACCGCAGAAGTCAGGCAGAGTGAGGGTGTGGACGCGCTTCTCTCTGTGATCTATCTGGTGCTGGTTGTCTTCTGGCTGTTGCTGATCGGCAGAGTGATCGTCGAGTTCGTTCGTTCGTTTGCCAGAGATTGGCGACCGACCGGATTGGTCGCAGTCATTCTCGAAACCATTTTTACGATCACCGATCCTCCGGTGAAACTGCTCCGCAGGTTGATCCCCCCGATCAACCTCGGTGGAGTTCGCTTGGATCTATCCATCATGGTCTTGCTTTTCATCGTCATCATCCTGATGTCGGTTGTTCGCTGAGCGCAGTCCGAGTGAGTGGTGTGCCAGAATGGATGCCATAACTCATCCAGTGGTTCGCCACTACGTAGTTCGCCACTACGTAGACTGTGTTGCAACTGAATGCTTGCTAGACCGCCAAATGACGCGTGAAGGGATCCTTCCATGCCGCAACTGACTCCAGCTGACGTGCACAACGTTGCGTTCAGCAAGCCGCCTATCGGCAAGCGTGGCTACAACGAGGACGAGGTCGACGCATTCCTCGACCTCGTCGAGCAGGCGCTGTCGCAGCTCATCGAAGAGAATGCGGACCTGCGCCAGCGCGTAGGTGAGCTGGATCAGGAGCTCGCGGCTGCCAAGAAGTCGCCGGCACCTGCTCAGCAGGCAGCACCCGTCGCAGCGCAGCCCAAGCCGGAGCCCGCTCGGGTCGTCGAACCGCCCAAGCCTGCACCTGTTGCAGCGCCGGTTCCCGCCGCCGCTGCCGTTGCAGCGCCGCAGAGTGGCGACACCCACATGCAGGCCGCAAAGGTCCTCGGACTGGCTCAGGAGATGGCGGATCGCCTCACCAACGATGCCAAGACCGAGTCCGAGCAGCTGCTCGGCAGTGCCCGCACCAACTCCGAGCAGCTCATGAGCGAGGCTCGCAGCAAGGCTGACGGCATGATCGCGGATGCGCGCAACAAGTCGGAGGCAATGCTCACCGACGCTCAGACTCGCTCCGAGACCCAGCTTCGCCAGGCTCAGGAGAAGGCAGACGCTCTCAAGGCGGACGCCGAGAAGAAGCACACCGAAATCATGGCGACCATCAACCAGCAGCGTTCGGTCCTCGAGGGCCGTATCGAGCAGCTCAAGACGTTCGAACGCGAGTACCGGGTGCGCCTGAAGTCCTACCTGGAATCGCAGCTCGAAGAGCTCGAACAGCGCGGCTCGGCCGTTCCGGTCGACGGTGGACAGGATTCCTACAGCCCGTCCTTCGCCAAGGGAAACAGCTGACCGAGAGCGCCCCGTCGGCTCAGCTATCGGACCGGACAAAGGTTGATACGTGCTGGTCGTGACGTTGGTTCTCGCGGGAGTTGGTTTCGCTCTCCTGATCGTCGCCCTGACCACAGGGTCGTTGATCTGGGCGTGGGCATGTATCGCGATTTGTGTAGCAGGTGCCGTCCTCCTGCTGGTCAGTGCGCTGACCAGCAGGAAGGCGGTTCCTTCGTTGGATGACCCGGCATCGGGCAGCGGAATGTCGTCGCCTTACGGTCGAGTCGAGAGTTCCTCGAATTCGTCGATCGACGATGCAGCCACCGCCAACGATGACAATCAGAGAAATCATGGCGAGTCGCCGGGTGGCCCCGACAAGTCCTAGGGCGAGTTCCGACAAGGTCCAGGACGAGTATTAGACTGTCCAACACGAATACCAGGCTGTGATCCGGCAATCACCGGGGAGCTTTCGGAAGAACGGTTCTTGTCGCTTCAGGCGCCCAGAACTCAGTAGAACCGAACGGGTGAGCCCGTCACAGCTCGATCGAGTGGCACCTCGGGATCCAAGCGCGGATCTACGGGGTGCAAACGGGGTGGTACCGCGGTGTCGGCGCACAAGCGCCACGTCGTCCCCGTGCCGAGTCCGACTGGCACGAGGAGATCGCCATGGCGAGTAACGGGTATCCCAAAGTCGACTACGGTGTCCCCGCCGACACCGGAGTCAAGTTCCCCGAACTGGAACAGAAAGTCCTGAAACAGTGGGACGACGACGACACCTTCCGTGCGTCGGTTTCCAATCGGGACGGCAGCGAAGAGTTCGTTTTCTACGACGGACCGCCCTTCGCAAACGGCTTGCCGCATTACGGTCACCTGCTGACGGGGTACGTCAAGGACCTGGTGCCGCGCTTCCAGACCATGCGTGGACGCAAGGTCGAGCGACGCTTCGGCTGGGACTGCCACGGACTGCCCGCAGAACTCGAAGCGGAGAAGCAACTCGGCATCAAGGACAAGGCCGAGATCGAAGTCATGGGTCTGGCCAAGTTCAACGAGTACTGCAAGGCCTCGGTGCTCAAGTACACCGACGAGTGGCGCGACTACGTCACCCGCCAGGCACGTTGGGTCGACTTCGACAACGACTACAAGACCCTGGACGTCGACTTCATGGAGTCCGTCATGTGGGCCTTCAAGGAGCTGCACGACAAGGGCCTGATCTATCAGGGCTTCCGCGTGCTGCCCTACAGCTGGTACGAGCAGACTCCGCTGTCCAATCAAGAGACTCGTCTCGACGACGCGTACAAGATGCGTCAGGATCCTGCAGTCACGGTCGACATGCCGCTGGTCGCTCCGGGTTCACCATTGGACGGCGCAAACGCGATCATCTGGACCACGACTCCGTGGACACTGCCGTCCAACTTGGCCACTGCGGTTCATCCCGAGGTCGACTACGTCCAGGTGCTCGGCGAGGACGGAAAGCGGTACGTGCTCGCGGAAGCACGGGTTGCTCATTACGCACGTGAGCTGGGGGAGGACCCCGAGGTCGTTTCCCGTCACAAGGGCGCCGAATTGGTCGGACTGTCGTACACACCGCCGTTCGACTTCTTCCTCGGACATCCGAACGCGCACGTCGTGCTTTCGGCCGACTACGTGACAACCGATTCCGGAACCGGAATCGTCCACCTCGCACCGGCTTTCGGTGAGGAGGATATGGATGTCGCCACGGCCAACGGTATCGAGGTCGTGCAGCCGCTCGATCCGGGTGGAAAGTTCACCTCGATGGTTCCGCCGTACGAGGGCTTGATGGTGTTCGACGCCAACCCGGTCATCATCAAGGACCTCAAGGCTGCCGGAAAGCTGCTGCGGCACGAGACGATCGAGCACTCGTACCCGCACAGTTGGCGCAGTGGGCAGCCGCTCATCTACATGGCGGTTCCCTCGTGGTTCGTCGCGGTCACCAAGTTCCGCGATCGCATGGTCGAGCTGAACAAGGACATCACGTGGGTGCCCGAGCACATCCGTGACGGCCAGTTCGGCAAGTGGCTCGAAGGTGCACGCGACTGGAACATCAGCCGAAACCGCTACTGGGGCAGCCCGATCCCGGTGTGGGTGTCGGACGATCCGCAGTACCCGCGTACGGACGTCTACGGATCGCTCGATCAGTTGGAGGCAGACTTCGGTGTGCGTCCGACCGATCTGCATCGCCCGATGATCGACGACCTGGTCCGCCCGAACCCCGACGACCCGACCGGGAAGTCGATGATGCGCCGCGTTCCCGAGGTGCTCGACTGCTGGTTCGAATCCGGTTCGATGCCGTACGCGCAGGTGCACTACCCATTCGAGAACCGTGAATGGTTCGAGGGTCATTTCCCGGGCGATTTCATCGTCGAGTACAACGGGCAGACTCGCGGCTGGTTCTACACGCTGCACGTGCTGGCCACCGCACTCTTCGATCGTCCGGCGTTCAAAACCGTTGCTGCGCACGGCATCGTGCTCGGCGACGACGGACTCAAGATGAGCAAGTCCAAGGGCAACTACCCGGACGTGAAGGAGGTGTTCAACCGCGACGGCAGCGATGCCATGCGATGGTTCCTGATGTCTTCGCCGATCTTGCGCGGCGGAAACCTCATCGTGACCGAGCAGGGCATCCGCGAAGGTGTGCGTCAGGCATTGCTCCCGCTGTGGAACGCCTGGAGCTTCCTGCAGTTGTACGCGCCGGAATCCGGTGTGTGGCGTACCGATTCGGAGAACATCCTCGATCAGTACATCCTGGCCAAGCTCGCTACCACCCGCGACGTGATCACCGAGGCCCTCGAGGTCAACGACATCGCCGGCGCGTGCGACGAGCTTCGGTTGTTCTGTGACGCACTCACCAACTGGTATGTGCGACGGTCTCGTTCGCGGTTCTGGGACGAGGATCGCGACGCAATCGACACCCTGCACACCGTGCTCGAGGTCGTGACGCGTCTCGCTGCGCCGCTGTTGCCGTTGGTGTCCGAGGTGATCTGGCGCGGGTTGACCGGGGAGCGCTCGGTTCACCTGGCTGATTGGCCCGAGGCGTCGGAGCTCCCCGCGAACCCCGACCTGGTAGCGGCGATGGACGACGTCCGGACCGTGTGCTCCACGGTGCTGAGCCTGCGCAAGGCACAGAATCTGCGTGTTCGTCTTCCGCTGCCCGAGGTCACGGTTGCGGCGCCGGATGCCGAGCGTCTGCGTCCGTTCCTCGGACTGATTGCCGACGAGGTCAACGTCAAGAAGGTCGATCTGACCGATGACGTCGACGTGCACGGGCGCTTCGAGATCGCGGTCAACGCGCGTGCTGCAGGACCGCGTCTGGGCAAGTCCGTTCAGACTGTCATCAAGGCGGTCAAGGCGGGCGACTGGACCGAGAACGCGGACGGCGTCGTGGTTGCGGCGGGCATCGAACTGCTGCCCGAGGAGTACACGCAGAAACTGGTTGCAGCCGAGCCTGATTCGACGGCTGCATTGCCCGACGGTGCGGGACTCGTCGTACTCGATTCCGTCGTGACGGAGGAACTCGAAGCCGAGGGCTGGGCGAAGGACCGTATCCGTCAGTTGCAGGATGCGCGTCGTGCCGCCGGTTTGGACGTCTCGGACCGGATCAACGTCGTGCTCGAGGTTCCGCAGGACTGCAAGGAGTGGGCAGAGCGTCATCGCGAATTGATCGCCGGTGAGGTTCTGGCCACCTCCTTCTCGGTGGGTGAAGCGGGAGACGACGCCGTCGATCTCGGTGACGGTATCCGCGCCGCGATCACGAAGGTCTAATACCGCCGTAACTACTCCGGCTCCCCGAAGAATGTCTGTATGTCGGGGTGCCGGAGTAGTTTGCTCTCATGAGTACGAGCAAGGAAACCGTGGCGCGCATTCTCGAGCAGTTGGAACCGCTCGACGTGCGGGCAAGGGCGATGTTCGGCGAGTACGGATTGTATTGCGACGAGAAGATCGTGGGCTTGATCTGCGGAGACGTTCTGTTCGTCAAACCCACCGAGGTCAGTGCGGAGTTCGGATCAGAGGCGGATCTGGCTCCGCCGTACCCGGGAGCGAAGGATTACTACCGGGTGACGGAGGAACGGTTGCAGGACCTCGATCACCTGCACGCCTTCATTCAACGGACTGCCGACGTATTGCCGCTGCCGAAGAAGAAGTCGCCCAAGAAGAAGGCGCGGACGTAGATTCTGCACCTACTTTTGAGAGAACCGTAACTCCCGATGAATCAAGGTGATCCCACACGAAGTCGCAGGTGGGTGCTGCATCTCGACATGGATGCGTTTTTCGCCTCCGCCGAGCAGTTGACCCGTCCCACGCTGCGAGGTCGCCCGGTGCTGGTCGGCGGCTTGGGCGGGCGCGGAGTGGTGGCCGGGGCAAGTTACGAAGCGAGAGTTTTCGGTGCGCGTTCGGCGATGCCGATGCATCAAGCACGCCGGATGGTCGGTGGTGGAGCGGTGGTATTGCCACCGCGGATGTCGTTGTATTCGGTTCTGAGTAAACGCACGTTCGACGCGTTGCGCCTTCGTATGCCGATCCTCGAGCAACTGTCGGTGGACGAGGCTTTCGGGGAGCCGGTGGAGTTGGCCGGTGTCGGAGCTGACGAGGTCCGCGCGTTTTGCGAAGATTTGCGGGCGTTGATCAAAGCCGAGACCGGGTTGGTCGCCTCGATCGGTGCCGGCGCAGGTAAGCAGGTCGCCAAGATCGCGTCGGGACTGGCAAAGCCCGACGGCGTCGCAGTCATTCCTCCCGGGATGCAGCACGAGTTGCTCGATCCACTGCCGGTGCGGAAGCTCTGGGGGATCGGCCCTGTTGCCGAGGAAAAGCTCAAGCGTCTCGGCATCGAAACCATCGGAGGGTTTGCCCGCACTCCCATAGCGGAGGTGGCGTCGATACTCGGAACCACTGTCGGACCGGGGTTGCATCGGCTCGCACAGGGGATCGACGATCGGCCGGTCGCCGAGCGTGCCGAATCCAAGCAGATCAGCGCGGAATCCACTTTCGCCGCAGACATCGTCACGATGGCGCAACTGCGCGCCGCCGTCGAAAGTAGTGGTCGTGCAGCATTTTCCAGGCTGGAGAAGGACGGAAGAGCTGCTCGCACCGTCGTACTGAAGCTCAAGAAGTCCGATATGAGTATCTTGACTCGATCCGTGACGCTGCCGTTTGCCACCATCGACCGCCAAATCCTCATCGCGACTGCGCAGAAACAGGTCATCGATCCACAGGAATTGGGGCCGATTCGCCTGGTCGGTGTGGGATTCGCCGGTTTGTCCACCGTTCGGCAAGGATCACTTTTTCCCGAGTTGGATCAGGATGTTCCCGGCTATCCGGTCGAGACTCTCACGGGCGCCCTCGATGAGGCTGAACTCGACGTTCCGGTGGCCGCACGCGTGCCTCAGCGCTACTGGCACCCCGGTTTGGACGTGAAGCATCCAGAATACGGACACGGTTGGGTGCAGGGCGCCGGGCACGGTGTGGTCACCGTTCGCTTCGAAACCCGTTCCAGCGGAACGGGAATAGCCAAAACCTTCGCCGAATCGGATGAGGTGCTCGCGGTAGCAGATGCGGTCGACAGCCTTCTCTGAGGATGTCCTTAGACTTTTTCCGCTTACCGTTGGGTAATGTTGTCGACGATCCTCGAGCAAGCACGATGTTCGACTGACGCTCGAATGTGAACACCCGAATGGATAGGACTGAGAAGTTGAAGCTTCAGAAGATGACCGTTGCAGCCGTGGCGATCGCAGCAGCCCTGACGATGACCGCGTGTGGTTCAGACGGAGGAGACTCCGACAAGACGACTTCGGCGAAGCCCACGACCACCACCTCTGCGGCACCCACGTCCGAGGTTGTTCTGCCGACCGCCCCTGAGCTCAACGCCAAGGTCGCTCAGGCACTCGACGAGAGCGTTCCGGCCGCAGACAAGGTCAACCTCGTCCAGGGCGCCGAGGCTGATCCCGAGCTGATCAACCAGGTCGCCGCTGCCGCCAAGGCTGCCGGCGCGCAGGTCGAGATCCTCGACCCGGTCACCGACACGGGCAGCGAGACGGCAGCAGCTTCGCTGAACATCGTCGTCAACGGCCAGCCGCTGCAGCAGGGCCTGCAGGCTTCGTTCGTCTACGAAGACGGCGTCTGGAAGCTCTCGAAGACCACGGCTTGCCAGATCGTCGGCGTTGCAGGTCTGACCTCGCCGGCTTGCGCTGCTTGATCTCTCGGTAACACCTGAAACACCAGAGCGGCCGCCGACTCCCGAAGGGGAGTGGGCGGCCGCTCTTCACGTGGTAAGCGACGTCAGTGATGGAATCCCTCGGTGACGCGCGGCCGCGGCATCGGGCTGTCCAGTTCGTCGAGGAACGCGGTTTCCTCTTCGATGATGCGCAGCAGATTGGCCGCCAGGTCCATGCTCAGTCCGTTACGAACCACGATGCGCTGCACTGTCAGATCCGCGAGATCGTCCGGCATGGGGTAGGCCGGCACCAACCAGCCCTTGCCTCGCAACCGGTCCGAGAGGTCGTACAGCGTCCAGTTGGACGTGTGCCCCTCGGCGAGGCGCCACGCGAAGACCGGGATGTCGGAACCGTCGTTCCACAGTTCGAACGCGTCGAGTTTCCCGATCCCTTCGGCGAGAAATTTCGCCACGTCCTGGGAGGACTGCTGGATCGCGCGATAGCCGTCGTGGCCGAGACGCAGGAACAAGTAGAACTGCAGGATCACCTGAGCGCCGGGACGCGAGAAGTTCAGTGCGAAGGTCGGCATACTGCCGCCGAGGTAGCTCACCTTGAAGACGAGGTCGTCGGGAAGTAGATCCTGCGATCGCCAGACCACCCATCCGAGGCCGGGATAGACGAGCCCGTACTTGTGCGCCGAGGTGTTGATGGAGTGGACGCGCGGTAGTCGGAAATCCCATTCGAGTTCGGGCTGAAGGAACGGTGCGATCATCGCACCGGAAGCGCCGTCGACGTGGATGGGGACGTCGAGTCCCGTCTTCGCCTGGATCTCATCGAGTGCCTTCGAGATTTCCAGGACCGGCTCGTACATCCCGGTGTAGGTGACGCCCATGATCGCGACGACGCCGATGGTGTTCTCGTCGACGTACTTGTCCAGATCGTGACCGTCGAGGGTGCGGTGTTCCTCGCTGATCGGCACGTAACGCGCTTCGACGTCCCAGTAGTTGCAGAACTTCTCCCAGCACACCTGGACCGCGGAACTCATGATGAGATTTGGCTTTTCGGTCGACTTGCCCGCGGCTTTTCGTGCGTGCTGCCAGCGTCGTTTCATCGCCAGGCCGCCGAGCATGCAGGCTTCGGACGAACCGATCGTCGAGGTGCCGATTGCGTCCTTGGGGGAGGGTGAGTGCCAGAGATCGGCAAGGATGCGCCAGCAATAGGTTTCGATCGCGGCGGTCTGCGGATACTCGTCCTTGTCGATCATGTTCTTGTCGAACGACTCGGCATACAGTTTGGTGGCGTGATCGTCCATCCACGTGCTGACGAACGTCGCGAGATTGAGCCGCGCATTGCCGTCGAGCATCGTTTCGTCGTGGACGATCTGATACGCGGTCTCGGGAAGCATGCCATCGGGTTCGAGTGTGTACTTCGATGCAACCGAATCCTCGCCAGGCCTCGAGAAGATCGGATTGACGGCTACGTAATCGGTGTGATCTGACCTTCTGGGTTCCGGCATGAACTCTGGCTCCTCACATCAGTGTGTCGCGTTGGTCTGTTTCGTACCTACTCTCACCGTTCAGTGTGGACGGGCAGTTGTCAAAGGGTCCATGATCAATCAATTATCCGGTCTGAAGTCCTAGTCTGCACACATCGTAGAAAGCGGCGAAAGAACACACGGTGGTGACAATCATGAGTGGGCCTACGATGCGAGGTAAGGACAGGCGAGAATCAGAGGCCCTGCGCCCGCCGCGCCGCAATCGAGGACGGACTTCTGTTTCGCTGATCGCAACTGCGACGAAAGGGCCGGATCGCAGATGGCTTGCCTCCTGGAGCGATCCGCCGGTTGACATGAATTCGCAGAGTCACCGCGACTCCGACGGTCTTAGTAGCGTCACCCGGGAGATTTCGTGGCTGGAGGTACGCAGGCACGCTCGAACGCGAGTTGCGCCAGCGCGAGTGAGGCTTCGGGCCGGATCCTGTCGGCAAACACCCTTCGGCCGACAGGATCCGGCCCAGATCGCTCGTCAGTGCAGTGAGCGAGTTCGCATGTCTGTGCCGCCGCGACCTGATCGCCGGTGAGCCTGTCCGCCAGCGGATTCCACATTTTCGAAAACCGTCGAACTTTGGACGTTTGGTGAGTCGGGTGTCGGGGGCGCCTGGCCTCGGCGCTCGGCTCCTTTGGTGAAATTGCGTTCAGGGCGCCGTGCTTGGTCGTGGCGCATCATCGATTCACAGGCTCGCGAGCACCAAGATCCCGGCGCTGATGGCCAAGGTGGCGACCAGCAACACCAGCGCTGAATTTCGTGTTGGCCCCGGGAAGCTGCGGCCGATCCCGAAATCGTCGGATCTGCAGCGGTGCGCTCGGTGACTGATTGCAATAATGCCGACTGCACCGATCAGCGTGCTTCCCCCGAGAATACCGATTGCGACTGGTGGGCCGGGGACATAGCGCAGGTAGATCAGCGCCGCTGTAGCCAAGGAGGTACCAGTCCGAACCCATGCCATCGTGGTCCGTTCTGGCTGTAGCCCTCGGTCGGCATGTGTGGGTTGAAGGGGTGTCACCGCGTCACCTCGACCATCAACAACGTCAGCGCGGATCCCAGTACAAGCCCCGCGGCGATGCCTGCGAACGTAGGGACTGGGAGGCTTCGCCCCAACCGCAAAGCGCGTTCGACCGCGATCCATCGATGAAATGCACTGACAGACAGCATGGTTGACCCAGTCAACACGCCAACTACCAGGGTGGCGTGAACGGTGGGGCCAACCATCTCGGAGCCGAATGCCTCGAAGCCGACGGCGGCGGCTACCAAAGCCAGGGCGGTCCGGATCCAGGCGAGGAATGTGCGTTCGTTGGCCAGGGTGAATCGAGGGTCCGGGTCTTCGCCGACCCGGAACGCACCGGGGCACCAGAACGGTCTCATTTGGCGACGGCGACGAAGGGGGCCGGCGGGGTGAGCTTCGTGAGATGATCCGCGTGATATGCGGCGAAGGCCTCGAGGACCTCCGGCTGTGTGCCGATCCAGAATGCGCCTTTCGCGAGCTGAGCGAAGATGCTCTCTGCAGCCTGCTCGGGTGTCAGGCCCTGGCCGAGGTACCGGTCGAGTTGCTCGCGAAGCGCTTCACCGGCCAGGCCGCTGGCTGAAGCACCTGAATAGATCTGGGTCCGTACCGCGCCCGGGAGCACTGCCGATACCTGAATGGGAGCGCCGACGGTCTTCACGTCCAGGTAGAGCGTCTCGGTCAGGGCTAGCACCGCGTGCTTACTCGTGAGATATGGCGATTGCAGTGCGCCCGCGCTGAGGCCACCGATAGAGCTGAGATTGAGCACGTATGCCTCCTCGCCAGACGCGATCATTCGTGGGAGGAATGCGTGGACCCCGTTGAGCACACCGCCCACATTTATCGAAAGCAACCGCTGCCAGCGGTCTATCGGAACCTCCCAAAATAGGCCAGGGGCCTCGATCCCGGCGTTGTTGACGAGCAATCGGACAGAGCCGAACCGCTCGTACGCGGCCCGGGCCAGCCCCTCCACCGACGACGGGTCACTGACGTCCGTCTGGACCGCAGTGGCCTCGGTGGCTGCCGTTGACAGTTCGGCTGCGAGTTGTTCAGCCCGGGGCATGTCGATGTCCGCTAACACCACGTTCATTCCGATGGAGGCCGCGTGTCGTGCGAGCCCCTCGCCGATTCCGGATGCCGCGCCGGTGATGACGGCGGTGCCGCCGGAGAACTTGTCATGCGTGATAGTCACTTGTGGCCTCCGTGGGGGACTGTTGCTTGACCGGTATTGTCGCGGCGGCAGGACGTGCAGTATTCGCGCCAATCGTTGCTCCGCCGGAGGCGGGGGCGCGTCCGTGACTCATCGTGAACGCCACTATGAGACCGATGGCGCCGAGTGCACCGAGTAGTAGGAAGACGTAGGTGAATCCCGCATCCGTGTAAATGATCTGGCGTGTGCCTTGGTCGACGGACCAAATGTGCGCGGAGAGGATCGCGCTGAGGATGGTGACGCCGAATGCAGCGCCGAGGCTGTTGCTGGAGCCGAGTACGCCGGCGTTCGCCCCCGTCTGAGATGGCGGTACCGCTTCGACGACAAGGTTGGCGCTGGCTGCGTAGAAGAAACCCTGGCCGACGCCGAAGATGGCGACCAGTGTGATGATCTGCCACTGTTGGTCGTGCACAAAGGCCAGCAGGCTCAGGCTGATCATGATCGCGGTCATGGCGACGATGAGGCTCGCCCGGGGGCCACTGCTGCGCGCGAGCAGTCCGGCCAGGGGGCCGCTCGCCATGGCGAGGATGCCATGTGGGAGAGTCCACAGCGCGAAGGCGAAGGCAGTGAGCCCGAACCCGTAAGAGATGCCGTCAACCCGTGGCGTCATGAGCATCAGTGGCAACGCGAACGCGTATCCACCGATAGCGAATGAGCCGAGTAAGCTTGCGAGCATCGTGCTGCGCATGGCACGCGCCCACAGCACCCGCATGTCGATCAGAGGTTGCGTGGTGTGCAATTCGTAGAGGACGAACACCGCGCTCAGGACCGCAGAGACCGCGAACGCAATCAGCGTCTTTGGTGAGTCCCATCCCCAAGAGCGACCCTGGTTGATGGAGAGCATCAGCAGCAATGATCCGCCGCCCAGCAGGCCCGCGCCTACCCAGTCGAGCTGGTGGGACAGGCGCAGCGGCGATTCCGGCGCGGTGAAATAGACCGCCGGGGCGATGACGGCGACATAGGCGAGGAGGAACCAGAAGATTGCGCGGTAACCGAACTCGGTCGAGAGGTAGCCGCCGATGAGCGGGCCGGCGATACCGTTGAATCCGATGCCGGTGGACACTGCCGACAGGGCCACGGGGATCATGCGTCGTGGGAAGACATCGCGGATGAGGCCGTAAGCGAGCGGGGTCATGCCGACGCTCGCGGCCTCGAGGGCGCGCCCGAGCAGCAGAATCGGAAAGGTCGGGGCGAGGGCGCAGGTCAGCGTTCCGATGCTGAATATGCCGGCGACGACCATCAGCATGCGCTTCTTGCCGTAGATGTCTCCGAGCTTGCCGATGATCGGCAAGCTGACGACCCCGACAAGACCGAGGATGGTCACCACCCAGCCGATGTCAGGAGTGTTGAATTCGGCCGCCATGTATCGCAGTGATGGGTACACCATGCTGTATTCGAGGGGGGCGACTTCGAACAGTAGAACGATCGAGATCAACAGGCCCACATAGTATTTGGTTGATCGTTCAGGCGCTCGGCGTTGTTGCGGCGGTAGGGGGGTAGGTCGAGTCACGACAGTCTCGTTTCCTTGAGTTGTGGTTTCGTGGCGATTCGAACGTCGATCCATGAGTCCGCGGACCCGGAACATTCGGCGATGTCGGCCGTGAGGGACTTTGGGAGCACGGAGTGCGCGTATCAAGGTTGTGTCGCAATTGGTCGAAATATCGACCGATGCGGTAAGGTGATGCGCGTTACTGTAGGTGCCTTGGGAAGGATTGGTCAATGGTTGATTCCGAAGTGGCGGACCGCTCGGCAGGCAGGGAGGTCGTGTCGCCGCCCACTGCGCGCGTAGTGCAGGTTATCGACTTTTTGGTGCGTAACCAGGGGAAGCGTTTCGGTCTTTCAGAGCTTGCGCGACGATGCGAAATCACCAAACCGACCTGTCTCGGCATCGTGACCGAACTGACCGCGTGCGGATATCTCATTCGTGACACACAGACCAAGTCTTACGGGCTTGGGCCAGCATTGGTCTCGGCCGGGCGGGCGGCCCAGCGCGATTTTGCGCTGGGCTCGATGGTGCGCGACCGTCTCGAGGGCCTGAGTGAGCAGTTCAGCGCTATCTGTATGGCATCGGCCGTGGTTGGCGACAATGTCATGGTTCTCGAGATGGTCGCGCCCCCGGGCGTCGAGCCGCCGGCCAGTGTCGGCGACGTGTATCCGTTCGCACCGCCGCTGGGGCTCATGTTCATGCTGTGGGAACCGGACGAGGAGCTGGAACGTTGGCTGCGGAGCGAGTCCGCGCTGGCTGTCGGGACAGACTTCGAACACATCCGGCTGATGGCCGCCGAGTGCCGGGCGGAAGGATATCTGGTTGAGAACCTCTCGCCGACCGTTCAGCGGTTGCACCGGCTGATGGCCGGGGTTGCTGCGCACGACGTGCCGCCTGCCGTACTCGAGCTTGTCGGTGACCTGGTGTCGAGTCTGGGCGAGCGGAGATTCCTCGGGGAAGCGGTTCGCGCTTCCGCTGGAAAACACCCAGTCAGCCTGGTAGCGGCCCCGACCTTCGACGCGGACGGTCACCAGTCTCTCGTTTTGACCGTCTACGTCGGCGGCGAGATCAGCAACCTTGAAATCGCCAACCGAGCGTTGGCACTGAAACAGGTGGCCGACGCGGTGACATCCGACGTCGGTGGCCGCAATCCCTTTGCCGGCCGCGGAAATTGACCGTTGACTGGTCAGGAATTGGCTTGTAACCTCAATCCGTTCCCATATCCGACCGTGCTGGTCGATATTTAGACCGTCAATGGAAGTTGCGGCGCCCGAGTCCGATTGCTCGCGGTCGCCGCACTGCCCGGGTCGTTCAGTTCTGGGACGCAATTTGTGTGAGGCGTATCGACGCTAAGGCTGCGGCCGTGCGAGGAGGCTGTCGCCGACGCCTCTTCGGCGATGTGTAGGGCTTTGCGTCGAGCGAATCTCACTGACACGTAACGACTCCCGAGGAGTTCCTTGATGACCACCATGATCGACCAGTCTTTGAGTGTCGACGATGTCAGCGATCTGATCGCCGATGCCTTCGACTGGGGCATACATCTTGCCGGGTTTTACGAATTGCGGCACGTCTACACGGGTTTGGAGGGGCAGCCGGCATATCGCGGGCTCAATCGTCTCCAGCCGATCCTCGATTTGTTCGACGCCAAGGTTCGCATCGCCACGACAGTAAATGCCTCGACGCTCTATTCCGGTGGGATGTTCGACTTGTCGAACGATCCGGTCGTCATCGAAGCTCCGGGCGTAGCTGACGGTCGGTACTGGAGTATTCAGGCACTTGGCCCGAACATTGACTGGTTCTTCATGGCCGGATCGCAATTCACCGGAAATGGGCCGCAGCGATACGTGATCGTTGGTCCGAGGTGGAGAGGCCTCCTACCGGCCGGGTTCGCTGGCACTGAGGTCGTGCGATCACCGTCCGATGCATTCGTGCTCACTGTTCGCGTGGCAGTGACGAGTCGAACTGAGCAGGACCTGGCCGGTGCACGGGCCGCGGTGACGGGCGTCCGCGCGGCTCCACTTTCGCTGTGGCACGCCGGCGGTGGCCGCGTTCCGGACCTCGCGGATCAGCCAATTGTCAAGTCCGACTACGCCACGTTTCCGCGGATGGACCTGATTGCCGACATCGGAAAGTCGATGACCGCGATCGACTATCTACAGCTCCTGAGTTTGGTAATCAACGATCCTTCCATGACTCGCCGGTCGGATTCGGTAAAGGAGCGGGAAGCCCTCGCGAATCTCGCTCGGCTCGGGTTGCGTCCGGGGACTTGCTTCGACCCCTCGCAGATCACCGATGAACAGCGCGAGGTGATCGATCGCGGATTCGCGCGGGCGCGGACCGATGCCAGGCAGGCATTCGAGAAGACGCAGGTGGATATGAGCGGGTGGAAGTTGCAATCCAGCCTTTTCTACGACGATCTCGACTACCGTGCCAAAGCTGGTGCTAACGACGTGGCGTGGGGCACCCCAGTGCCTTTTCAGTCCCACACAATTGGTTACCTGTTCGACGACGCCGAGGGTTTCCCTCTCGATGGTGCGAACTGCTACACCATTACATTCGACGTGGAGGATTTGCCGCCGGTCACCGAGTTCTGGGAGCTCCCGGTATACGACTCTCAGGGCTACTTTATCGAAAACTCTGAGAACCGTTACAGCGCAACGAGTTACCTCGCGCGAGCCGGAGAATACGCCGTTCGGGACGGGAAGTTGACGTTCTACCTCCAGGCTGAGCGACCCTCTGATTCTGATCTTGCCAGGAATTGGCTTCCTGTCTCCGCGACGGATGGCTTCCAGATTGCGGCTCGCTTCTACGGCCCCCTGGCGCAGCTGATCGACGGCACCTATCCGATGCCCCCGGTGGTGCGCGCGGGGGCATGACCCTCGGGTTCCGGTCCCCGCCTTCGTAGGCGCGAATGGCCACTCTTTCATCGACTGTCTGTGTATGAATTGAGTTGGTGTACAAGTTGAGTCGGATCCATGATGCGAGCCGGACCCAGTGCCGAGGCGGTCCGGCAGTAGTGGAAATCTGCCGGACCGTATCGGTTCCGCGACTGTCGAAGGCAACCTGTGCGAGAAGATCCGCACCTCTGGGTATCACAACGGAAGGTGGAAGATCTCGAATCGTTTCGGGAGAAGTACGCGGGCGAGCGCGACAAACATCTGCCGAATACCGGGGCCGACACCGTTCAGGCGATTGATTTCGAAGGTACTTTCGCATCGTTCGACAGCGATCCGAATGCGAGCGATTCTGGCACCGCACCGCCGTTGACCGCCGATCTCGACGTGCTCATCGTCGGCGCCGGCTTCATGGGCATCAGTGCTGGCGTCGAACTGAAGAAAGTCGGTGTCACCCACTTCAAGATTCTTGATGTCGCAACGGACTTCGGCGGCACCTGGTATTGGAATCGGTACCCGGGTGTGCGCTGTGACGTCGAGTCGTACGTCTACCTACCTTACCTGGAAGAGACCGGTTACATCCCGACTGAGCATATCTACTCGGGCTGCATGATCGGTCCAGGCTGGTTCGCAGGTCGCCGTTGGGTGGCGCCGATGCGACTCAAGGACCTGCGCTTCCCGGCGAGCGGACCGGTCGCGGCCGAGATCGCGGACAGTTCGTACCTTGCGATCTACTGGGTACACGAGCCGGAGACGGAACAGGCAGAGGCATGGGCCCGTACCCAGGTTGGCGAGCTGTACGCCGCCGGCCGCGGATTCGCCGAGCGTGAGCACGTGTGCATAATGACGCATGCCGAATGAGGCACCCTGATCTCGATACGCCGGCGCGTGCGGACATCGAGCCGATATTTTGCGAGCCTTAACGGCCAGTCGGTCGACGCGGGCGCGGTGGCCGTCACCAATTGACATTCCCTGCTCGGCGTAGATGTTCGAGACGGTGCTGTTCACTGCGGTCGTAGATGCATTCGCACGCTCGCCAGGGTGCCGGTGAACGGAACGGAATCGACGGCTGTCGGCGCTCTGCGAACGCCGCCGTCCTTTTCGTGTTCCAAGGCCGAAGACAGCGATCTTCCGAGCGCTGACAGACCACAGAAGCGTCAGCGAGGCAATTCCATTCACAAGAACATAGTCCGGAGGTTCGCGAGAGTGTTTCCGGCCGAACTGTTTACGGTGACTGGGCGCGCAGGCGATCTGCGGCGGCCGATGCCATCGAGTGGAGAACATCGGGGGCGATCGGACTCGGCGCCGTCGCGGACAGCTGAGTCAACGTCGTCCCGACTGCGGCCACGATCGCGTCGGCAACCAAGGTGAAACCGCCACTCTCCGTGATGATTCGGAAAGCGAAAGACGCGTCGCCAACGTTCGGGTCCGACGCTCCGCCGACGCGATAGGTGATTGTCGTTCCGTCGGCATCGGTTCCTGAATATTCCGCGCACCCGGCCAGCGTGGTCTGAAGTTTCTCGAAAGCTGCTGCTGCCGCGGTGCCGTCGGCGTACGAAGCAGAGTCCTGATCGATGCTCGTGAAATCGGGGCCGGTGAACATGTCGGAGAGGTCGGCGACCGATCCGGGAGCCTGGGTGGCTATCGGCGCCAGAACCTGGGCGCAGACGGCGGGGTCGGTGCTCGACTTGTCCGCCTCCGAACTCTCCGGCGCCGGTGCGAGGCCGAGGTCGTCGACCGGGTCGGGAACTATGTCGAAGTCCGCAGGTAGCTCGGACAGGGTGAGCGCGGCTCGTTGCAGGCCGTCACGGTCGAGAGGCGCCCCGCTCAGCGGTGCGGCCGGAGCAGCCGTGAACGGCGCCAAGCCGACCTGTGGGGCGGAAACCTGCGTAGTCGTGTCGGCACCAGGCGAGTCGTCCGAGCCGCAACCGGTCACGACGAACAGTGCCGCCGTTGCGGTCAGACCAAGTGCGAGAAGCGACCGGCGTGTCACGATTCCCACCGAATGCTGTTGGAGATGGTCTGCCGGATCACCGAGGAGCTGTCCGGGTCGCCGTATGCCTGGTCGCCGCCGACGGTCATCTGTCCGTCGATCGGCAAGGGGAGTGAGAGGTCGACGGTGAGGTTTCCGGAGCCGGCCATGACGTACTGATCGATGTTCAGCGTTCCGGCGTCACCGGCCAGGTTCCAGACCGGGCTCTGCGGGGTCTGCGATACGTCCACCGCGAGCGAAAGCCGATTGCCCTCGCGCGCGGTGAGCGTGACGGTGGTTGTCTGATCGAGCAGGATTTCGCTGCTGACTTGCTGCCGAACCACCCAACGTGCGCCGACACCGACCGGAGCGTCGGGGAGTGCGACGGTCCGGTAGACCGCTTGGCCCAGCGCTTGTTCGATTGCAGCGCGGGCAGCATTGGCCGAGTTGGCGGAGGGCTTCAACCGTAGGGCGGTGATGGCGCCCGAATCCGTGACCGACAATCCGGCCGCAGACCCGTCGGCCCCGCTCAGCGCAGCCTGCAGCGTTGCATCGGGCGAGGTCATCGACGACAGCGTGAGGTCAACGACTGCGGTGGGATCGTCAGCGGTCACGTTTGCCGAGAGCGGGATCGTGATCTCCGGCGAAGAGAAATCCTGCGCCGGTTGTTGATCGATCTGCTGACTCACGACGGCCTGGGTGACGAGCGTCGCCGTCTGCGTGGTGCCGACAGGCAAGTTCGTACGCAAAACCTCGCGCGGCTCGCTTCCCGCCTCGAGAACTTCGACCGTCGCGGCGGTCACCGGAACAGTCACCTCACTCGGCGAGGAGGTCGGGGTGTTCGGAGGTTGATCCGAGTCGCCGCAAGCGGTGAGAACGGTGGTGAGAGCGAGGGCAGCGAGGGCGAACGGAACGCGTCGGCCGGTCGTGGACAGCAGTGGCACGCGCTCCAGGCTAGCCGCAGTTGCAGAGTGCGTGACCCGGTGCGGTGAACATGAGGGATGATGGTTGCGTGAGTACAGACCACCCAGACCGAGATGTCAACGCGGAGGATCAGCCGATTACCGAAATCTCGAAGGCCGACGAGCCCGAAACCGTGAAACCGGAAGCCGTGAAATCGGAAGACGGTGACCTGGCGGTTGCGCCGGTCGAAAAGCCCCGCCGGCTGACCATGCTCATTGCCATCGCCGCTGTCATCCTGCTCTCGGACATTCTCACGAAGGTGTGGGCAGTCGCCGCGGTCAAACCGGGGCAGCCGATCGAAATCATCGGTGACGTGGTCACATTCACGATGGTGCGCAATCCGGGGGCAGCGTTCTCGATGGCGACGTCGATGACGTGGATCCTCACTCTCGTCGCAATCGGTGTGGTCATCGGTGTGATCAAGATCGGTCGCACGCTCCGATCACCGTGGTGGGCGCTCGGTCTCGGCCTCGTTCTCGGCGGCGCGCTGGGTAACCTCGTCGACCGATTCTTCCGCTCTCCCGGAATCATGCGCGGACATGTGGTGGATTTCGTCTCCGTCGGCTGGTGGCCGGTGTTCAACATCGCGGATTCCGCGATCGTCTGTGGCGCGATTCTGCTCGTCGTCCTGACACTGTTCGGCTTCGAACCCAACGGTGAACGCCTGCGTGATCACAAGGCGGACGACAAGAAGCTCACCGAATCGAAGGCTGCAGCCGAGGGAGAAACCAAGTGAGGGAATCCCGTTCGATGCCCGTGCCCGACGGTCTCGATGCCATGCGCGTCGATGCCGGCCTCGCGCGCCTTCTCGGACTCTCGCGCACCGTGGTCGCGACACTCGCGGAAGAAGGCTCGGTACTCGTCGACGGTGTGGCCGTCGGCAAGTCCGATCGTCTGACCGCAGGGTCGTGGCTCGAGGTAGTCCTGCCCGAACCGCGGCGGCCCCTGACCATCGAAGCGACACCGGTCGAGGGAATGGAGATTCTCTACGCCGACGACGACGTCGTGGCAGTCGACAAGCCCGTCGGAGTTGCCGCGCACGCCAGCGTCGGGTGGACGGGACCGACCGTCATCGGCGGACTTGCCGCGGCCGGTTTCCGCATCTCGACGTCCGGTGCCCACGAGCGTCAGGGCATCGTCCACCGCCTGGACGTCGGAACGTCGGGTGTCATGGTGGTTGCCACATCCGAGCGCGCGTACACGTTGCTCAAGCGCGCTTTCAAGCAGCGGACCATCGACAAGCGCTACCACGCTCTCGTGCAGGGACACCCCGACCCGAGCAGCGGAACGATCGACGCGCCCATCGGACGCCATCACGGGAACGACTGGCGATTCACGGTCACGGCCGACGGCAAGCCCAGCGTCACGCACTACGACACCATCGAGGCGTTCCAGGCAGCGAGTCTGCTGGACGTGCACCTCGAAACCGGTCGCACACACCAGATCCGTGTCCACTTTTCGGCGTTGCGCCATCCGTGCTGCGGCGACCTGACTTACGGCGCGGACCCTCGACTTGCCGAAAGGCTCGGCCTCGAGCGCCAGTGGCTGCACGCCGTGTCTCTTGGATTCGCACATCCGGCGGACGGTCGCTGGGTCGAGATCAAGAGCAAGTACCCGAAGGATCTCGAACACGCACTCGAAGTTCTCCGGTCCTCATGACACCGCGCGGGCTTACCCCCGCGCCCGCCGTCGTCGCGGTGGTGGTCGGTGTGGCGGCGGTGGTGGGCGTGGGGTTCGCGAATCCCGTGCCGACCCCGCCGATCCGGACGGACACTCTGGGTCCGGACAGTGGGGAAGCTGTCCCGGACTACCTCGACCGAGCGCGAGATTCTGTTGCGTCGGTCGACGGGCCGGTGTGGGCGTTGGTCTCGTTCACGAAGGCACTCACCGTCGACGAGGTCATGACGACGACCAGCAGTGTTCAGATGCCGGGCGCTGAGGTCTCAGGCGTTCGCGTGTCCAGGGTCATGTTCCGAGTTCCGATCGAGCGCGTCCAGACGCCGCTCATGTCGGTGCCCGTTCCCGACAACGACGAATCAGTGCGCAGATCGCCCGGGGTTGCAGCCACGCGACTGGTCTCGCTCGGCGGCGACACCGATCGTCAGCAACAGGTGGCGCTCGCGTCGGCGAAGCAATTGTCCGCCGGGTGCGCCTGCGCAGTGGGCGTGCTGGTGCGAGCGACTCCCGAAGGACTCGAAGCGATCGAACATGACTCGAACGTCCGTGCAGTGGAAGCGTTGCCGTCCGACGCCTCGCCGTGGTTGGCAGCCGTCCGTCCCTTGCTGCCGGAGTACGTGGACGTCGTTGCTCCCGGCCCCGACGATGGTCCGGTCCCGTGAACTCCGGTTCTGTGAACAAGGACGAACGCGCTGAGTCCCGTTCGTCCTCGGGGATCTTCTACGGTGTGGCGGCTTTCCTGTTGTGGGGAACGTTCCCGGCATTCTTCGGGCTACTCGACTTCGCCGATCCGGTCGAGATCCTGGCGCACCGGGTGGTGTGGACCCTTCTGTTGATGCTGATCGTGTTGGCCTTTGCCGGCCGCCTCGGATCGCTTCGCGGAATCAGCGCACGCACCTGGCTGCTGGTGACCGCGGCGTCAGCGGCGATCGCCGTGAACTGGGGGACGTACATCTATGCCGTGGTGTCAGGCCGCGTCGTGGAGGCGGCTCTCGGGTACTTCATCAACCCGCTGGTCACCGTTCTGCTCGGCGTCGTGATCTTCCGCGAACGATTGCGTCCCGCCCAGATCGCCGCGCTCGTTCTCGCTGCCACGGCAGTTGTGGTGATCACGGTCGACTTCGGGAAACCTCCGATCGTCGCTTTGCTGCTCGCCGGCTCGTTTGCCACCTATGGGTTGGTCAAGAAGGTGGTTCCGCTCGATCCTCGAACCAGTTTGACTGCCGAGGGAGTCGTTGCCGCACCGTTCGCGGTCGGCTACCTCGTGTTTCTCGGCCTGACCGGGGCCGGTGCATTCATCAGCAGCGGTACCGGGCACAGCCTGTTGCTGCTTGCCGCCGGCCCGGTCACCGCGCTGCCGCTGCTCCTGTTCGGCGTCGCCGCTCAGAGAGTTCCGTTGGCGACGATGGGCATGCTGCAGTACCTCACCCCGGCGCTCCAGATGGCGTGGGGTGTGGCCGTCATGCACGAGGACATGCCGGCGTCACGGTGGATCGGCTTCGTTCTGATCTGGGCTGCACTGGTGATCTTCACGACAGACACCTTCGTCGCCGGTCGACGTTCGCGGCGTTCGGTGAGGTCGAGCGCCGAACCCGAGGTTCCGGTCACGTGACCGGAGGCGGCGCACGGCGACTCCGCTACGTCGGTCGCCGGTCGTGTCGGCAGCGCGGCATACACTCGATCTCGCTCCCAGACCTTCAGAGAGGCGCACGTGGCTGACTCGTTCGTACATCTTCACAATCACACCGAGTACTCGATGCTCGACGGTGCGGCCAAGGTCGGCGCCATGTTCGAGGAGGCCGCTCGTCTCGAAATGACCGCAGTCGGCATGACCGACCACGGAAACATGTACGGCGCCAGCCAGTTCTACAACGAGGCAAAGAGCGCCGGCATCAAGCCGATCATCGGCATCGAGGCCTACATCGCACCCGAGTCTCGCTTCAACACCAAGCGAGTTCTGTGGGGCGATCGCAGCCAGAAGTCCGACGACGTCTCCGGTAGCGGTGCGTACACCCACATGACGATGGTGGCCGAGAACGCGACCGGACTCCGCAACCTCTTCAAGCTGTCGTCGCTCGCGTCCATCGAGGGCCAGCTCGGTAAATGGCCACGGATGGACGAGGAGCTCATCGCCGCGCACGCCGAGGGCATCATCGCGACCACGGGTTGCCCGTCCGGTGAGATCCAGACCCGCCTTCGTCTCGGTCACGATCGCGAGGCTCTCGAAGCTGCCGCGAAGTGGCAGGAGATCTGGGGCCCGGACAACTTCTTCCTCGAACTGATGGATCACGGTCTCTCGATCGAGCGCCGTGTGCGAGAGGGTCTGCTCGACATCGGCAAGCAACTCGGTATTCCGCCACTTGCCACCAACGACTGCCATTACGTCACCAAGGACGCCGCCGAGAATCACGAGGCGCTGCTCTGCATTCAGACCGGCAAGACGCTCTCCGACCCCACTCGCTTCAAGTTCGACGGCGACGGCTACTACCTCAAGTCCGCTGCCGAGATGCGCGCCATCTGGGACAACGAGGTACCGGGGGCATGCGACAACACCGTTGCCATCGGCGAGCGTGTGCAGTCGTACGAGGACGTGTGGGCGTTCCACGACCGCATGCCGATCTTCCCGGTCCCGGAGGGACACACGCAGCAGACCTTCCTGCGCGCCGAGGTGATGCGCGGACTCGATCGCCGCTTCCCGAGCGGACCGCCGCAGGAGTACCTCGCCCGCGCCGACTACGAGATCGGCGTCATCAACGAAATGGGCTTCCCGGCCTACTTCCTCGTGGTCGGCGACCTGATCAACCACGCCAAGGACGTCGGGATCCGTGTCGGGCCCGGCCGTGGATCGGCTGCCGGTTCGTTGGTGGCCTACGCGATGGGTATCACCAACATCGACCCCATCCCGTACGGGTTGCTGTTCGAGCGATTCCTCAACCCCGAGCGTGTGTCCATGCCCGATATCGATATCGACTTCGATGATCGCCGTCGCGGCGAGATGGTTCGCTACGCGACGGACAAGTGGGGCAACGACAAGGTCGCCCAGGTCATCACCTTCGGCACCATCAAGACCAAGGCTGCCATCAAGGACTCGGCTCGCGTCCAGTTCGGCAAGCCGGGCTTTGCCATCGCCGATCAGATCACCAAGGCGCTCCCGCCGCCCATCATGGCCAAGGACATCTCGGTTTCCGGTATCACCGACCCGAAGCACGAGCGGTACAAGGAGGCAGTCGAGGTTCGAGCGCTCATCGACTCCAGCCCGGACGTCGCGAAGATCTACAAGACCGCGGTGGGTCTGGAAGGGCTGATCCGCAACGCCGGTGTGCACGCCTGCGCGGTCATCATGTCGTCCGAACCGCTCACCGACGCAATCCCGGTCTGGAAGCGCGCCCAGGACGGCGCCATCATCACCGGGTGGGACTACCCCTCGTGTGAAGCCATCGGTCTGCTCAAGATGGACTTCCTCGGTCTGCGAAACCTCACGGTTATCGGCGACACGCTCGAGAACATCAAAGCCAACCGCGGCATCGACCTCGACCTCGACACGTTGCCGATGGACGATGCGGCAACATACGAACTGCTCGCCCGCGGCGACACTCTCGGTGTGTTCCAGCTCGACGGCGGCGGTATGCGCGAGTTGCTGAAACTGATGCAGCCCACCGGATTCGGCGACATCGTCGCCGCATTGGCGCTGTATCGACCGGGACCGATGGGTGTGGACGCCCACATCTCGTACGCCAAGCGCAAGAACGCCTTGGAAGACGTCAAGCCGATTCACCCCGAGCTGGAGGAGCCGCTAGCGGAGATCCTCTCGGAGACATACGGCCTGATCATCTACCAGGAGCAGATCATGCAACTGGCGCAGAAGGTGGCCGGTTACACCCTGGGTCAGGCCGACTTGCTGCGTCGCGCCATGGGTAAGAAGAAGCTGTCCGAGCTGGAAAAGGCCTACGCCGGCTTCCGGCAGGGCATGTTGGACAACAACTTCAGCGAAGCCGCCATCAAGGCGCTGTGGGACACGGTCCTTCCCTTCGCCGGGTACGCGTTCAACAAGTCGCACTCCGCCGGCTACGGACTCGTGTCGTACTGGACTGCGTACCTCAAGGCGAACTACCCGGCCGAGTACATGGCGGGTCTGCTGACCTCCGTCGGTGACGACAAGGACAAGTCCGCGATCTACCTCGCCGACTGCCGCAAGTTGGGCATCACCGTTCTCCCACCGGACGTCAACGAGTCACGCGTCGACTTCGCGACCGTCGGCGACGACATCCGTTTCGGTATGGGGTCGGTGCGCAACGTCGGCGCCAACGTCGTCGCTTCGATCATCAAGGCGCGCACCGAGAAATCGAAGTTCACCGATTTCTCCGACTATCTCGGCAAGATCGACGCGATGGCTTGCAACAAGAAGGTCACCGAATCTCTCATCAAGGCCGGTGCTTTCGACTCGTTGGGTCACCCGCGCAAGGGCCTGATGTTGGTTCATGCCGACGCCATCGATTCCGTGATGAGCACCAAGAAGGCAGAGGCGATCGGACAGTTCGACCTCTTCGGCGGTGCCGAGGCGGACGAGTCGATCACCTCGGTGTTCGACGTCAAGATTCCCGAGGAGGAGTGGGACTCCAAGCATCGCCTGGCACTCGAACGAGAGATGCTGGGGCTGTACGTTTCCGGTCACCCGCTCAACGGTGTCGAGCACATTCTTCGCCAGCAGTCCGACACGTCCATCGCTGCGATACTCGAAGGCGGCGTTCAGGACGGTGCCCAGGTAACTCTCGGCGGCATCATTGCCTCGGTGGACCGCCGGGTCAACAAGAACGGTCTGACCTGGTGCATCGTGCAGCTCGAAGATCTCGTGGGTGGAATCGAGGTGCTGTTCTTCCCGCAGGCGTACGCCGTTTACGGGATGGACATCGCCGAGGATGCCATCGTGTTGGTCAAGGCTCGCGTTTCGATCCGAGACGATCGGATGTCGCTGATCGGCAACGACCTTGCGGTGCCTGATATTTCGGCGATCGGGGTCGCGCGTCCCCTGTCGGTCTCGCTGCCGCTTCGCCAATGCACCAAGGACAAGCTCAGTGCTCTCAAGCAGGTGCTGACCAGGCACCCCGGAACATCCGACGTTCACGTTCGGCTGATCGGTGGAACCGATATCAGCTTGTGGAAGGTCGACGACGTCCTTCGGGTCGAACCGTCCTCGGCACTGATGGGCGACCTGAAGGCATTGCTCGGACCGAGTTGCCTGACGGTCTGACCGCCGAGCGGACCTGAACCGAACGAAGGGACCTTGCTGCTGATGCAGCAAGGTCCCTTCGTGGTTCGCGGGAGTTCGGGGGAGTGCGGTGATCAGGTGGTGCGTGAGTAGTGCACGCGCCGTACCCACCACGTGACTACAGCGGCCGTTGCGGCAGTCAGTACGGCCACCTGCATCGACTGCGTGACGGCACCGGCGACGACGAACAGCACGAACCCGACCACGAGAGCTTCGATCTTGTACAGCGGCCACCGAGTTCCGGCCAGATCGACGCAATAGTCGGGGGAGGGGCGTGATTCGCGAGTGGAGATATCTGCGGTGGTCATCTCGTCCCTTTCCGATACGGCTGTTCGAAGCTGTGGTTTCAGAGTAGCCAGAGATGAGAGTTCGGGCAAGCGAACTTTATTGATCGGCAGCTCACTTAATCGATCAACCAGGGGAGTGCGCGGGCGACAGGCCTGGTCGGCGTGGTTCGGTGGCCAAGGTGCTCGAGTGGGTGTTCACTGGTACACATGCCAATCACAGGTGAGTACGAACCCAGTCCAGCGTCGTGGGCCGCCGATCAGGTCGCACGCATCGAGAACTCCGGTGGCACCGAGGGAAACGACATGAACGGCATGCCCGTCGTCGTTCTCACGACCATCGGCGCAAAGTCCGGCAAGGTCAGGAAGACGCCGCTGATGCGGGTCGAGCACGACGGTTCGTATGCCGTTGTGGCTTCGCTCGGTGGCGCCCCGAAGAATCCGGTCTGGTACTACAACGTCAAAGCCGACCCGCACGTCACGCTGCGTGACGCGACGCAGGTCTTCGACCTGGTTGCTCGGGAAGTCACCGGCGACGAGAAGGCGGTCTGGTGGGAGCGCGCTGTCGCTGCGTACCCCGACTACGCCGATTATCAGACGAAGACCGATCGTGAGATTCCGGTGTTCGTGCTCGAACCCAAGTAACCCCGCATTCCACAAGAAGCGCTGCATCAATCACAAGTAAATCGTCACTCCCGGGGGTCGGCGATCCCGACTCCCGGGAGTGTGTCATGGAGGTCTGATGAGTCCGAAAACCGTTGCAGATCAATTGGTTCAGCAGCTCGTTGACGCGGGTGTCAGTCGGATCTACGGCATTGTCGGTGACAGTCTCAATCCCATCGTCGATGCGGTTCGTCGCACCGGTGGTTCCGAGAAGGGCGGAATCGATTGGATACACGTCCGGCATGAGGAAGCAGCCGCCTTTGCGGCCGCAGCGGATGCCCAGATCACCGGAAAACTCGCAGTGTGTGCCGGATCCTGCGGTCCCGGAAACCTTCACCTGATCAACGGCCTGTACGACGCTCATCGTTCGGGCGCGCCGGTCCTCGCGATCGCCTCACACATCCCCAGCGCCCAGATCGGAATGGGCTACTTTCAGGAAACGCATCCCGAGCGGATCTTCATCGAATGTTCGAGTTACACCGAACTCGTCAGCACGGCAGTCCAATCACCTCGCGTGGTGCAGTCGGCGATTCAGCATTCGGTGGCTCGAAACGGCGTCTCGGTGATCGTGCTTCCCGGGGACATCGCCGATTGTCCGGCAGAAGGCACCCCGCCGACGCTCGTCGAAACCCGAAGGCCGACAGTCGTTCCGGATGCCGGTGACGTCAAGGCGTTGGCAGATGTGATCAACGGCTCGCGTAAGGTTGCGATCTTCGCCGGCGCGGGCGTGCGAGATGCGCGCGCGGAGGTTCTGGCGTTGGCCGAAACCGTCGGCGCTCCCATCGGGCATTCACTGCGTGGCAAGGAATGGATCCAGTACGACAATCCATACGACGTCGGGATGACCGGATTGCTCGGTTACGGTGCGGCGCACGACGGTATCCACGGCGCCGATCTCCTGCTCCTGATCGGTACGGACTTTCCCTACGATCAGTTCTTGCCCGACGACGTTCGCACTGCTCAGATCGACATCGCGGCCGAGCGGTTGGGGCGTCGAACCAGCCTGGACCTGGCTGTGCACGGCGACGTCGCGAGCACCTTGAGCGCACTGATTCCGCAGCTCGATCGAAAGACCGACCGCGGGTTCCTGGAGGACACGCTCGCCAAGCACAACACTCTGATGACCAAAGTGGTTGGTGCATACACGGATCCGGTCAAGCAGCGCACGCCGATTCACCCCGAGTATGCGGCATCGATCTTGGACGATCTGGCAGCCGACGACGCAATCTTCACCGCCGACACCGGGATGTGCAACGTGTGGACGGCGCGCTATCTCAATCCGAACGGATCGAGACGCTTCATCTCCTCGGCGCTGCACGGATCGATGTCCAATGCGCTCCCACACGCGATGGGTGCTGCATGGTCGAGTCCGGGGCGTCAGGTCATCTCGGTGTCGGGCGACGGTGGATTGTCGATGCTGCTCGGTGAGTTGGTCACCGTCGCGATGTACAAGTTGCCGGTCAAGATCGTGGTGTTCAACAACTCGACGCTCGGAATGGTCAAGCTCGAGATGCTGGTCGACGGCCTTCCGGATTTCGGGGTCGACGTGCCCGCGGTCGACTACGCGGCGGTTGCTGCTGCGCTCGGTATCTTTTCGCGCCGAATCGAGAATCCCGCGGATATCGAAGCGGGCCTACGCGCCGCGCTCGATCACGACGGTCCGGCCTTGGTTGATCTGGTGACCGATCCGCTGGCATTGTCGTTGCCGCCCACCATCACCGGTGGTCAGATGAAGGGCTTCGCTTTGGCGATGTCGAAGATGGTGATGAACGGCGGCGTCGGCGAGGCAGTACAGATGGCCAAGTCGAATCTGCGGAACGTGCCACGTCCCTCACAGTTGGATCCTCGCGGCTGACCTACCGCCACCCTGCCTCGCAGACCATGCGGGGCGGGGTGGTGGGAAGGTTGATCTCCGACGTGCGAAAATGGCGGGGTGTCTAACTCGCCCGATGTCGTAGTAACGAAGTCCACCGTCCCCGCGCTCGACGCGCAGGAGATCGACGCGGCCATCGAGCGAATTCAGCACGTCATTGCGGCGACACCTCTGCAGTACAGCGACCGTCTTTCGGCGTTGACCGGGGCACACGTGTACCTCAAGCGCGAGGACCTCCAGGGCGTTCGTTCGTACAAGATTCGTGGAGCGTACAACCTGATCGCTCAGCTCAACGAGGCCGAACGCGGTGCCGGCGTAGTGACTGCCAGTGCCGGTAACCATGCGCAGGGTGTTGCTTTCGCGTGCCGAACGATGCAGATCAAGGGTCGGATCTACGTTCCGGCCAATACCCCCAAGCAGAAGCGTGATCGCATCCGCGCGCACGGTGGAGCGTTTGTCGAACTGTTCATGATCGGTGAGACCTATGACGCCGCCGCTGCTGCGGCCGCCGAGGACGTAGCCGAAACCGGCGCAACCATGGTTCCGCCGTTCGACGACGTGCGCACCGCTGCGGGGCAAGGAACCATCGCAGCGGAGATTCTCACGCAATTGGACGCCCCTCTCGACACGATCGTCGTGCCGGTCGGAGGCGGCGGTTGCATTGCGGGCATCGCCACCTACCTGCACGAGCGATCGCCCAAGACGTCGATCGTCGGGATCGAGCCGTCCGGCGCGGCGTCCATGACGGCCGCTCTTGTTGCCGGAGGCCCGGTGACTCTTCCCGACGTCGATCCATTTGTCGACGGAGCAGCGGTCAAGAGGATCGGCGATGTCCCCTACGAGGTCGTTTCACGTCTGGGTGCCGCCGTCGTGTCGCACGCGTCGTTGCCGCTCGTGGCTCGTCAACTTCAGACGCGGTCCGGTTCGGGATCGTTTGTCGTCAATCAGATCGACGAGGGCGCTATCTGCACGGCGATGCTCGAGCTGTATCAGAGCGAGGGCATCATCGCCGAACCTGCAGGTGCGCTTTCCGTTGCGGCACTGCAGAATCTGACGTTCGAGCCGGGCTCGACCGTCGTGTGCCTGATCTCCGGTGGCAACAACGACGTCTCTCGTTACGGCGAAATTCTCGAGCGTTCGCTCGTTCACCTCGGGCTCAAGCACTACTTCCTGGTCGACTTTCCGCAGGAACCGGGAGCGCTCCGTCGCTTCCTCTCGGACGTGCTCGGGCCGGACGACGACATCGCGCTGTTCGAGTACGTCAAGCGAAACAATCGCGAGACGGGTGCCGCGTTGGTGGGTATCGAACTCGGTTCCGCCGACGGGTTGGCGGCGTTACTCGAGCGGATGGAGCGCGCGCCGATGCAGTCCGAGAGGCTCGAGCCGGGAAGCCCGGCGTACCGCTATCTGACGTAAGAGACGCCCCCGGTCAGGGCCGCAGTCGCTCGACCACCTGTCGATGCAATTCGGGATCCGGCTGGGGGAGCCCGAGCATGGCCGCCAGATACAGGCCGTCGCCGACGAGTCGGATGATCTCGGCCTGCACAGGGTCGGCGATCTCGGTCTGAAGGCCCTTGTCCCAGCTCCGCATCACATGTGTGACGGCTTTCTGGATTTCGTCGTGTTGTCCATCGACTGTTCTCAGTGCCGCGATGATCGACCGGAAGAGTGAGAGTTCTTCGCTTTCGTTCGCATCGGGGATCTGCAGATAGAACTCGGTGACCGTCGTACCGCCGGCTACGGCGTCGTCGAGTTGCTGATCCGAGCGTTCCCCGAGTCTGCGGACCATCGCCGCGAGGAGGGCTTCCTTGCTGGGGAAGTGATAGAGAAGTCCGCCCTTGGAAACCCCGGCTTCGGCGGCAACGCCTTCGAGCGTGACTTGGGCAACGCCGCTGACCAGCAGCAGCTTCTCCAGTGCGTCGAGAATTCGATCGCGAGTGTCGGCAGCCATGTGATGTGACCCTACCCGGAAATAACTTTACCGCTTGGACGGTTCACTGTTACCGTAGACCTACTGTACCGGCTGGACGGTTCAGTGAAATCTTTTCGAAAGAACTCAGAGAAAGTCGCAGGGGAGCAATGTCAGTGTCGGCAGATCAGACGTCTGCAATCAATCCCGACGAGGTTCGGGCGACAAAGCGTGACTGGGCGGGCTTGATAGTCCTTGCCTTTGCTGTGTTGCTCATCGCAGTCGACGGCACGGTGCTCGATCTTGCGCTTCCGTTCATCAGCGCCGACCTCGAGCCGAGCAGCACGCAGTTGCTGTGGATCATCGACGTCTATTCGTTCGTGCTCGCCGGTCTGCTCATCACCATGGGTACGCTCGGTGACCGGATCGGTAGGCGAAAACTGCTCCTGATCGGCGCAGTCGGCTTCGGTCTCGCCTCGATCATCGCCGCTCTCGCTGTCAGTCCCGAGATGCTCATTGCCGCCCGCGTGCTGCAGGGTATTTCCGGCGCAACGCTGATGCCTGCCACCCTCGGTCTGATCCGCACGATCTTCGTCAACCCGCGTCAGCGCACCGAGGCAATCGGTGTCTGGGGCGCGATGGCCGGTGGCGGTACAGCGGCAGGCCCTTTGGTCGGTGGTTGGTTGCTCGAGCACTTCTGGTGGGGTTCGGTCTTCTTGATCAACATTCCGGTCATGATCGCGCTGGTTGTACTCGGCCCGATCCTGATCCCGGAGTCGAAAGACCCCAATCCGGGTCGATTCGACCTCATCAGCGCTGGTCTGTCGATGGCGACCATGTTGCCGCTGGTGTACGCGGTCAAGGAATCCGTGGTGCACGGCGTCAGCATCACGTTGCTGGTGATCGGCCTTGTTGGTCTCGCGGCGGGTTACGTGTTCGTGCGTCGTCAGCGGATGCTGAAGGATCCGATGTTGGATCTGAAGCTGTTTGCCAACGCGTCGTTCTCCACCGCCGTCATCACCAACCTGCTCTCGATCTTCGCGCTGGCAGGTGTCCTGTTCTTCGGCTCGCAGTACCTGCAGTTGGTGCTCGGTAACTCGGCGCTCGACGCCGGCCTGCTGATGCTCCCGGGTATGTTGCTCAGCGCATTCACCGCGGTTGCGGCGGCCTGGTTGATTCGCCGATGGTCGGTGTCTCACGTGCTCAGCGCGGGCCTCGCGGTTGCCGGTATCGGTGCTGCGATGCTGCTCGCGCTCGGCGTCGACAGCGGCCCGTTGATGTTCGTGATCGGCTTCGGTCTGGCCGGTGCTGGTGTCGGTGTCGCGTTGACGTTGACATCGGATCTCGTGGTCAGCTCGGTGGAACCCGAACGCGCCGGCGCTGCGTCCGCTGTGTCGGAGACCGCGTACGAACTCGGCATCGCGCTCGGCGTGGCGATCCTGGGCAGCGTGGTGATGGCGATCTTCCGCAAGGGAATCGACACCTCGATGCTCGAAGCAGATCAGGTGCACGCTGCACAGGGCACACTCGGCGGTGCCCTGCAGGAAGCAACGTACCTACCTGGTGAACTCGGTTCGGTGCTTGCCGATTCCGCGAAGTCGGCGTTTGTCGACGGTATGCACGTTGCTGCCGGTGCAACAGCTTTGGTTCTGTTCGTCAGTGCCGCATTGGTGTTGAGGATGCTGCGGAGTACACCAGAGAACGCGAAGCGTTAATACCGGAATCTCGAGAGTTAGTCAGCTTTCGAGTACGACGAACGAGTGCCCCGGCACCACTGTTGCGAACGCGGTCTCGTCCTGTGTCGGCGGATCCCACCAGAGGATGGGGGTTCCGCCGGCCGGGACCGAGGCCGCGTCCGTTCCCAGATTGCACACGATCTGTAATGCGCCGCGGCGCAGGGTGATCCACTGGTCGTCCTCGTCGTAGTCGACGTGCAGGTGCCCCAGCCAAGGGTCGGTGATCTCGATTCGCTTCCTGCGCAGGGCAAGTAGATCGCGATAGCAGGCCAGGACGCGAGCGCGTGTCTCGTCGTCTCGCTCGTCCCAGTCCAGTTTCGATCGCAGAAATGTCTGTGGGTCTTGCGGATCCGGAATGTCGTCACTGTTCCAGCCGTGCGCCGCGAACTCCGCTTTGCGGCCTTTGGCAGTGGCCTCGCCGAGTTCCGGTTCCGGATGCGAGGTGAAGAACTGGAACGGCGTGGTCGCTCCCCATTCCTCGCCCATGAACAGCATCGGCGTGTACGGCGATAGCAGGACCAGCGCCGCCTTGATCGCCAATTGTCCTGGCGTCAGATAGGCGCTCGGGCGGTCCCCGATCGCGCGGTTGCCGATCTGATCGTGGGTGCACGTGTATGCGAGCAGGGCGCTGGCGGGCTGATGCGTGATGTCGATCGGCCGGCCGTGAACCCGTCCACGGAACGAGGAATACGTTCCGGCGTGGAAGAAACCGCGCCGCAATGTATTTGCAAGGGATTCCAAGGATCCGAAGTCGGCGTAATAACCCTGGCGTTCGCCGGACACGGCCGTGTGAATCGTGTGGTGGATGTCGTCGTCCCACTGCGCGTCCAAGCCGAACCCGCCGGCCGCTCGTGGCGTGATCAGAGTGGCGTCGTTGAGATCACTTTCGGCAATCAACGTGAGCGGTCGGCCCAGATGGGCCGACAGTGTTTCCGTTCGGACGGCGAGTTCCTCGAGGATGTGCGTTCCGGTGTGATCGACCAACGCGTGGACGGCGTCGAGGCGTAGACCGTCGATGTGGAAATCGCGCATCCATCGCAGGGCATTCCCGATGATGTACTCGCGAACCTCGCCCGACTGCGGACCGCCGATGTTGATCGTTCGGCCCCAGGTGTTCGCTCCATCGGCAATGTAGGGGCCGAACTTTTCGAGGTAGTTGCCCGACGGGCCCAGGTGGTTGTAGACCACGTCAAGAATCACGCCGAGTCCGCGTTCGTGGGCCGCATTCACCAAGCGTTGCAATCCGTCCGGGCCACCGTAGATCTCGTGGACCGTGTACCAGAGCACACCGTCGTAGCCCCAGTTGTGAGTTCCGTTGAAGCCGTTGACCGGCATGATTTCCACGAAGCCGACGCCGAGGTCTACCAGGTGATCGAGACGTTCGATCGCGGCGTCGAATGTTCCTTCGGGGGTGAACGTTCCGATGTGCAGTTCGTAGACCGATGATCCTGGGAGTTGTCGTCCGGTCCACTGAGAGTCGGTCCAGGACGCCTCGTCGAGCTGATGCAACTGGGAGCGAAGGTGCACGCCTTCGGGCTGGCGTGGTGAACGCGGATCCGGGAGTGTTTCACCGTCGACGACAAAGCCGTAGCGAGCGCGGTTGTCGCAGTCGACCTCGGCGCGCCACCACCCGTCGTCGGTCCGGTCCATCTCGTGCGTGATGCCGTCGACTTCGACCCGGACCGATTCCGGTGTGGGCGCCCAGACCTCGAAAGTATGCACACGATCAGCATGCCTTGTTCGGCCGGATGTGGCAGCCCGGCGGGCTGGTTCCGTCGTCAAGGACTGTTTCTATCCGCAGGTGTTGCCGGACGGTGCAGACAGCGTGATCAGTTTCGGAGCGGGGGCGCTGCAGCATCCGCCCTCGGCTTTCCCTGTGTCGGTTTCTGCTGTGTCAGGTTCGTCGAAAATACCTGCGCCGCCGCAGACTCCGGTCTCCGGAAGGATCAACTCGACGCGGGCCGCTGCTTCGTGATCGCCGGCGAGCTCGGCCGCGATGCTGCGAACCTGCTCGTAGCCGGTCATCGCCAGGAAGGTGGGTGCTCGGCCGTAGCTTTTCATTCCTGCCAAGTACACCCCCGGCTCCGGATGGCGAAGCTCCTTCGCGCCATGCGGGTAAACGGTGCCGCACGAGTGGACGTTCGGATCGATCAGCGGAGCAAGCTCGACCGGTGCTTGTAAGACCGGGTCGAGGCCGAGTCGAATTTCCGAGAGCCAGGACAGATCGGGGCGGAAGCCGGTCAGCGCTATGACGTTGTCCACGTTCTCGATGCGATCACCCGCATCGGAGGCAAGTATGAGTTGTCCCGAAGGGGTAGTTGTCACGTCTGCGGTGCGGAAGCCGGTGACGACTCTCAACAGGCCATCCTCGACGGCCTTCTTTGCGCGCAATCCCAGGGCGCCGCGCGCGGGCAGTTCGTCAGCGTCGCCGCCTCCGAATGCAGAGCCGATGTTTCCTCGGCGGACCGCCCAGGTGATGCGGGTGCTCGGAGCCTGCTCCGCCAACCCTGACAGCGCAACGATCGCCGTCAGCGCGGAGTGGCCACTACCTGCGATGACCGTGTGTTTTCCGGCGAACTGTGCCCGCACAGCCGGATCGTCGAGATCAGGAACCCGGTACCGGATCGCAGTACCCACAGCGCCTTCGCCGAGTGCAGGAAGACCTTCACCACCGAGCGGGTTGGGGGTGCCCCAGGTGCCGGACGCATCCACAACGGCCTGGGCGAACATCCGATCCTCGGTTCCGTCCCGGCGCCGCAGGTGAATCGAGAGGGGTTCGCTGTCGCGTCCGGCGTCGACGACCAGGTCACGTCCGCGTCGAGCTACGCCGATCACCTCGGTGTCGAACTGGACCAGGTCGGCGAGGGCCGAGGCGAGTGGTTCGAGGTAGAGCTCGCGCCATTGCCGGCCGGTCGGATAGGTCTGCCCGTCGGGTGAGCTCCATCCATTCTGGTCGAGGAGCCGCCGCGCGGCGGGGGAGACGAGTTCGGACCACCGGGAGAACAGTCGAACGTGATTCCACTCGGAGATCGCAGCACCGGCTGTGGTTCCGCGCTCGAATACAAGGGGTGTGAGTCCGCGCTCGCGCAGTTCTGCCGCGGCTGCCAGGCCGATCGGGCCGGCCCCGATCACGACAACGGGTAGGGGGTTCATTTTCGCGCCTTTCATCGACGATTATCGATCTACGGGGAACTGTATCGACGATCATCAATGTAGGCAACCATCGACAGCTGTCGATATAGTGGAGAGATGACTTCGCTGCAGACTCCGACGGTGCGAGTCGGAGATTCGGACTCGGATCAGATCCGTTCTTCCGTCCTCGCGCAGGGCGATGCCGATACCTACGCGCAGTGGTTCGCCTGCCTTGCCGAGCCGATGCGCGTCCGATTGCTTCACCGGGTAGCGAGCGCGGTCGGTGGTATTACCGTCGGAGCGCTCGCCGAGGCGTTGGGGATCGGGCAACCGACGGTGTCGCACCACCTGCGCAAGCTCGCCGATGTGGGTTTTGTGACCATGCGTAAGGAAGGGACGAGCACGGTCGTCGCGATGAGTCCGACGTGTTGCGTTGCCTTGCCGCAGGCGGCGGATGTGGTGATGGGAGTCCTTGCTCCGCGTCCGTGCTGCCCGAGTGATCTGCCCGACGATGTCTCTGTCCGGGCCATGATCGACGATGACTGGGATGCGGTTCGCCGTATTTACGGCGAGGGTATCGACACCCGAAATGCCACCTTTGCCGCTGAGGTCCCCTCGCGTGAGCATCTCCACGAACGGTGGCTGCCGCAGCATCGATGGGTGGCGACTATCGGGGGTGTTGTTGTCGGATGGGCTGCGTTGAGTCCGGTTTCCGAGCGTGACTGCTACCGCGGGGTTGCCGAGAACTCCGTGTACGTTGCGGACGGCATGCGTGGTCGTGGCGTCGGAAAGGCGTTGTTGCGCAAGCAAGTCATGGCCGCCGACGCCGACGGACTCTGGACTCTGCAGACGTCGATGTTCCCGGAGAACCGTGCCTCCATCTCGCTCCATCATTCGGCCGGGTTTCGAACGGTCGGCCTTCGCGAGAAGATTGCCGAACTCGACGGCGTGTGGCGCGACACTGTTCTGCTCGAGCGTCGAACGGCGATCGCCGAGGGATGAGTCCGGGATCCGGCTGACCGGATGCCCGATTGCGCGTTGATTCGATATCTGTCAATATCGAAGAATGTCGAATCAAGAGCTGCCGGGCTCCGAGGCTTGCTGCACCCCGCTCGTTCGTGAACCGTTGACCGAGGATTGGGCCGGCGACTTGTCTCGGATGTTCAAGGCCCTCGGCGATCCGGTTCGTCTCCGCTTGCTCAGCTTGGTGGCAAGTCACGAGGGTGGTGAAGCCTGCGTCTGCGACATCTCCGACTCGTTCGACTTGTCTCAGCCGACTATCTCGCATCACCTGAAGGTGTTGCGCCAGGCCGGGCTGCTCGATTGTGAACGACGCGGGACCTGGGTGTACTACTGGGTTATTCCGGCTGCGCTGCAACAGCTTTCCGCCGTTCTGCTGGTAGAAGGTGCGAGCGTGAGTGCCGCGGACGCTTGCGCTGAGGTCACCGCATGAGCAACACCGCTGCCACCACCGAACACCCCGAAGTCGTCGGAAAACTCTCCACCCTCGACCGCTATCTGGCGGTCTGGATCGGCGTGGCCATGGTCGTCGGCCTGCTGGTTGGACGCTGGATCCCCGGTGTGAACACTGCCCTGGACAAGGTGCAGATCGACGGCATCTCGCTACCGATCGCCCTCGGTCTGCTGATCACGATGTACCCGGTCCTGGCGAAGGTCCGCTACGACCGCCTCGACACAGTCACCGGGGACAAGAAACTCCTCGCCGGCTCCCTGTTCCTGAACTGGGTTCTCGGCCCGGCGCTGATGTTCGCCCTCGCCTGGCTGTTTCTGCCTGACCTGCCGGAATACCGAACCGGTTTGATCATCGTCGGTCTCGCTCGGTGCATCGCGATGGTGATCATCTGGAACGACCTGGCCTGCGGAGACCGCGAAGCCGCCGCGGTGCTGGTCGCCATCAATTCGGTGTTCCAGGTGATCATGTTCGCCGTGCTCGGTTGGTTCTACCTCTCGGTCCTGCCCGGGTGGCTCGGCCTCGAACAGACCACCATCGACACCTCGCCCTGGCAGATCGCCAAATCCGTTCTGATCTTCCTCGGTATCCCGCTGCTGGCAGGTTTTCTGTCCCGCTTCTTCGGCGAACGCGCCAAAGGCCGCGACTGGTACGACAACAAGTTCATCCCCAAGATCAGCCCCTGGGCGCTCTACGGTCTGCTGTTCACCATCGTCGTGCTCTTCTCGATGCAGGGCGAACAGATCACCTCCCAGCCTTGGGATGTCGTCCGGATCGCGCTGCCCTTGCTCGCGTACTTCGCGCTCATGTGGGGCGGAGGCTACATCCTCGGCGCCGCAATCGGATTGGGCTATGAACGCACCACGACCCTGGCGTTCACCGCCGCGGGCAACAACTTCGAACTCGCGATCGCGGTAGCCATCGCCACCTACGGCGCCACCTCGGGGCAAGCTCTTGCCGGTGTCGTCGGCCCACTGATCGAGGTACCGGTGCTCGTCGGGCTGGTCTATGTCTCCCTTGCTCTACGCAAACGCTTTGCAGTCGAAGAGGTTTCATCCAGTCGAGAAAGAGCGAGGTCATGAGCAAACCATCGGTGTTGTTCGTCTGCGTCCACAATGCCGGTCGATCTCAGATGGCCGCGGGATTTCTGAGCCATCTCGCAGGCGACGCCATCGAGGTCCGTTCCGCCGGATCCGCACCCGCCGAGACCGTCAATTCGGCAGCGGTCGAGGCGATGGCAGAGCGCGGTATCGACATCTCAGCGCAGTCTCCGAAGATCCTCACTGTCGACGCCGTCCAGGATTCGGATGTCGTCATCACCATGGGCTGCGGCGACACGTGCCCGATCTTCCCCGGCAAGAGTTACCGAGACTGGGTTCTCGACGACCCGGCCGGACAGGGCCTTGAAGCAGTTCGCCCGATCCGTGACGAAATCGAGCGGCGCGTTCAAGCCTTGATCGCTGAACTCACCACTGCAGCGAAGTCTCCCTGACCGATCCGGGAATCGACAGGATCATTCGCCGGTGGGCTCGATGTGTTCGGCACCGAGGACGGAGAGTCGGTATTCCTGTGCGTCCTGCTCGGTTTCGAAATCTTTCTCTTCGAGGAGATTCCGGTCGGCGTCGAGGTATCGGTAAGTAGTCATTCCTCCACCGTGTCACTGATGAACGATTCGTGCTCGGATACCGGTTCGATTTCGTCGACGGCTATTTGAATCAGCCTTCCGTAGCGCCGGATCAGATCCTCCGACGACAGTGAATCCTCACCGAGGAGTTCGAGCGTCCGCATGCCGGTGGCCAGTCCGAGCAGCAGTGAGACGACGATCTGGCTGCGTACCAAACCGGGCTCCGTGTCGCCGATGCGGCGCGCGATCCCGTGAACGTATCGTTGCTTGATCTCGGCCCGAGCGGCGGCCGGATCTGGCGCCTCGTGAACGTGTACTGCGAGCATTGCCCACGGATCGGTTTCATCGGATTCTCTACGAGCGACAAGTTTCTCGACCAGTTGACAGCCGATGTCTCCGGTGGCGTCGGCATTCGGATCCTCGTCCATCGGAGGTGCGGACGGGATCGCAGCCGAGTACAGCCGAGCTTTGCTGCCGTAGATCTTCATGACCAGGGCAGGGGAGTAGCCGGCTGCGACCGCGATGTCCTTGATGGTCGTCGATGCGTAACCTCGTTCCGCGAACAAGGCTTTCGCTGCTGTGAGGATGCTGGCTTCGCCGCTGCTCATGTCGCTCGCCTCCACCTCGATACCCGATCGCCATGCGTTCGGTTGCTCATACTGGCGTTCATACTGTCGTCAACGGCTCGGCATCGACGGGTACGTCGAAATCGACGACGGTGGACTGCGCGATGACCGCTATCTGACGAGCCAATGTGCCGTGTCCGCTCTCGGTCAGCGCGGTCAGGATGTACCGGCCGGATGTGGGAAGTGCGATTCCGTAGTGCCCGGTTCCGTCGGTGACCGTGGATGCGACGAATTCGCCGGTCGGTTTCGTGAGTGTGACGACGGTTCCCGAGGTTGTTCGGCCGCCGACTCCGACCTTGCCGGAGATGGTGAGGCGGTCACCGAGTTCGACGGTGTGCGTCGATTGCGCGCTGTCGAAGCTGATTACCTGTGATCTCGGGGACCAACCGTCGGCGCTCGTGACCACCAGGTACCGGCCGGGCCGGGGTAGGGCGAGGGAGAAGTTGCCTTCGTTGTCGGCGCGACTCCAGTCAATCGGTCGACCCTCCATGTCCATCACGGTGACAACGGCCTGCCGGATCGGTCGGCTGTCGGCCCGGATCACACGACCGGCAACCACAATTTCCGTTTCGGACACGGCGGCGTCGGGAAGCTCGAACCCTTCCGGGGTCACCGGGCGAAGTGCCGCTTCCGGTTTTGCGCCGCGGCGAGGAATGAACGCAGCGGCAGCGGCAGCAGCCACGGCGGCGAGGGCGGCCAGCCAGAAGATGTTCTTGAAGGCGTCGATCGACGGAAGGCCCTCGCCCGGCCCGGACGGGATGACCATCGAAGTGAGCATGGCGGCAACCACCGCGCTGGACGTGGAAGTACCGACTGAGCGGAGCAGCGAATTGAGGCCGTTTGCCGACGCGGTTTCAGTAATCGGAACCGATCGCATGATCAGCATCGGCATCGCGGAGTAGGCGATTGCGGTTCCGATGCTGACCACCGCCGCGCTGATGATGATCAGTGCTATCGAACCGGTCAGGAACACTCGCGCGATGTAGGCGAGCGCGAGCACCGTGCCGCCGACGATCAGGGTGATCTTGGCTCCGAATCGCTTCGTGATGTTCGCGGAGACGGGCGCGAAGAAGACCATCGCGAGGCCTGCCGGAATCATGCACAGTCCGGCCGCCATCACGCCCAGTTCGAAGCCGTAGCCGGAGATCTTCGGCATCTGAAGTTGTTGGGTGGTGGAGAGGTTGTTCGCGTACATCGAGAAGCCGACGAGGATCGAGGCGACGTTGGTCAGCAGAACAGGCCGCTTGGCCGACGTTCGTAGATCGACCATCGGCTGGGTGACGCGGAGTTCGTAAGGGAACCACAATGCGAGAGTCACGATTCCGATGACGAACATCAGCAATGTCAGTTCGCTCGTCCATCCCCAACGGGCGCCCTTGGAGATGGCGAGGAGGATCGCCGTGAGTGCTGTCGAGAGCATGACCGCGCCCAGGAAGTCGAATTTGCCGCGGGTACGAACACTCGATTCCGGGACGACGACGGCTACCGCGATGATCAGCAGGACGCCCACGATCGCCGAGAGCCAGAAGATGGCGGGCCAGCCCAGATGCTCGAAGATCAACCCGGACAGCGGGAGCCCGAGTGCGCTGCCGATTCCGAGAGTGGCACTCATCAACGCTGTTGCCGACGCCACCTTCTCCTTGGGCAGTTCGTCCCGCATGATGCTGATTCCGACGGGGATCATCGAGATCGCGAAGCCCTGGAGACCACGTCCGATCAGCAGGGCGACAAAGTTGCCGCCGATCGCCGCGACCAGTGATCCGACCACGATCATCGTCATCGAGATCAGCATCATGCGTCGTTTTCCGAACATGTCTGCCAGGCGGGAGACGATCGGAGTGGCGACGGCACTCGTGAGGAGCGTGACGGTGACGAGCCAGGAGGCGTCGTCAGCGCTGACGCCGAGGATCTTCGGGAAATCGGGCAACAACGGAATGACCATCGTTTGTTGCAGCGCGACCACGGTGCCGGAAAGACAGAGAATTGCGGTAATGAGCCGACTTGAATGGCGAGTGGTCGGAGACGAGTGCAATGCCAAGAGACGGTCCTTCACGCGGCGATGGTGAACAGGAATTCACCCATGAGTGAACCACTGTTCACCCGTCGCTGTCACCTTCGGTGAATATGCGATTTCTCACGACGGCAACTCGCCCCAGGGTTTCCGAGTCGGCATGGCGGGAACAACGTCAGTGGTTGGTCTGCGCCTGCGCGAGCGGGCAGCGAGGAGGAGTGATGCATGCCGAAGTGGGTGACCGTCTCCACGTCCAGGGGCGCGTGGTGGGGCAGGCGGAGGTAACTGCCGAGGTTCTCGAGGTGCACGGCGAGGACGGCGGTCCTCCGTATCTGGTCAGGTACGACAATGGCCACGAGGCGTTGGTGTTTCCCGGTAGCGACGGCTGGATAGATCACCCCGGAAAAGGCTCCTGAGCTGCACGATTCTTTCCATGCATGGTCGTTGCATCGAATGCGGCTAAAGTGTGCGCAATGGAGGGCAGACGCCAGTACCACTCCCGCGTGCGTGAAGCTTCCGCGCAGCGAACGCGTGAACTCATTCGTGATGCGGCGACGGCCTTGTTTATTCGAGACGGGTATGTCAAAGCCACCGTCAAGCAGATTGCCGCCTCGGCCGGCGTCGCCGATCGGACGGTGTTCACAGCCTTCCCTGGCGGGAAACTCGAGATCTTCGAAGCGGCCCTCGCTGCGGCGCTCGATGCCGAAGAGGTTCCACTCGGCGCGCCGAACCTGGCCTCGGACCCCGATGACGTTCGCCGGATCGTCTCCCAGATCGTGGCTCAGGGCATCGGACTGCTCGAACGTGCAGGCGCTCTGATGATGGTCGCGGTCGAATCCTCGGGTGCGGATGCCGACATGCGTCGACTATCCGAGGAGTCGTCGGATCAGTCGGCCGTCAATGCGATGTCGATAGCCGAGGGTCTCTCCGAGCATGGCTTGTTGAGGCCTGAGATTTCGCTCGAGAAAGCTGCGGGCATACTTGCCGCTTTCGTCTCGCCTCAGCTTCATCAGCAATTGCGTCGGGTCAGTGGATGGGACGTCGATGCGTATCGAGGATGGCTCGAGTTCAACATTCGCCAGAATCTAATGTACTAATTGGTCTGTTTTCGTTAGCATGGCGAGGGTTTTTTATTCTCGGGAGGAATCGCCAGCGTGCCCTATGCCTTGTTCGGCCTCATCACGATGTTGCTGTGGATTTTCTGCATCGTCGACGCCATCACGAGAGATGACGCCTACATCCAGTACCTACCCAAGGTCGTCTGGATTCTGATCATCATCTTCCTTCCTACTTTGGGATCGGTTCTGTGGCTGGTGGTCGGGCGCGGACAGAACGCGCCCCGCGGTTACGTCGGCCCAACCGGTTACGGCGAATACGAGCGCCCGGGACGTGCCGTTGCGCAGGATCCGGCGGCGGACGAAGCCTTCTTGCGTCAGTGCCGCGAGCGGGCGGAAGAGCAGCGTCGAATTGCCAAGCAGCAGCGCCGCGACGGCGACGCTGATCGGATGTGAGTTATCGGTAGGCCGTGAGTCGGTCCAACACGAGCCGAAGCGGCGGCCACGACGATCGGCCGCGACGCGTCACCGCATAGGCAGTGAGGATGACGGGCGGATCGACGAGTGGTTCGACGCGCACGCCTTCGCGAGTCTTGCGTTCGAGCGGCATCAGCCCCACGCCGTAACCACTGAGGATCAAGAGTTCGACCAAGTCGAGACTGTCGATCTGGTGAGTGATCCGAGGGGTGAACCCGGCCAGCGACGCGAGGGTTCGCACAGCGCGCTCGTCTGCCGTGTTGCGTGAGTTCACTATCCATGACGTGTCGGCGAAGGCGCGGAGATCGATTCCGGATTCTGTGGACTTGTCGGGAGCTTTGGCGTCGTCGGGAACACACAGTCCCCAGGGCGTCGACCAGAGCGGAATTGCTTCGAGTAGTGGGCTCGGCGACGCGGGGGCAAGGTTGTAGTCGTACGTCAGTGCGAGGTCTAGATCGTCGCGTTCGAGGAGTGCAAAAGCCTCGACGGGTTCGTATTCGTAGATCATCACGTCCACCTGCGGGTGACTGCGTTGCAGGCTTCGAGCGACGGGGAGCATCGCGGTTCTGATCGCAGTTGCGAATCCGCCGACTCGCAGGGTCCCCACCGGTTCCGCGTCCGGATCGAGGTCCAGGCGAGCTGCATCGACGGCTGCCAGGATGGTGACGGCATGATCGGCCAGTCGTTGACCGGCCGGCGTCAGCCGCACCCGGCGACCGTCGGGCTCGATCAGTGCGGTACCGGTCTCCGCGGTCAAGGCCGCGAGTTGTTGGGACACTGTCGACGTCGTGAGGTTGTGCGCTTCGGCGACCGCACGCATCGAACCCAAGCGGGAGAGTTCGAGGAGGAGATGGAGTCGACGGGTTTCCATCCTTCGATCATTCACTAATCGTGAACATAATGTAGGTCAAAATCGCGTGGACACGAACGGTTGGCCTCCCGTTCAATTCAGCTATGGATACGAAAGCGCGGGCCGGAGTGGGCCTGGCTGTTTTGGCGATGTTGTGCGTGCAGCTCGGGCTCGCCGTGTCGGTGGGCCTGATCGATCAGCTCGGCGCAGACGGAGCGGCGTGGCTACGACTCGCCTGGGCAGGCATCATTCTTCTGATCATCGTCAGGCCCCGCCCTTCGGCGTTCACTCGCAAGGCGTTTCTGGCTTGCGTGGTTCTGGGTGTGGTCACCGCAGGCATGACGCTCCTGTTCATGGCAGCGGTGGAGCGCCTTCCGCTGGGAACAGCAAGCGCATTGGAATTCTTGGGTCCGCTGACGGTTGCTTTGCTCCGGGGGCGTGGCCGCGTTCTGTGGCCGATTCTGGCAGGCGTGGGCGTCGTGCTTCTCACCGAACCGTGGGCCGGGACAGTCGATCTGGTCGGTGTGGCGTACGCACTCGGTGCGGCGCTCTGCTGGGCGATGTACATTTTGCTCACCCAGCGCGTCGGCGACGAGGTTGCCGGTATCAACGGGCTGGCGGTGTCGATGGCGGTAGCCGGGTTGGCCGCGACAATTGCCGTAGGCCACTCGGCTATCGGGCGGCTGACTCCGCATCTGATTCTCGTGGGCCTCGGACTCGCGATCTTGCTGCCCGTCGTGCCGTTCGTTCTGGAGATGGTCTCGTTGCGAAGGCTGTCCACGGCGGCGTTCGGCACGCTGATGAGTCTCGAGCCTGCTTTCGCGCAGCTTATCGGTCTGGTTGTGCTGCAACAGGTTCCGAGTGTTCTGGCCGTGGCAGGTATCGCGTGCGTCGTCGTCGCAGGAATCGGCGCGGCCCGCGGTGGTGCTCGGGATGGTGCTCGGGATGGCGCCCGGAAGCCGACTGAGCCACCCTCCGATTCCGAGCGAACGTACCTTTCGGCGCCTTCATGAGACCGAGAGTGCCGTTCGCTCAGGTCGCGTTCGCTCAGTGCGAGTGCGCCGCGGCGATTGCTCCGTCGAACACGTCGGCGACCTCGCCGAGGGAATCGAGAATCGGCTGACCGGATCGTTCGACGCGAGCCCGCACCAGCGAGCCCTCGAGCGCGGACACTGCCAGGACGGCAAGCCGTTCCGCTCGCGCACGTCCGACCCCGGACGCGATCAGTGTGTCGCGCAGTAGCGAAGTCCACTGTCGATACACCGCCTGTCCGGCGGCTGTCACGCTCTCCGAATCGGGGGCAAGTTCCAACAACACCGTCGTGATCGGCGAGCCTTCGTGGAAATCCGAATCGCTCACCCATCCGGCGAGCAACCGCGCGTACTCGCGCAGCAGCGACCCGGCGTCCGATTGGCTGTCGGCGAGTTCGGTCAGGGTGTCGGTGACCAACTGCCCGCCGACGCGGACGACCTCTTCGCCGATCTGCTCTTTGCCGCCGGGAAAGTAGTGGTACAGCGAACCTTTCGGCGCCCCGCTCGACTTGAGGATCTCGTTGAGGCCCGTTGCCGCATACCCCTGGCGGCGAAACAGATCGGCCGCAGCTCGTACGAGTGCTTCGCGGTGTTTCGGGGGAGTCGCCACGAGTTGGAGCTTAAACACCCCAGCGATCCACCACAATCTATGTAGACTGGTCTACATGGGAAATTCTGAAATGCTCGAACAGTTGCGGGCGGTCAACGCCTCGGCGGCCTTCAACCGGTGGGCCGGATTCGAAGTCACGGAGGCCGAACCGGGTCGCGTTTGTCTGCGGCTCGAATGGCGTGAGGATCTGGGCCAGTACTCGGGACACCTGCACGCTGCGCTCGTGGCGGGACTCGTCGACACCGCGTGCGGATTTGCTGCTTTCACCCAGGTAGGTGTCGTGGCGGCGTCCAACTGCGCGGTCAATTTCGTGAGTCCGGGCGTCGGAACCGCATTTGTCGCTACGGCGCGCTCGGTCAAGGCCGGGCGCAAGCAGGTGTTCGTCACTGCCGAGGTACATGCCGAACGCGAAGGCGAATCCGTGCTCGTCGCGTTCGGCACCACCCTGTTGGTTCCACTCGCCCCTCAGACACAGGGAACCGCAAGCAACGTCAGGGAATGAGGATGAACTTCCCGGCGGGATGGGAGCTCTGCAACTCGGTGTGAGCGAGTGCCACGTCCGCTAGCGGGAAGGTCTTGGCGATCTTCACGATGAGGTGTCCGGAACCGGCTTGTTCGACAAGTTCGGATCGTGCCTTCAACCGGGCTTCGGCGCTCGCCGGATTACCGCCGCCGACGGAAGCGAAGCCGTCGGTCTGAGCTCGCCCGAACGCGACGATGGTGACGATGCGACTCTTGTCGGTGACCAAAGCCAGAGATGCATCGACGGCTTCGTCCGTTCCGGCGGTGTCGAACGCCGCATCGACGCCGTTCGGCGCGAGTTCACGGACACGCGCTTCGAGGCCGTGGCCGTAGAGCACAGGCGTGGCGCCGAGCGAGCGCACGTAATCCTGATTCGAGGCTCCCGCAGTGCCGATCACCGTAGCTCCGCGACCAACTGCCAGCTGAACAGCGATCGCACCGACGCCGCCGGACGCGCCGTGGATGAGAACGGTGTCGCCGGAACCGACCCGAATGGTGTCGAGGGCGTCGACTGCAGTTCCGCCGACCAGAAGGAGGCCGGCTGCCTGTTCCCAGCTGATGCCTGCGGGCTTCGCGGTGACAGAGGAGACCGGCACGACTACTTGTTCGGAGTAGAGGCCGTTGCCGGGGCTGACGATCACTTCGTCGCCGACGTTCACATTTGTGACGCCGTCGCCGACAGCCGAGACGACGCCCGCTGCCTCGCCGCCGAGGCGGATGGGAAGTTTCTCGGGGTCGGTGCCGAAAGCGCCGCTGTAGAGCTTGAAGTCGAAGGGATTGACGCCGATCGCCTTCACGTCGACCAGGACTTCACCTGATTTCGGTGCCGGTAAATCGACGTCCACCAGCTTCAGGACCTCGGGCGTGCCGTACGTCTGCGCTACAACAGTTTTGGTCATGTCTCGCGCAACCGTCCTCGGGGAAGCGATATTCCCCGAGGACGGGAAAAACTCGAGAAGATTCGATCAGCGGATCAGGGTGCCCAGATCGAGCGGCATCGCGATGCCGGTGATGTGATGGGCCTCGTCGGAACCGAGGAACGCGACGGCGGCGGCGATGTCCTCCGGCTGGCTGACCGGGTCGGGCAAGGTCTGCATGAAGATCGGACCGAGTGTGTGGGCGTTGGCGTCGATGAGCGGCCGCATGTCCGTCATCTGCATTCCGGTTTCCACGCCGTGTGGGTGGATGGTGTTGACCCGAATGTTGTACTGCCCCAACTCCGAGGCCATCGTCTTGGCCAGACCGGTGATGCCGTGTTTGCTCGCGACGTAATGGCCGAGGAAGGGGAGGCCGCGCAGGCCGGCGACGGAGCTGGTGAAGATGATCGAGCCACCGGTGCCTTGCTTGATCAGGTGCGGGATCGCTGCCTTGGCGGTGTGGAAGACGCCGGTCAGGTTGACGTCGAGCGTTTCCTGCCACTGCTCGGGCGTGATTTCCCAGGACATGTTGGCAGAACAGATTCCGGCGTTCGCGACGACGACGTCAAGTCGCCCCAATTCGTCGATGCCGGCCGCGAGCGCCGCGGACAGCGCAGAGAAGTCGCGAACGTCGGTCTTGGTAGCGACAATTCGACGGTCCAGGGCCTTGACGAGTTCGACTGTCTCGGCCAGGTCGTCGTCGGTGGCGCCGGCATACGAGGTGGATTCGAATTGAACACACGCGTCGACGGCGATGATGTCTGCGCCCTCTTCTGCCAGCCGGACAGCTTCGGCGCGCCCCTGACCACGGGCGGCTCCGGTGATGAAGGCAACTTTTCCGGTGAATCGACTGGCGGCCATGCTCAAACCTCCGACTAGTGGTGATGATCTGCTCTTCGGAAGTTAGCGCGACGAAGTTCTTTTCGGGGGTGAATGCCCAGTCAGCGGAAACCGCTCAGCGCACCCTGGTCAACAGGGCACATGGCCCGGCAGCGAAGATGTCCCGCGCATCCGAAGACAAGACGGGTTGTCCGCTCAGTGCGTCGACCCATTCGCCATCTGGCAGGTCCACTCGCGTATCTCTCCAACCGTGCGACGAGAGTCTGAGCGAATGTCGCGTCGCCACAGCAACGACCATAGGCGGATCACCTGCCGGGCCGCGCGAGAAGCCGACCAGATGACCGGATCCGGAACCTGAAGCGAAGACCGGCCGGTACTCACCGTGATCGAACCACGAGGGGTTCTCCCGCCGCAGTGTCAGTGCCGTGCGAACGAGGTGCAACTTTGCGGTTCCTGTTGCGTCGATCGGCGCGGCGCCGGAATCGAGCAGTGATCGCCTCGTTCCGTAGTCGACAAGCCGCCGGTTGTCCGGATCGACCAACGAGTCCTCCCACAGCTCAGTGCCCTGGTAGACGTCGGGAACGCCGGGCCCGAGAAGTTGGAGCAGCTTTTGGCCCAGAGAGTCCGACCAGCCGTGACGCGCGATCCGGCCGACGAATTCGCTGACCGAATCACCGACCGGGCCGTCGATCACCTCGTCGATCCAGCGGTGAACTGCCGACTCGAAGTCGACGTCCGGATCGTTCCAGGAAGTTCTGGCGCCGGACTCGCGGACGGCTTTCTCCGCATAGGCGTGCAAACGCTCGCGCAGCTCTGGAACCGAGGCTGCCGAGCGGCCGTCCGCCGGCCACACACCGATGATGTTCTGCCACAAGAACAATCCGGTAAGCGGATCAGGGCTGGGGCACACGTCTTCCCACTCGCGAATCAGCCGGGCCCACAGCGTCGGCACCTGAGACACAACACCGATCCGTGCCCGCACGTCCTCGCCGCGTTTGGTGTCGTGAGTGGACAGACTCGTCATCGCGCGCGGCCACCGCTTCGCTCGGTCCGCGTTGTGGAGATGGAATTCGGCGATGGAGACGGCAAGCGATGCCGGGTTGCCGCCGACTTCCTGACGTGAGACCAGGCGCGCCGTCCGATAGAAGAGTCGATCTTCGACGGACTTGGCCATGACAGCGCCACACACCTGCTGGAAGCGAACTGAGGCTTCACCGCTGTTCACCAGGGATTGCGCCAACACGTTGAACGATGGTTCATGTCCGGGAGCCAATTCGTGCATGTCGCCGACGATCCGAGCGGCCAAACCGGCGAGGGGACTGTAGTCGGATCGGTACACCGGCATCCGAGCGATCGCGACGACAACTGCGTCGTTCAGTTCGGTCTCACTGCAACGACTTCCGGTTTCGCGTCGGATTGCACGTACGAGCCTGCGAACCTCCGGTGCCAGGTCACCGCGCCCGGTGTCGCGTTTGAACTGACGTTCGGTGTGATGCAACCACGTACTGTCCCCGTCGTCGCCGGTCAGATCTGCCGAGAGTTCGGTCAATTCGAGTTCGGCGGCGGGATCGACGAAAATGCCGCCCAACTGATTGAGGGCGTCGTATCCGGTGGTGCCGTCGATCGGGAGCATCGGATCGAGTGGTTCCGTATGGCCGAGGATCTTTTCGATCACGAGCCACTGATCTGGTCCGATCAGTTCTCGCAGGCGCCCGAGATATTCCGCCGGATTCGCGAGTCCGTCCGGATGATCGATGCGAACGCCGTCGATCAGTCCTTCGTCGACCCACGACTTCACTTGCCGATGGCAGAGTTCGAAGACTTGGGGGTCCTCCTGGCGCAGCGCAGCGAGTTCGTTGACGGCAAAGAACCGTCGGTAATTGACGATCCCGGCGTTCCACGGTACGAGTCGGTACGACTGCCTGGAGTGCACCTCCTGTGGAGATCCGAATTCAGTACCGGCAGCGATGGGGAAGCGGTGCTCGTAGAACGCGAGAAGTGTTTCCTCGCCATCTTTCTCGACAGTCAGTGCGTCGAGATCGTCCGGGCTGCCCAGTACCGGGAGTGAGAGTTTGCCGTCGGCGCCGTTGGCTCCGTTGTCCTCGGCCCAATCGATGTCGAAGAAATGCGCGTACTCCGACGACTGCCCGTGCGTGAGAACGTCCCACCACCAAGCATTTTCGCGAGGTTTGGCGACACCGACATGGTTGGGGACCAGATCGACGATCAGGCCCATCCCACGTGATCGAACGGCGCGCGAGAGCTCCACCAGGGCCTCGCGGCCACCAAGTCCTTCGGACACGGTTGTCGGATCGGTGACGTCGTAGCCGTGCGTCGATCCGGACGTTGCAGTGAGGATGGGGGAGAGATAGAGATGTGAGACCCCCAATGCCTCGAAGTAGTCCACCTGTGCGGCCGCATCACGAAGAGTGAATGCATCCGGTCGCAACTGCAGTCGGTAGGTGCTGGTTATCGGGGCCATGTGCACGTCTCCCTCAAGCGGTTCTGCGAAGTACCGTCAATGCTCGCGCTTTTACATCCAATGTTGTTCCGGCTTTGATCACGGTATCGCTCTCACCGGTGGGGACCGAGGTGTCGAGTACGACGGTCCACTCCGACGCGTAGTCCGCGTTGGGGGTGGAGAATTCGAGATCTTCGTAGTGGGCGTTGAAGCAGAGAAGGAACGAATCTCCGGTGACGCGCTCGCCACGGTAGTTCGGTTCCGGGATCGCGTCACCGTTGAGAAAGACAGCCAACGACTTGCCGAAACCGCTGTCCCAGTCGGCCGGAGTCATCTCTTCGCCAGACGGCGTGAGCCAGGCGATGTCGCGACTCTGATCGCCGCTTCGAATAGGTCGCCCCTCGAAGAATCGACGACGCCGGAAGACCGGGTTCTTGGCGCGCAAGGCAATTGCGCGCTTGGTGAACTCGACGAGGTCGGCGTTGGTTTCCGCGAGAGTCCAATCCATCCATGACAGTTCCGAATCCTGGCAGTAAACGTTGTTGTTACCCTGCTGAGTTCGGCCCATCTCGTCGCCGTGAGCAAGCATCGGGGTGCCCTGGCTGAGCATCAGCGTAGCCAGTATGTTCCGGCTCTGACGGCCACGCAGTTCGAGGATTTCCGGGTCGTCGGTGGGGCCTTCGACCCCGCAGTTCCAAGATCGGTTGTGCGATTCGCCGTCGTTGTTGTTCTCGCCGTTGGCTTCGTTGTGCTTCTCGTTGTACGAGACGAGGTCGTGCAGGGTGAAACCGTCGTGAGCGATGACGAAGTTGATGCTCGCGCCAGGGCGACGTCCGGTGGCCTCGTAGAGATCAGAGGATCCGGTGAGACGGGAGGCGAACTCCCCCAGCGTTGCCGGCTCACCACGCCAGTAGTCGCGGACGGTGTCGCGGTATTTGCCGTTCCATTCGGTCCACAGGCCGGGGAAGTTGCCGACCTGGTAACCGCCTTCGCCGACGTCCCACGGTTCGGCGATCAGCTTCACCTGACTGACGATCGGATCCTGTTGCACGAGATCGAAGAAGGCCGAAAGGCGGTCCACGTCGTGCAGTTCACGGGCGAGTGTCGAGGCGAGGTCGAAGCGGAAACCGTCGACGTGCATCTCCGTGACCCAGTACCGCAGAGAGTCCATGATCAATTGCAGCGTATGCGGATGACGGGCGTTGAGGCTGTTGCCCGTTCCGGTGTAGTCCATGTAGTGCTCTTCGTCGCCGTCGACCAGGCGGTAGTAGGCGGCATTGTCGATTCCGCGGAAGCTGATGGTCGGCCCCATGTGATTGCCCTCGGCGGTGTGGTTGTAGACCACGTCGAGGATCACTTCGATACCCGCCTGGTGGAAGCTGCGCACCATGGCTTTGAATTCCGCTACGGCCGCATCGGGTTTCGTGGCCGAGGAGTAGTCGGTGTGTGGAGCGAGAAAGCCGAAGGTGTTGTAACCCCAGTAGTTTCGCAGACCTTGGTCGAGAAGCACCTGATCGTGCATGAACTGGTGGACCGGCATCAGTTCGATCGCCGTGACACCCAGATCGGTGAGGTGCTCGATGATCACCGGATGAGCGAGCCCCGCGTACGTGCCGCGCAATTCCTCCGGAACTCCGGGATGCGTCGCGGTCATACCCTTGACGTGCGCTTCGTAGATGACCGTCTCGTGATACGGACGCTTCGGCGAGTGGTCGGACGCCCAATCGAAGAACGGGTTGATGACGACGGTCGACATCGTATGGCCGAGCGAATCATGTTGGGGGAAAGGGATGGTGGCGGGTTCGTCGACGAGTGGTTCCGGCTCGAAGGGTTCGGGCTCGAGGATCTCGTCCGATTCCTGATCGCCCGTGGGCGAGTCGTCTTCGAGGCCCACCTCGTCCGATTCGGCTTCCGAACTCGTTTCGTCGATAGCCTCTTGCGGCTCCACGGCGGGAGATTCGTCGTCTCCTGAAGGTTCGGGGTCCGCCGCCGATTCGACGTCGTACGAGAACAGCGAACGGTCTCCGTCGAAGTCTCCGTCGAACGCTTTTCCGTACGGGTCCAGCAGGAGCTTGCTCGGATCGCATCGCAGACCTGCAGCCGGATCGTACGGCCCGTGTACGCGGTAGCCGTATCGCTGGCCGGGGGATACCGACGGAAGGTACGCATGCCAGACGTAACCGTCGACCTCGTCCATCCGAATGCGGGTTTCGGTTCCGTCCTTGGCGATCAGGCACAGCTCGACGGCCTCGGCGACCTCGGAGAAGAGCGAGAAATTGGTCCCCGCGCCGTCGTAGGTGGCACCGAGTGGGTACGCACTGCCAGGCCATACCGGGATGGGAGTGGCTGAGGTCTCGCTCGGCGGTTGATCCATGAATCAGACCCTATCGGGTGCAGCCGATCGAATCTCGTCGACTGTCTACGGTGCCGATCACCGTTTCGCCTGGCTGCGGGCGGTTGCAAGCATTCCGGCTGTGATCTGTTCCACCTCTGCCTCCGAACACAGGTACGGAGGCATCGCGTACACGAGGTTGCGGAACGGCCGGAGCCAGACGCCGGCGTCGACGGCTGCATCGGTCGCGCTCTGCATGTCGACCGGCTGTTCGAGTTCGATCACTCCGATTCCGCCTTTGACGCGGACGTCGACGACCCCGGGAATTGTGACGGCTTCGGCGAGGCCTCGAGCGAGGCCACGTTCGAGGGTTGCGACGTCACGCCGCCAGTCCATCGCAAGCAGAAGTTCGGTCGACGCCACCGCGACGGCACACGCGAGTGGATTGCCCATGAAGGTGGGGCCGTGCATCAGCCCGCCGCCCTCACCGGCAGTGATGGTCTCCGCGATCTCCGTGGTGCACAGCGTTGCCGCCAGACTCATGTACCCGCCGGTCAGTGCCTTGCCGACGCACATGACGTCGGGACTGACGCCGGCGTGATCGGCGGCGAACAATTCTCCGGTGCGTCCGAATCCGGTCGCGATTTCGTCGAAGACCAGGAGGACTTGGTACTTGTCGCAGAGGTTACGCAGGTCGATCAGGTACGCGGGATCGTGGAAACGCATTCCGCCGGCACCTTGGACCACTGGTTCCACGATCACCGCTGCGAGGTGCTCGTGATGCTCGGCCAAGAGCGATTCCAACTCCTGCACGTATTCGGGGAGATAGCCCGCCGGGGGAGCCTGCGCGAAGACCTGAGGGCGCAGGACGTCGGTCCAGAGAGAATGCATGCCGCCGTCGGGATCGCAGACGCTCATGGGGGTGAAGGTGTCACCGTGGTATCCGCCGCGCCAGGTCATCAAACGATTCTTCGACGGCTTTCCGAGGCTCCGCCAGTACTGCAGGCACATCTTCACTGCGACTTCGACGGCCACCGAACCGGAGTCGGAGAGGAACACCTTGTCGAGGTGAGGTGGTGTGATGTCGACGAGCAGCCGCCCGAGGCGAGCGGCGGGTTCGTGCGTCAGTCCACCGAACATGACATGGCTCATCTTGCCGAGCTGCCGTGCGGCGGCGGTGTCGAGCACGGGATTGCGGTAGCCGTGAATGGCGGCCCACCACGAGCTCATCCCGTCGACCAATCGGCGGCCGTCGGAGAGCGTCAGGCTAGCCCCCTGCGCAGAGTCGACGATCAGCGGACGAGTCGACGCGGGAAACGATCCGTACGGATGCCAGAGGACATCGGCATCGATGGCGGAGACGTCATGGGGATCAAGTCCGGTTGTGAGCACGGATGCACCCTAACCATTGAGTTGAACGGTGTTCAAGTATGGTCGGAAAAGTGAACACCTCGCTGAATTGGCTGACGGCCGTCGAAGCGGACCGCAGGGCCGCCGGACTGCGTCGCGAACTCCGTCCTCGCACGGTCGACTCCCCGTTGATCGACCTGGCGTCGAACGATTACCTCGGACTCGTGCGGCACCCCGATGTGATGGAGGGTGCCGCGGCGGCTCTGCGCCGTTGGGGCGCGGGCGCCACGGGCTCGCGTCTGGTCACCGGCACCACCACCGAACACGAACTGCTCGAAGTCGAACTGGCCGAGTTCGTCGGGGCGGACTCCGGACTTGTCTTCTCCTCCGGTTACACAGCCAATCTCGGCGCGGTGACGGCGCTCTCGGGTCCAGGGTCGTTGATCGTCTCCGATGCGGGATCGCATGCCTCGCTGGTGGATGCCTGCCGCCTGTCACGTGCTCGGGTTGTCGTTGCTCCGCATTCGGACGTGGGCTTTCTCGCCGACACGTTGCGCAGCAGAGTGGAAGAGCGAGCGCTGGTCGTCACCGATTCGGTCTTCAGTGCCGACGGAGACCTCGCGCCACTGCGGCAGATGCATCAGGTGTGCCGCGAGTACGGGGCGATCCTGTTGGTCGACGAGGCGCATGGCATCGGTGTGCGCGGTGCCGGTGGACGTGGACTCGTCCACGAGTCGGGCCTGGCCGGTGAACCCGACGTCGTCGTGACGGCAACACTGTCCAAGTCGCTCGCCAGCCAGGGCGGAGTTGTGCTCGGTGACAACAAGATCCGCGCGCATCTCATCGACGCGGCAAGAACGTTCATCTTCGACACCGGGCTCGCACCGGCCGCCGTAGGCGCGGCCAGGGCTGCACTCGCCGTACTCCAGCGTGAGCCGACGCGAGCGCTCGACGTCCTGGCCCGGGCATCCGAGCTGGCGGACGTCACCGGTGCTCCGTCGCCTGAATCTGCTGTCGTCTCAGTCGTTCTCGGTGATCCGCAGCGGGCGTTCGATGCCGCGTCGGCGTGCCGGGATCAGGGGTTGCATGTCGGTTGCTTCCGCCCGCCGTCGGTTCCGGAAGGAACGTCACGGCTGCGTCTGACCGCACGAGCGACGCTGTCCGCATCCGAGATGGAGCGGATCGCTCTCGTACTGCGCGAAGTATTGGCCGGAGCCCGAGCATGAGCATTTTCCTGGTGACCGGAACGTCGACCGACGTCGGAAAAACAGTGGTGACAGCCGCATTGGCATCGGTGGCCTTGCAGTCGGGCAAGTCGGTTGCAGTGCTCAAACCGGCCCAGACCGGCGTCGACGTGGACGGTGCGGGTGATCTGGCCGAGATCGAGCGTCTGACCGGCGGCGGCGTGACGCTGGTCGAGTTGGCGCGGTATCCCGAACCTTTGGCGCCGGATACTGCTGCCCGTCGAAGTGGTCTGCCGTTGTTGGCGCTCGACGAAGTAGTCCGAGTTGCTCGCGACCTGGACACCACCCACGACTTGACCCTGATCGAAGGCGCCGGCGGCTTGCTGGTCCGCTTGGGCGTCGACGGGTTCACCGCTCGCGATCTTGCCGCGGCTCTGGCAGTGCCAGTGGTGCTGGTGGTTGCGTCCGGCCTGGGCACGCTCAACCACACCGCACTGACCGTGGAAGCCCTACGTGCATCCGGCGTGGACTGCGCCGGGTTGGTGATCGGTTCGTGGCCGCAGGAACCGGACCTCGCCGAGAGATGCAATCGCGAGGATCTGGTTTCGGTCAGCGGTGTTCCCCTTCTCGGGGTAATGCCTGCCGGAAGTGGAGGCGCGAGTGTCCGAGAGTTTGCTCGCACCGCTTCGATCACGCTCCGTGAACTTCATTTGACCAACTGACGACGTAACATCCGATTTGTCCGCATCGATAGCCAAGGCACAGTGGGGCGCCTCGGGTTTCGACGTCCCTCGCGTACGATTCCGGTCGGTATATTTCGACGGGTGTCTTGCGGCGACCCTGCATCCGGGGCGCCTTGGTCACCGACAGTGGTTGTCGAATTGTGAGTAGGTCAGTCGAATGTAGGTGGTGAGCACGGTCGAAAAGTCGTTGTCGTCATCGGCCGTACGTCGCGCACTGCTTATCGGCGTAGTCGTCTTCGTCTCGTGCCTGGTCGGAATTCTGAGCCGTCTGCCGGGCACGCTTGCAGTCTTCTGGCCGGCGAACGCGCTGCTACTCGGGATCCTCTTTCGGTCGCCGCGTTCCGCCACACTGCTCACCTGGATCTGCGTCGTAGTCGGTTATGTCGGAGCCGACCTGATCACCGGTGGGGCATGGGAGTCCACGGTGTGGCTCAACGCGGCCAACATCGTCGGGGTTGCGAGCGGCTTCTACGCCTTTCGCTGGGTCGACAGTGAGGACCGTCGACTGACCAGTATTCAGTCCGTCGGCTATCTCGTGTCGATGACTGTCGCCGCCGCGTCGATGGCGGCGCTCGTGGGCGGAATCGCGAACCGCGTGCTGTTCGGCGGGCAGTGGTGGGACGGCTGGTTGCTCTGGTTCTCGAGTGAGTTCGTCAACTACATGACCATCGTCCCCTTGGTGCTGACATTCCCTTCGCTTCGACGAGTGGATCGAGAACCGAAAGCTGTTGCCACGCTTGTGCGTCGATCAGTCGTTCCGACGGCGCTGCTGGCCGTCTGCATCATCTTGGAGTGGGTGATAGGCGGTGCCGGAGCGATCGCGTTTGCCATGCCGGCGCTGGTGACTGCAGCCTTGCTCACCAATGTATTTGTCACGTCGGTGCTCACCGCTGTGTCAACTGCCTGGACGTTGGTACTGACGGTCGACGGCCATCTCGGATTGTCCAGCGAGGGCGTCTCGCCGGTCAGCGCGTCGGTCCAGATCGGATTGTCGCTGCTGGCGGTAGCGCCGATCGCGGTGGCCTGCGTGATCCTCGAGCGTCGCCGCGCGCTCGAGGCACTCACCCAGGCCGTCACCCACGACGATCTCACCGGTGCGTTGCGCCGGGACGAATTCCTGCGGCGAGGCGGCAGCGTGACGGGTGCGACCGATCCGCGTCGCCCCTCTGGACGTCCGGTCAGCGTCCTGATGATGGATCTGGATCACTTCAAGATGGTGAACGACAACCTCGGTCATCGTGCCGGCGATACGGCGTTGGTGAGTTTTGCCGATCAGGTGCGGCGGCACCTCGATGACAAGCATCTCTTCGCCCGATTGGGCGGCGAGGAGTTCGTCGTACTGATGGCCGGCGTCGATCTCGAGGGTGCGACCGAAACAGCCGAGATGATTCGACGCGCGCAAGCGGAGAATTCGTCGGCAGTATTGGGTGAATTCGGGCCGACGGTCAGCATCGGCGTCGCGTGTTCACCCCACGGCGACGCAGACCTGACGCAATTGGTCGATTGCGCTGACGAGGCGTTGTATCGAGCGAAGAAGTTGGACCGCAATCGAACCGTGGCGCTCACGGTCGGTAGCTGAAGAAATACGTGCGGACCCGCAGTTTGTTGCGGGTCCGCACGTGGTGGTGGAGTCGACCGATTCAGAACAGATTGATCAGCGCAGGAACACTGAACAGCGCTACGTAGTAACCCATGAACAGAACTCCGCCGTGAATCTTGAACAGGCGCCCGAGAAGACCACCGACCAGGCCGACCGTCACGGTGATCAGAAGCCCGAGGATGCCGCCCTCCCAGATGCTGATGACGACGACGAGTCCCGTGAACACCGCGATCACAGCTTCGTGACTGATGTGCTTGACCACCGCTGACGCAGCGCGGTACGCGTAGTTCATGGCAAACGGGTATGCGATGACCGTTGCCGTGACCACTGCGAGCAGTCCGTAGAGCAGGAACTCCCACTGCGTCAGGTACGTGGAGAGATTGTTGATCACTCCGGTTTCCTGATTGGTCTCGAACACCGGTGGAGCGTTGAACAGAGGGGCTGCGGGGCCTGCCGCGAGCGGGCTGAGCGGAAGGCCGAAAGCGACGAGTGGGATGAGGGTTTCCGCGATGTAGGTGGATTCCGTCGTACCGTTCTTCGCCGAGACCATTGTGGTCAGTCGGTGATAGCCGTTCTTGATCCGCGCACCTACCAGCTCACCCATCAGAACAGTCATGGCGACCGGGCTGAAGACGAAGGTTGCGCTCGACACCGTGGAAGCGGCGGCGGTGTAACCGATCTGCTTGCGATCGAGGACCTTCAGAGGATTGGGGAAGTATCCCTTCCATCCTTTGATGTCCGGGGCCAATGCAACGGTTTTGGGTTCACTGCGTTCCATGTCCTTACGGCTCGACGGGCCCAAGGTCAATGCGAGGTCCGCGATCAGCGGCCCGACTGCGATCGCAAGGAAGTAGCTGATGTTCAGCGACACATCGTAATTCGACGTCAACGCGCGGGCGCCGAGGATCAAGATGACGAAGGGAACGAGGGCGACAACCCCGGCCCAGCGGCCTGGTGAGGCGTAGGCGATGCCGATGGCGGCGACCAGGAACAGCCACGGTGCTATCGACTGAACGGTGTCCGCGAACGGCGCGAGGATGGTCGCGAACAAAACGGCAACCGGCACAGCGACGAACGCCGAGATCACTGCTCCCGAGATCGCCTTGCGGAGTGCGATGTGCGGGATGCCGAGTGAGCGCATCATCTGCGCTTCCGGCAAGAGTGGAATCGCCATCGTGTCGCCGGGAATGCCCAGCAGCATCGTCGGCACCGCGTGCGTCATGTGTTTGGCGATCGCACCGGAGAGGAAGAACGTGAAGACCGCCGCCGGGGGAGCGCCGAGCAGAATCACGAGCAGAGTCAGCGGTGCAATCGTAGCGGTCTCGTCCGTGCCGGAGATCAATCCGATGAACGTGAACGCGACCGCACCGATGATGCCGAAGAGAACGGCAATCAGAATTTCGTTGGTCAGAACCGAACTCATGCGCGCCCACCGTCCTTCGGTGTGTTCGAGACCCGTGCGTGCTCGGCCTCGGCAGCGGCGAAGTGGTCGTACAGACCCAGCTCGCGAAGTTCCTGTCGGCTCTGCTCCGGAATGTCGGCGAGAGTGCCCAGACCCTGGCGCTGTTCACTCATCGTCGTGATGACACCGTCGATCGACTCCGCGTCGGCGGCGGCCAAGGCGACTATCCGCTTCGGCTTGATGAAGATTCCGCAGACCACGCCGGCGAGCAGGCAGGCCGCGATGCCGACCAGAAGGCTGTACGCCTGGGCCAACGACGGTTCGCTGACGACCCGTTCGAACAGTGCCTGGGCCGCGAGAAGGGCCGAGGCGCCGACGACACTGCCGACTGCAACGGAGATCGCGAGGTGTCGACCGTTGACGGTGTCACCCCAGACTTCGAGGTATGTCTGCTGCTCGGTCGGCTCGGTTGTGGTGGTCGGCGTCGTTGCCGGCTGCGGTGGTGACATCAGTCTTCTCCAGTGTCATGCATGGCGGGGTCGTACAGGGAAGGGCTTGCGAGATGAGGGGCTTGCGTTGCGGGTGTCAGGTGCGTGCTGCGCGGAGGGCGGTGACAACTCGGGACGGGCTCGAATGGCCGATCTGTTCGGCCATCCAGCTGCTTGTATCGGTGAGCGAATCCAGGTCGATGCCGGTGTCGATCCCGAGGCCGTGGAGCATCCACACCAGCTCCTCGGTGGCGAGATTTCCGGTCGCGCCCTTGGCATATGGGCACCGTCCGAGACCACCTGCGGAACTGTCGAATTCGGATACCCCAGCGGTCAACGACGCATAGACGTTCGACAGCGCCTGGCCGTAGGTGTCGTGAAAGTGCATGGCGATCTGCGATGTGGGGATGCCACGTTCTCGGAGGGCGCCGAGCAAAGCGAGCACATGGCCAGGTGTGCCGACGCCGATGGTGTCGCCGAGTGAGAGTGACGTGACACCGCTGTCGATCAGGGTCTTTGCGATGTCGGCGACACGCTCGACGGGCACGGAGCCTTCCCAGGGGTCGCCGAAGCACATGGAGATGTAGCCGCGGACGGGAAGTCCCAGGGCTCGGGCGGCCGTAGTGACCTCGGCAGCCGCGGCGATCGCGCCGTCCACCGTGGAATTGAGGTTGCGTTTCGCGAATTCCTTTGTGGCGCTGACGAATACTGCAACCTCGCTTGCTCCGGCGGCGACGGCCCGCTCGAGACCCTTGCGGTTCGGGACAAGAACGACCGTACGTACCGAGTCCGGCAGGTGCAGCCGACCCATCAATTCTTCCGCGTCCGCAAGTTGCGGGATCCATCGAGGTGAGACGAAACTCGTCAATTCGACAGTGCGGGAGCCGGCCGCGACCAGGCGTTCGATGAACTGGGCTTTCGTCTCGGTCGGGATCACCGCTGTTTCCGCTTGAAGTCCGTCGCGTGGCCCGACTTCGTAGATCCGGACCGAGGTCGGCAGCCCCGGCGCCGGCACTCGATGAGGCGCCGGCTTCCACACCGGTGATCCTGCAACTGTTTCGGTCATTGTCGTCAGTTTCCGCCGCGGATCTCGGCGAGAACCTTCTCGGCATGCTCGACGCGAATGCTCTTGTCCGCGATCAGGCGTGCCACCACGGCGTCGATCTCGCTCTTCTGCGCTCCGGCGGTGGCAGCGATGTTGCGGGCGTGCAGCCCCATGTGTCCGCGCTGGACACCCTCACTGGCCAGAACGCGGACAGCAGCCAGGTTCTGCGCCAGGCCGACTGCCAGGATGATGCCGGCGAGTTCCTCGGCGCTCTCGACGCCGAGCATCTTGATTGCGGCCTGCGCTACGGGGTGCACTTTGGTGGCCCCGCCGACGAGGCCGACCGGCATGGGTAGCTCGAGGGTGCCGACGATGTTTCCGTCGGCATTCTTCTCGAAATGCGAGAGCGACGAGTAGATTCCGTCGGCGTTGACTGCATGGGAGTGGCACCCGGCTTCGACTGCGCGCGTGTCATTTCCGGTCGCCAGCACCACGGCGCTGATGCCGTTCATGATGCCCTTGTTGTGTGTCGCGGCGCGGTAGGGATCCAGCTCCGCCAAGCGTGCGGCATGGATCAGGTTGTCCACAACCTCTGCGCCGCCGATCAATTCGGCGTCGAACACGGCGCGAACGCGTGTCAGCCGCAGATCGGCCTTGTTGGTGAGGATGCGCAGGACGACGTGTCCGCCGCCGATCTCGGCGACTCGATCCGCGATTGCCTCGGCCATCGTGTTGACGGCGTTGGCGCCCATCGCATCTCGTACGTCGACGTGAAGGTGGAGGACGACGTAGGCGGCCTTGTCTGAGGACACGATGCGAACCGAAACGTCCTTCACGCCACCGCCGACGCTGACCAGTTTCGGGTCCTGTTCGTTGGCGAGTGCAATGATTTCTTCACGTGCCTCGAGGAGTCGGATACGGGCGGCTGCCGGATCCACGACGTCGACGAGTTGTATCTGGGCCTGCATGATCGGCGGGGTACTCGAGACGTGAAAGCCGCCGAGTCCGCGTGCGATGCGAGCAGCGTTGCTTGCGGCTGCGACTACCGACGGCTCCTCGGTGGCGAGCGGGATCAGGTAGTCCGTGCCGTTGATCGTGAAGTTGGTGGCCACGCCGACCGGGATGCCGATGACGCCGAGGACGTTCTCGACCATGCGATCGGCCTGGTCGATGGTGAGGCCGTCGGCGGCGTCGTAGACCGCGATGTCTGCCTCGGTCAGGTCGGTCTGGCGGACGATCTCGGCGCGTCGTGCGGCGACGTCGTAGGACCGGAAATCGGCGATGCGGCTGTTGATGGACCGGTTGTTCATAGACACGTGGGGTCGTCCTCCTGAAGTGGTTCTGTGCTCCGCTTCACAGTAGGGAGGTCGATGCTTGCCAGGCCACGTGCTCACGACACATCGATCGGTCGAAATTGTAGTGTCATGCACCATCGGCGCTGTCGTTGATGCCGCTTCCGGCCTCTTCGGTTCCCACGTCCCGAAGTTCGTCGAGCCTCGTCGCCATGGACACCCGGAAAAAGTTCTCGTCTTCGCGCCACGATTGACCGAGGAGCGTACGGATGCGGTCGAGACGCTGAACGACGGTGTTGGGGTGATAGTTGAGTGCGCGGGCAGCCTTGGTCGGGCTCCCGTCGTTGCGTACCAGGGCACGAAGGGTCGCGGTGAGATCGGTGTCCTTGTCGCGGTCGTACGCGAGTACCGGGCCGATTACTTCGTCGATGAACTGATGAAGTGATTCCGGATTTTCGCCGAACAGAACGGTGTACGGCAGATATGACGCCGTCGTGACCGCGCCGTCGGTCTTGCCCAATGCCGTGAGTAGGCGGGCCGTGCGCAGCGCCGAGGTGAAGCGCGCCGGGAGCTCTTCGGGGCGTTCCGCCGTCGCCGGCGCAATGACTACTGCGTGCGGTCCTACCGAACCGGTGATCTGACGGTGAATGACCGTCGCCGCGGCTGCCGGGTTTCCCGAGCGCGAGACCACCGCGATCAATCCGGCATGCTGCGCCGCCAACCCCGCTACCGGCAGAGACTGCCCGATTGCGCGGAGCGCGGCGGTGCGGAGTTCCGGAGCGACCGACACCACGAGGACGGTGTCCAGTTCGCCGAGGGAGATGCCGAGGTTTCGGGTCCTACGTTCGAGATCGCGCCTACGCTCGGGCGCAGTGCTCAGCAAGTCGGCGACCAGTTCGTCACGTGCACGCCGGTCCGCTGCTGCCGCCGCCGAGTGTTGCAACACGAGGATGGCAGTGACCTGAGCTGCCCGTTCCACGGTCCGGAGTTCGACGGGGCCGATCGGCGCGTCCGAATGATTCAGCAAGATGGCCCCGAGGAACGATTCTCCGGCGGTTACGGCGCTGACGAGTTGGATCACGGTCTCACTGTCGGCGACGAACGTGCATCGGCCGCTTCGGCGACTCTGGTCGATGGCCTCGGACACGGCGGGAGGAAGAGACATCGGCACCGTCGTGATCTGCTCGCCAGAGGATTTCACGAGTGGGCGTAGCTCACTGTCGACGACGACGGTGCTGCGCTCGAGAGAGCTGCTGAGAGTTCGTGCAACCTGGGCGTATCCGCCGCCGCGGAGAACGGCGTGGATCAGATCCTGGTGGACGACGTTCGATTTGTCCCGCGCGGACACGTGTTCGCGCAGCTCGTCGAGTGCTCTCCCGGTCTCGGCAGCGGATTCCTCGGCGCGGTCGAGTGCCCGCGCGGTTTGCAGGACCACCGAGGCGTGATCAGCCAGCGCCGAGAGCAGGGCGATCTGATCTGCGGTAAAACGCCGTTCCCGACGGTCGGCGGCAAACAGGACTCCGAGGATCTGGCCGTCGGAGAGCATCGGCACGCCGAGAATCGCCACCAGACCCTCGGCGACGATCGCGGCATCGACCACTTCGTCATGGCGCGACTGCGTGTAGTCGCTGTAGTTCTGAACCCATTGGGCTGCTCGAGATTCGGCAATCGCGCTGACCAGTCCCGCGCCGGCAGGAACTTGCAGATGCTGGAGTTCCGGCGAGACCGCGCCGGCCGTCTTTCGAACATTCAGGTCACGAGTGATCACGTCGAACTCGGACAGGTACGTGACGTCGGTGCCCATGATGTCGTGTGCGCGGTTGACCAGCCTCTGCAGCAGTGTGTCCACGTCGCGAACCTGCGCGAGCTCACGTGCACTCGAATAGAGAACCGCCAATTCGTTCTCGCGACGGCGAAGTCGCCGAAATTCCGACCGACTGGCCCGGATGCGGGCCGCGGTCTCCGCGACCTCCGTTGCGCCAAAGCCGAATTCGGCAAGTACCTGTTCGACATGTTCGTCGCCGACTGCATCGGACGTCACGTCGAACAGCGCGGCAATCACGTTGGGCGCTGAGTCGGAGTCTGAATCAGGGGCGGTCACACCGAACAAACTACAGACCGGTGGATCCACCGAATTCGTCGAGCGGTGTGGATATGTGATTGTTGTTTGTTTCCAATGCATTCCGAGTCGTGCTCGTGTCTCCCGTTTCCCGTCTCAGTCTGTTCACGTCCTTCTCGAGCGCACTGACTTCTGTCTCGAGGGCACTGATTTTGCGGTTCAACGCTTGGATGCTCGCCATGCAGACGCCGTTCGCGTCGACGGCGGAGATCCGGCGGGCGTTGGATCCCAAGCCGAAAATCGCCGCAAAGTCTTGCGCCATCGGACCCAGGTGACGGACCGACTTGTGGTCGAATCCGTAACTCCACGTACTTATTCGGAGTGCCGTCAACCGGTCGAGCACGTCCTGCGCGCTCGTCGGAACATCTACGCCGGTATGCACGCCACGTCGATGCGCGGCCCGTGCGAACACCCACTGCGCGGGGTGTCGCATCGCGGCGTTCACCCGAATACCGACCCGAGTGCCCAAAAATTCAGTGCGCTCGCCCTCGTCAGGCGGTGAGTTCACGTCGTGCGGTTTTGACGGTCTTGTCGCTCAGCAGAATTCCCGCTCCTGCGCCGAGCAGTCCGAGGCCGATTCCGACAGCGGCGCTGCCGAGGCCCAAAGCAATTCCCAACATGATTCCTCCAAAAATTGTGCGGTGAATTGAGGGGCCAGGTGTCCGACGAAAGTGCTGCCGACCTGCTCCGCGCTCATCTTTCACATTGCTCCGCCGTGCGGGCGATGACAACCCGTCTGGACCGAATTTCTCGTGGAAAACACAGGCGTGCAACACTGGGTGAAGAACTGCTGAGTCATCGGCGTCTTGTCGGCGCCGTACGGGCGGCAGTAATTGAGTAGCCATCGACCGATCTCTAACGCAGGTTTATCTGCGCGCGGCAACGATGACCAGGCAAAAGGGTGGCATGTGAACGAATCGAGCAGTGGCTTGTTTTCCGACCTCAGCGCGTCGGAGCCCGTTGTCGACGCAAAAAGCGCCGAGCAACTGGCTGCCGAGCGTGAAACTGCGGCAGCAGAACGCTCCAACACCGACACCGCTGAACAGCGGCAGTCGCAGCTGTTCAGCGGTTAAGCGCGTCAGGACTCCTTGATCACCGACAGAACATTGCCGGCGGGATCGGTGAACCAGGCGATGTCGGGGCCGTTGCCACGCATGATGCCTCGCGCATCCTGGGGGAATCCGTCGTATTTGAGAAACTCCACGCCACGTGCGGTCAGTTGGTCGACGGTTGTGTCGATGTCGTCGACGACGAAGTTGAGAATCGTGTAGGTCGCCGCTTCGTGATTCGGCTTCGGATAAACGAGGATCTCGGTTCCGCCGGCAAGATGTAGGCGAATCAGTCCCATGTCTCCGTCGGTTACCTTCAACCCGAGTGTTTCGCCGTAGAACTTCTTTGCAGAGTCGATGTCTGTCACCGAAAATCCGCTGAATGCTTTCGTGTCTGTAAGCATGACTATCTCCGTTCCCAGCGGTTGCCGGACTAGGTGGTTTGGGAATCCGTCATTCCGGATTCCATCTCGGCCCTGGCTTCCTCGCTGAACTCGATGATCTGAACGTAGTTTCCGTCGGGGTCGATCGCAGTGGCGAACAAACTGCCCCCGCGGTCTTCGAGTGGAGCGTGCCATTTTCCGCCGAGCGCATCGATGCGCTGTGCGATCGACCGGGCGTCGTCGGTTTCGACGTTGAGGAACATGCGACCCGGCTGGGGGTTGGTCTCGCCGACGTCGTCGCGTCTGTCGAGCATCACGTAGAAACCGTTGAAGTCGAGCACGTCGTAGCCGGGTTCGCCGGGAGTCCGGTCGACCTTCGGGGCGAACGCCTCGGCGTACCAGTCGCGCAAGCGTTCGGGGTCGGTGCTCGAGAGCAAAATGCTGCTGATGCTGGATCCGGACATGGGTCCTCCTGCTGTCGGTCGTTACTGTCGTCGGCAATCGAGGCTCTGGCCACATCACCTCCCAGATACAGACTTCCCGCAGCGGCGAAACTCATCGCGGCTCAGGTGTGTTCCGACACCAAGATCGCTGTCGTCCCGGGCTCGAGCGCCCGAAAGATGTGCTCCTCGTCGCCGGGATAAGCAAGATAGTCGCCCGGTCCGAGTTCGATCGGATTTGCAGTGGGCCCGACCTGCGCCCGTCCGGTGCCGATCACGACGTGTTCGGTGGTGCCGCGTGCATGCGGAGTCGAAATACGCGGCTCGCCCGGTTCGGCGACTATCCGATACAGATCGCGTCGTGCGTTCGGTGGGCTCGGCGCCAAGAGTGTCGCGATGTACGACGCGTTTGCCGACGCAATCGCGGGACCTTCTCCGGCTCGAATCAACTGAACGGTCTGTGCCTGAGAGTCGACGAGTTGTGAGAACGGCACGCCCAATGCGTTTCCGAGTGCCCACAGTGTTTCGAGGCTCGGATTTCCGAGTCCGGATTCGAGTTGGGAGAGTGTGGACTTGGCGATATCGGCGCGCCGGGCGACCTCCGAAAGGCTCAAGCCTGCTCGGGCACGTTCCCGTTTGAGTGCGACGGCGACCAGTTTCTGAGGAGTCTCCGCTGTATCCGTTTCATTACTGGGCATCGTTCGATTCTCCGATCGATCGTTCTACTTGACGAACGGTGTCACTTCGTTCAACATAGAATACATGCGTTCTTTATGGCGAACAGTTGATCGAGACACGGTTCGGGTGAGCGTGCTGATCTGTCTCTCCGTGGCCATCGTCGGTGTGTCCTACGGTGTGACGGCAGGATCGGCTGGATTCTCGTTGTGGCAGCTTTTGGCGTTGGCTGTACTCGTTCTGGGAGCGTCTTCGGAGTTCTTGTTCATCGGAATCATCGCAGCCGGAGGCAGTGCCACCGCTGCTGTTGTGGCGGGCTTGTTGATCAACTCCCGTAACTTCGCCTATGGGATGTCGGCAGGATCATTCCTCGGCAGGGATCGCTACAAAGATTCAGGCTGGCGCAGGGGCTCGGGCTGGCGCAAGTTGGTCGGCGCGCACCTGGTCAACGACGAAAGCGTCGCGGTCGCCATGGCGCAGGAATCGGTGGAGCGCAAGCGTGCGGCTTTTTGGTTCTGTGGAATCGGGATCGCGGTGTCGTGGCCGATCGGAGCTCTCCTGGGCGGGCTGCTCGGCAGCGTCGTCCGAGACCCCGGCGCGTTGGGATTGGATGCCGCGTTTCCGGTTGTCATTCTGGCCCTTGTCTTTCCTGCGCTGAAGGAGAAGGTGACGCTGCTTGCCGCCCTGATCGGTGCAGCAGTCGCGGTGGCCACGTCGCCGTTCCTGCCGCCCGGCACCGCGCCGCTCGTAGCGCTGCTGAGTATCGCGGTGACGATACCGTTCCGGGAGAAGGTTCGATGAATACCGCGTCGGTCTGGATCGGTATCGTCGTGTTCGCTTGCGGTTCTTACGCTTTGCGGGGAAGTGGCGTTCTGCTCCGCGCTCGGGTGAAGCTCTCCGGCTTCGCCGAGAAAACCCTCGATCGTGCTGTCGTGGTGCTGCTGCTCGCAGTGGTTGTGACATCGACGGTCTTCACCGGGCATGACGTTGCGGGGCCGGCGCGGATGCTCGGCATGGTGGCCGGAGGCATCTGCGCCTGGTTCAAGGCGCCGTTGGTGGTCGTGGTGATTGTCGCGGCCGGCACTACTGCAGTACTCCGACTGTCAGGAGTGTCGTAGAGCCGATTCGATGGGCGTTGAATCGGGGATCGAATTCAGGCGAGTGCGAATGCCGTCGATGAACAGGTCCAGGCCGAACTGGAAGCGCACTGTCGGATCGCCGTCGAGGAGGTCCTCGTCGGAACCGCCGCCGATCACCTCGGGGGAGTCGGGGGAAATGGGTGCTCTGGTCAGTGCCCCCATTTCTTCCATCTGCGCTCGGGACTGCTCGTCCACGGTATGGCCGAGTACGTAATACAGCAGGGCGTACGCCGCGAGTTGGGCGTGCTCGCGTGAGAGACCGGATTCTTGCCCGGCTTGTACGAAATGCTCGCGCACCTTGCTGCTTGTCATCCGGGAAGCGAAGGTGGCGCTGACCAACTCGGCGCCATCGCGGTGCGCCAGTAGGGCAGACCGAAGTCTGTGTGCCAGTTCGGAATACGCTTCTTGCCACGTGTCTGCGTCGACGGGGGCGTCGAGGTCTTCGAGGATCTTGTCGACGACCGCGCCGAGCAAGGTCTGCTTGTTCGGGAAGTGCCAGTACAGGGCGCCGGGTTGGACGCCTAGTGAGGTTGCGAGCCTGCGCATCGTGAGGTCGGCAAGTCCGAACTCGTCGAGTATTGCCATGGCGCCGTCCAGCACGTCGCCGCGTCGCAACTGCACTTGTCGTTCCCCTCGTTTCGTCCCGCTGTGGACCGCTCGCGATCGGATGTCGATCGGACCCGCCTTTGACAGTATTCCACCACGTCTCTAACGTGAACACCGTTCAACTTGTACGGTGTTCAATTTTGCTGGTTTCGAAGGAGACGTCTGTGACCCCGCCCCCGATTAGCACGGCCCCTGCGACGGTCGACATCCTCGACCAGGCGCGCGAGCAAGTTCTCGAAAGAGGAGTTGGCCTGACCGAAAGCCAGGTGCTCGACGTACTCCGACTCGACGACGACAGGCTCGAAGACCTGCTGGCTCTCGCCCACGATGTGCGTATGAAGTGGTGTGGACCGGAGGTCGAGGTCGAGGGCATCATCAGCCTGAAGACGGGCGGCTGCCCTGAGGACTGCCATTTCTGCTCGCAGTCCGGACTCTTCCAGTCGCCGGTTCGCGCGGCGTGGTTGGACATCCCGAGCTTGGTGGAAGCTGCCAAGCAGACTGCGAAGTCGGGCGCTACCGAGTTCTGCATCGTGGCCGCCGTCCGCGGACCCGACGCCCGGTTGCTCGCTCAGGTTGCCGCAGGCATCGAGGCGATCCGCAACGAGGTCGACATCCAGATCGCCTGCTCGCTCGGCATGCTCACCCAGGAGCAGGTCGACCAACTGGCCGCCATGGGTGTGCACCGGTACAACCACAACTTGGAAACTTCGAAGTCGCATTTCCCGAACGTCGTGACCACGCACTCGTGGGAAGAGCGGTGGAACACGCTTCGGATGGTTCGCGAAGCAGGCATGGAAGTGTGCTGCGGCGGAATCCTCGGCATGGGCGAATCCCTGGAGCAGCGCGCAGAATTCGCGGCCAACCTGGCTGAACTGGAGCCGGACGAGGTCCCGCTCAACTTCCTCAACCCGCGTCCGGGTACCCCGTTCGGTGATCTGGACGTGTTGCCCGCCAGCGAGGCGCTCAAGTCCGTGGCGGCATTCCGTCTCGCGCTGCCTCGCACGATCCTGCGCTTCGCGGGTGGACGCGAGATCACTCTCGGCGACCTGGGTGCCAAGCAGGGCATCCTCGGCGGAATCAACGCCGTGATCGTCGGCAACTATCTGACGACCCTCGGACGTCCCGCCGAGAAGGATCTGGATTTGTTGGTGGATCTGCAGATGCCGATCAAAGCACTGAACGACACTCTGTGAGCACTCCGGTGACCGAGGAGCGGTACAACCCGTTCACCGGGCGTCGGATCGTCGACGGCGTCGACGATCCGACGCCGACTGCGGCGTCGATGGGGCTCGAGCCTCCTCGCTTCTGCGAGCAGTGCGGGCGCCGCATGATCGTTCAGGTCAGCCCTGACGGATGGTGGGCGAAATGCTCCCGACACGGTGTCGTCGACTCGATCGACGTCGCCCGCAGGTAGCGTCACTCTGTGTGATCTCTCTTCGGCAGATTCGTCTGCGCACCGCGATCGTGATCGCCGCAACCATTGCGGGCGTGAGCGTGCTCGTCGGTGTGCTGTGGGCGTTCTTGGCTCCGGCCGAGCACCTGTTGGTGGTGTCCGAGGGGCGCGGCGTCGCGTTGACGGGTGAGAGCCTTCATCAGTTCGACGCGAGCGCCGTGTTCATCTGGCTGGCACTGATCGTCGGTGTGCTGTCGGCGGTGGCGGCCTGGTTGGCACGCCTGAGTCGAGGTCCTTATGCCCTGGGCGGGTTGATAGTCGGTTCAGTGGCAGGTACCGGACTGATGGCACTCGTGGGTTCGGGCGTGACAAAACTGCGTTTCCCCACGGCCGACAATCCGGCGGTCGGGGAGATCATTGCGCGGGCCCCGAACGTCGGAACTTTGCTCGTGCTTCTGTTTCAGCCGCTCGCGGCGTGCGTCGTGACATTGGTTCTTGCAGTGCTCAATCCGTACGACGACCTCGGGGTGGGGGACCACCCGGAATCCGGGGATCCGGAATCTGGGGATCCGGCCACCGACACCGAACAGGCCGAAGTCGAAAGCCAGCTGAAACTTCCGTAACTGTTGCGTCGCTACGCCGCAGAGGTCGACGAGCGCTTGGTTTCGGCTTTCATTCGCACGTCACCCAACAGTCGCCCGGAAATCAGCGCGCCCAACCGGCGGGTTGCGAAGCGAGTGCTGATCGAGGACACCCAGTTCGGCAGTCCCGATACGACGGTCGGCGGCGCGTAGCGTCGATCCAGTGCTCGGAAAGCGGTGTCCACCACCTGAGTTGCCGTCTGCATTCGCCCGACCGCCGCGTCTTCGGAGCCGACTACGTCGAAGAACTCGGTGCGCGTCGGACCGGGGCACACCGCCAATACAGTCAATCCGCTGCCGCGAGCTTCGGCCCAGAGTGCTTCGGTGAAGTTGAGTACGAACGCCTTGGACGCGCCGTAGACGGCCATGCCCGGTGTCGGCTGGAACGACGCTGTGCTGGCGATGTTGACCAGTGCTCCGCGGCCGGTGAGAAGGTCGGGCAGGAATGTGTGTGTCAGCTCGACCAGCGTGGCGATGTTGAGTTGAATTTCGGACGTGACGCGCTCGAGATCTTCGTCCACGAATGCCCCATGTGTTCCGAATCCGGCGTTGTTGATCAGCGAGTCGACGGTGATGCCACGGTTTGTCAGCTCCTGGTGCAGCGATGCACCGACGCCGGGTGCGGCCAGGTCGGCGGGCAGGACTGTCACGATGATGCCGTGGACGCCACGGAGTTCGGTGGCGAGTGCCTCGAGGCGGTCGGCCCGCCTGGCGACCAGAACCAGGTTTGCGCCGCGAGCGGCAAAGCGATGAGCGAATTCCACTCCGAGCCCAGCGCTGGCTCCGGTGATGAGGACGGTGGTTCCGGCTACGTCGATGGCCATGGTGGCTCCTTCGGTTCGGGTGATCCCAAATGTAGGCACTGACACCATAGTTGTCAATGACAACATTTTGATATGGTGCCACCATGCCCGCCCACGAACAGCCGTATCATCACGGCAGCCTGCGACAGGAACTCCTGGCGTCGGCCGAAGCAACACTCGAACGAGATGGCGTCGACAAGTTGTCGCTGAGGCAACTCGCGCGTGAGGCGGGCGTGAGCCACGCGGCTCCGGGCAAGCACTTTCGTGATCGCCAGGCTTTGCTCGATGCCTTGGCCGAAAGTGGATTCCATCGGATGACCGGTGCGCTCGAGCGGGCAGTCGCGGATGCTCCACCGACCGCGAGGGCCCGGTTCTCCTCGCTCGCCAATGCCTACGTGGATTTTGCGCTGGAGCATCCGGGCCTGCTCTCTCTGATGTACAGCAACAAGCATGCGCCGGGCGCCGCCGAAACTGTCGTCAACGCGGGGCACGCGACGATGGACCTGACCGTCCGGCTCGTGTCGGAAGCTCAGGCCGCAGGTGACATTGCCGCCGGTGATCCGGAAAGTATTGCGCTGGTTGCCTTTGCGACGTTCCACGGCGTCGCGACGCTTGCTGCGGGCGGAATGTTGGGCGACGTGCCGGTGGGCGAGGTGGTGAACGCGGCCTCGACGGTCTTCTGGGCGGGCCTTTCCAGGGCTGTCTGAGGTGGGGCGCGCAATTCCCCAGAGTTCTCACAGAACCAGCACAAGGGAAGCACAAGATTGCGGACTTACATAGGAGTCAAGAAGATTGATTCCGAGTGGAGGTTCGGCAATGAGTGTTTCAGAGATCGCCGCCAACAGGGGAGTTGTACTTGTCACGGACATCGGATTCGAGCACGGTGCGCGCACGGCCGCCGAGTTTCTCGACGCTGGTTGGAGCGTGGCAGTCACGGCGCGGACGGTCACCGAATTGGTTCGCGTCATGGCGGGAAAACCTGCCCATCGCTTCTTTGCGATTGTCGCCGATCCGACGGATCGTTGGCAGGCCGATCGGATTCTCGATCGGGTGACGACTCGGTTCGGTGTAATCAACCGGGTCATCGATCCGGCCGGCGCCGTGACCTCGGTGTGGCTGCAGCGCGGAAGTCTCGAAGCTGTTGCCTGACAGTGCGATCGGTGTCAGCTTGGCGGCCGTAGTGCGGCGAATTCGTCGGTGACCCGCAAGGTGGAGTCGGTGAAACGGTACAGGGCGGGTGGACGTCCACCCGACTTGCCGGACGGTGCGGTGTTGCCGGTGGGAGTCAGAACGCCTCGACGCCCCAGCACGCGTTGCAAGTTGGTGGCATCGACCTGGTAACCGAGGGCAGCGCAGTAGATTTCGCGCAGTGTCGACATCGCGAACTCTTCCGGGGCCAGCCCGAATGCGATGTTGGTGTACGAGAGTTTCGCGGCAAGTCGATTGCGCGCGTGCCGTACGACGGTTCCGTGGTCGAACGACATCTCCGGCAACTTCGAAACGGGGTGCCAGGCCGTGTCCGGTGGCAGTTGTGGGTCGGCGCTGAGGGGAACGAGTCCGAGGAAGGTCGACGCGATGCGGCGCGGACCCGGCACGCGCTGTGGATCACTGAAGACGGAGAGCTGTTCGAGGTGGGCGACCTTTCTTAGGTCGACCTTCTCGGCGAGGAGTCGTCGAGCGGAGGTCGTCAGGTCCTCGTCGTCGCGCAAAGTGCCCCCGGGCAGGGACCACGTGCCCTTCTGTGGGTTGAGTGCACGCTGCCACAGCAGCACGGCCAACTCTTCACGCCCTTGCGGGCAGTGATCGCCGTCACCTGCGGCGATGCTTGCGGGGAAGGTGCGAACTTGGAACACCGCTGCAAGCACTTCGTGGGTGGTGTTACTATTGGGCACGTTTTCGATCCTAAGTCGAAAACCTCGAATACGGAAATCCGGGCCAGCCCGTCCGGATTTGAACTGGGTGACGAGCCCGGGTTCACGGTGAAGGAGAACGCCATGACGACCACGACGTTATGGGAGGGATCGGCCTCGCAGATTCACGACGGCCCCGGCGGATACAACGGAGTCGAAGCGACCCCCGAGTGGGCCGCTGAGATCAAACGTCTGGCTCGCGAACGCGGCGCGACGATTCTTGCGCACAACTACCAGCTGCCTGCGATTCAGGACGTCGCCGATCATGTCGGTGACTCCCTGGCGCTGTCGCGAATCGCTGCCGAGGCGCCCGAGGACACGATTGTCTTCTGCGGTGTGCACTTCATGGCCGAGACCGCGAAGATCCTGTCGCCGTCCAAGACCGTGCTGATCCCGGACGAGAGAGCCGGCTGCTCTCTGGCCGACTCGATCAATGCCGAGCAGCTTCGTGAGTGGAAGGCCGACAACCCGAACGCGCTGGTGGTGTCGTACGTGAACACAACCGCAGAGGTGAAGGGTCTCACCGACATCTGCTGCACCTCGTCCAATGCCGTCGACGTGGTCAACTCGATCGATCCCGACCGCGAGGTTCTGTTCCTGCCGGACCAGTTCCTGGGAGCTCACGTCAAGCGCGTGACGGGCCGTACCAACATGCAGATCTGGGCTGGTGAGTGCCACGTGCACGCCGGCATCAACGGTGACGAGCTGACGGCCAAGTCCAAGTCGCACCCGGACGCCGAGCTGTTCGTGCACCCTGAATGTGGTTGCGCTACTTCGGCTCTGTACCTAGCCGGTGAAGGCGCGGTCCCCGCGGACAAGGTCAAGATTCTCTCCACCGGCGGAATGCTCGACGCGGCCCGCGTCACCAAGAGCAAGCAGGTTCTGGTCGCGACCGAGATCGGGATGCTGCACCAGTTGCGCAAGGCAGCGCCCGACGTCGATTTCCAGGCCGTCAACGACCGCGCGTCGTGCCCGTACATGAAGATGATCACGCCTGCCGCGTTGCTTCGCTGCCTTCTCGAGGGCAAGGACGAGGTCCACGTCGATCTCGAGATGGCCAAGCGTGCACAGAAGTCGGTGCAGCGCATGATCGAGATCGGTAATCCGGGCGGCGGCGAGTGACCAGCCCTGCCGGGCGTTTCGCCTGGGAGGCTCATGCCGACCTGGTCGTCGTGGGAGGCGGTGTCGCGGGCCTCACCGCTGCGCGCACCGCTTCTCTGCGGGGATTGAAAGTACTCACGGTCAGCAAGGGCGGTCCGACGGACACCGCGACTCAGTACGCGCAGGGCGGCATCGCGGTCGTCGACGATCTGAATACCGATTCCGTCGAGTCGCACGTTTCGGATACGTGTGAGGCCGGCGTCGGTTTGTGCGACGAGGAAGCCGTCTATTCCATCGTCGAAGCTGGTCACGACGCTGTTGCTGCGCTGGCCGCGTTGGGAGCGGTCTTCGATCGCGGGCGAGACGGCGAGGTGTCGCGCACCCGCGAGGGTGGGCACAGCACGCGTCGGATCATCCATGCCGGCGGCGACGCCACTGGCGCGGAAGTGCAGCGGGCTCTCAATGCTGCCGGGCTCCCCGTTCTGTTCGGTGCAGCGGCAGTCCAGGTGGTGACCAACCGGCGTGGGGCGTGCGGACTCATCGTCTCCTCGCCGGAAGGCCTCGGAGTGATCCATGCGCCCGCGGTGCTGCTCGCTACCGGCGGACTCGGTCAGCTGTATGCCTGCAGCACAAATCCGCCCGGAGCGACTGCCGACGGAATCGCGTTGGCACTCGAAGCCGGTGCGGCGATTGCGGACCTGGAGTTCGTTCAGTTCCATCCGACGGTGCTCTTCACTCCGGGCGGGGTAGGCCGCCGACCCCTGATCAGTGAGGCGGTCCGCGGCGAGGGCGCGATTCTTGTCGACACCAACGGTGATTCGGTCACCGCAGGTGTTCATCCGCTGGGTGATCTCGCCCCGCGTGACGTGGTCTCGAGGGCAATCGCAGCACGCCTACGCGATCTCGGCACTGATCACGTCTATCTCGACGCTCGCAAGCTCGACGGTTTCGATTCGAGATTCCCGACCATCACGGCGTCCTGCCTCGAAGCGGGCATCGATCCACGCACCCAATTAATTCCGGTCGCTCCGGCCGCGCACTATTCGTGCGGCGGAGTCGCCACCGACGTCCATGGACGAACGGGAGTGCCTGGTCTCTACGCAGCAGGCGAAGTGGCTCGCACGGGATTGCACGGCGCGAATCGTCTTGCGTCCAACAGCCTTCTCGAGGGTTTGGTAGTCGGGGAGCGTGCAGGAATCGCAGCTGCCGAGCGTCGCGAGGTTCATGCCGAAGTGGTCAACGTGGTGCGCAAGCCGATGCCGATCCTGCCGCGAGAGACCGTGCAGTCCGTCATGACGGCACACGCGTCGGTGGTTCGCGACGGAGGCGGTCTCCAGATTGCGCGAGCCGCGCTTGCCGACGCCGAACAGACAGTGGCGGTGGCTGCTCCGGACCTCGAAGACGCGGCGCTCACGTTGACCGCGACTGCATTGGTCGACGTGGCCGTGGCGCGAACCGAGAGCCGTGGCTGCCATACCCGCACCGACTATCCTGAAACAGATCCGAATCAGCGTCGCAGCACTCGGATCAAGATGGGTGCCGATGGAGCGCTCGAAATACCCGACATGTTGTTGACAGGAGTTCATTGATGACCGAGCAGAAGATCCTGCCCTCGCCGCTCGACCGTGACGAGCTGCTCACATTGGTCAGGCTCGCTCTGGACGAGGATCTGCGCTATGGACCCGACATCACTTCTACCGCAACGGTTCCCGCCGATGCGGTCGCGAAGGCGTCGGTCGTCTCACGCTCCTCGGGTACTGTCGCCGGCATCGACGTCGGACTGCTTGTTCTCGACGAGGTGATCGGCGCGGGTAACTACGAGGTCGTTGATCGGGTGGCCGACGGAACTCGGGTTGCGCCAGGTCAATCGGTGCTCACCGTTGTCGCGCCCACCCGCGGACTTCTCACGGCAGAGCGCACGATGCTCAACCTCGTCTGCCATCTCTCGGGAATCGCCACGGCGACATCACAGTGGGTCGACGCCATTGCCGGCACTCATGCCAAAGTGCGGGACAGCCGAAAGACGCTGCCCGGACTGCGTTCTCTGCAGAAATATGCAGTCCACGTGGGCGGAGGCGTCAACCACCGTATGGGATTGGGCGACGCGGCGTTGATCAAGGACAACCATGTTGCTGCTGCCGGTTCGGTGGTCGCAGCACTTCGTGCGGTCCGTGAGCTCGCCCCGGACATCGAGTGCGAAGTTGAGGTCGACAACCTCACTCAGCTCGATCAGGTGCTGGCGGAGAATGTGGAACTTGTTCTGCTGGACAACTTCCCGCTGTGGCAGACGCAGATCGCGGTCCAGCGCCGAGACGCTGTTGCTCCAGAAACCAAACTCGAGTCATCCGGTGGTCTCACCATCGACGTTGCCGCAGAGTACGCCCGAACCGGCGTCGACTACCTCGCTGTCGGTGCCTTGACGCACTCGGTGACGGTCCTCGACCTCGGGCTCGACATGTAGGTGTCGCTATTGCTCGGCGTCCAGCAGTTGCGGGACGGCCGAGCGAAGCGCGTTTGTCACGGTTGCGACCGCCGGGTGAGCGTCGGAGCCCGCTCGGTGTGCAATCTTCGTCCTTCGTCGAATGTGCATCGGCGTCAGGCGCACACCTAGCGGCGGATGGATTGCTCCGAGTTCAGGAACCAGCGAAACACCCTGTCCCGCAGCGACGAGGGCGAGAACGGTGGCGAATTCGTCGATGTGGTGTCGCACTTTCGGGGTGAATCCAGCTGCCTGGCATGCGCGAATAGTCATTGCATGACAAGCAGTTCCGGGAATTGCGGTAATCCAGGGACGTTCTACGCAGTCGGTCAGCGATGCGACAGCGTCGTGGGGATCTGACTCGATGTCACTCGATGCGAGGTACACGGCTTCGCTGCAGAGCGGCAATGTCGTCAGGCCCGGTTCGGTGGGGCGAGGGACGAAGTCGTAGTCGTGAATCAACGCCAAGTCCAGAGTCCCAGCTCGTAGGTCGTCGGCGACGTCCGCCGGGTCGATCTCCGAAACCATCGGTTCCAACCCGGGATGCTCGCGAGACAGGGCGATCAATGCCGCCGGGAGGATCGCCCGTGCCGCGGTCGGGAACGTTCCGATGCGCAGCGGCCCCGCCAGTCCACGACGTGCGTCGACCAATTCACCTGACGCCTGCTCCAGGCGTTGCAGGATGGCTTCGGCATGACGTGCGAGGTTCTCACCGGCGGGTGTGAGTCGGACGCGACGGCCTGTTCGTTCCAGCAGCGGCACGCCGGCTTCACGTTCGAGGACGGCCAACTGCTGCGACACCGCGGAGGGACTGAACGACAGCGCCTCGGCAACGGCAACGATGGTTCCGCGCAGCGCTAGTTCACGCAAGAGCTTCAGTCGGCGAACATCGAGCATCAGCTCAGCTTACGCTCGACGATGGAAATGCGAACTAGACCTACAAGGTTTGTTCGGTGAGGCTGAGTTCTATGACTACGACTCGAGTTGACCTGGCCGGAATCCATGTTCCACTGATCACGCCCTTCGAGAGCGACGGTCGTATTGCAACCGATGCACTCGAACAGCTTGCGCACCAGGTCCTCTCCGAGGGTGCGGTCGGACTCGTTGCGCTTGGGACTACAGCGGAAGCCGCAACACTCACCGAACAGGAGAGAGTGACCGTTCTGGATATCTGTGCGAATGTGTGCCGTGCGAGAGGTGCGACGTTGATCGTCGGCGCGGGCAGTAACGACACGGCGGGCAGTGCGCAGGCGCTCGGGAGGCTGGCTCGGTGGCCTGAGGTCTCGGCGGCCTTGGTGCCGGTTCCCTCCTTCACGAGGCCGTCGAAAGCCGGTGTGGTGGCGCATTTCGCGCATCTGCAGTCGTCGAGCCCAGTGCCGCTGATTGTCTATCACGTGCCGTACCGAACTGCGTGCGATCTGGACAGCGGCACTATGCAGGAGGTGGGTACTTTGCCCGGGGTTGTTGGTGTGAAGTATGCCGCGGGCGGTATCGACGCAGCTGCCGTCGAACTCTTCGCGGATCTTCCAGGCGACTTCGCCGTACTGGCGGGGGATGATCTATTTCTCGCGCCTCTTCTGGCCTTGGGTGCGGCCGGTGGCATCTTGGCGTCCGCTCATGTGTCGACCGCTGAGTTCGTCCGCTTGGTAAAAGCTTGGGACAGTGGCGATGTGGACGGCGCCCGTGACCTCGGGCGGAGTTTGTCGAAGCTGTCCGGAGCTCTGTTTTCCGAACCGAACCCGACTGTGATCAAGGGCGTATTGCATGCGTTGGGACAGATTCCGACTCCCCATGTGCGACTGCCGTTGCTACCTGCGGGTGACGAATCGGTAGCGCGGGCGCTCGAGGTCTACCACTCTTGACTCGAACGGGTGTTCGAGTATGATTTGAGGAGGGGATCGGGGGATTCAATGAGTGTCTTGTTGTCGGATGTGGTGTCGGGTTCTGCGGTGGGGTTACGCGGACGCCTGTGGCAGTTGACTGCTTCTGAGTTGCGTGCTGCTGCTGTCGAGGCGAGTGCGGAGATTCTGCGCCTGGAAGCTGTGCGTGTGGCTGTGGTGGACGAGTTGTCGTTGCGCCCGGATGATCAGGTGATTGCCAGCCGCGGAGTGGGTGCGTGGTTGGCGGCGAACACGATGCTGCAGGTTCGGGACGGGAAGAAGATCGCCGCGTTGGGTGCGGCTTTGCGGCCGTTTCCGGCGGTGGCGGCTCGGTTCGATTGCGGGGATTGCTCGTTCGAGCATGCGGTGTTGATCGTGGCGTTCTGCGAGTCACCGCCGAAGGGGATGCCGGAGGAGGCATTACCGAAGTGCATCGATTTGTTGTTGGCTGCTGCGTCGGGGGTGGAGGCGACGACGACGAAGGTGCGGAACGTGATCGCGACGTTGGAGCGAATTTTCGAATCGGATGAGATTCCGCCCGCCGAGGATGTCGATCTCAATGAGTTGCGGATCGCCTCGACCTTGAATGGTCGGGTGGTGGTGCGTGGGGATTTCGATGCCCTCAGCGGGGAAATGTTGTTGTCGGCGTTGTCGAATCTGACGATGCCGACCCCGGCACCGGACGGGACTCCCGATGCCCGGTCGGCGGCGAAGCGGACTGCGGATGGGTTCACGGAACTGATCCGGCGTTACCTGGACTGCGCGAGGACTGGTACCGATGGTGGTCAGCGTCCGCATGTGAATGTGCACATCAATGCTCGTGATTTGGCGGAGCATCGGGATTGTGCCGCACAGTCTTCGGATTCGGGTGATGACGGCTCACTGGAGCTGTCCGATCTTGATGTCGGGCACATGCCCTGGCTGGGACCGCTGTCGGTGTCGCAGACCAGGCTCCTCGGGTGTGATTGTTTCCTGTCGACCGTTCTGCTCGACGATCACGGCGCGCCCTTGGATGCGAAACCAGGAAAGAGGTTGGTCACCGCCGAACAACGGACTGCGTTGATTGCCCGCGACAGAGGCTGCGCGTTCCCGCGTTGCACATGCGTGCCCGCCTGGACTGATGCGCACCACATCCGGCACTGGGCGAACGGTGGCCCGACGGTGATGAACAACCTGGTGCTGCTGTGCCGTTCACATCACCGACTGATGCACCGCAAATCAGGGTTCGTCGGGAAATGGGCGATCCGAATAGGCGCCGACAACAAACCGTGGTTCATCCCGCCGCCCTCGATCGACCCCGGCCAGCACCCGCGACCGGCCAACACCACATTCAAAACCTGACTGAGTGGTGACACCCGTTCAGGCGCACAACTTCACGCCGATAGGCTTCAACTCGGAGATACACCCGGGTTGGGGCCTGGAGGCCGTGTTGTTGTGAACGGCTGCAGATATGGGGGAGGTCATATGGTTGTCGACGTTGTGCAAGCGGTCGAGACCGATGGGCCGGAGATTCTGGCGCTGCGGCACGCGGCAGAAGACTGGTTGGCAGAACGCGGAATCATCCAGTGGTGCCCGCGTGAAGTGTCTGTCGAGCAGGTCGGGGAGCAGATTTCGAGAGGGGAGTTCTTTGTTGCGCGAGACCGGGAACAGTCGAGGATTGTCGGTGCCCTGCGGTTGATCTGGTCAGACCCCGTGGTCTGGCCCAATTCGAACGATCCTGCCGGCTACGTGCACGGATTGGTTATCGATCGAGAATTCTCGGGCACCTCGTTGGGCGAACGCTTACTCGTCTGGGCCCATCGACGGTCCGCGCAGGAGAACGCGCAGTACCTGCGGCTCGATTGTGTAGAAACCAACGTGCGGTTGCGCCGCTATTACCGAGACGCGGGTTTCGCCGAGGTAGGGCGTCGTGACTTCGGAGACGATGCCGACAACGGGTGGTTCAGCGTCGTGCTGTTCGAGCGCTCCCTGACCTGAGCCATTCACAGCAACTTTCCAGCCGGCTCCCAGTGCCGCCAGGGTTGGAGACGCGATCGTTGGCAGGACAGTAACTCGTGAAGGGACTTCCTGATGACCGCCGTTCTGCATCCGGCCCCGCGTCAGCGGCCGGCACCAACTGCCCATCGCGCGGAGCCCTCGCCGTCGTGGTTCCGCACGCGCAGTACAGGATTGGCGCTGACGATCCTGTTGGCAGCAACGGCAGTCCTGTATTTGTGGAATCTGACCGCGAGTGGCTACGCCAACACCTTCTACGCTGCGGCGGCGCAGGCCGGCTCCCAGAATTGGAAAGCGTGGTTCTTCGGTTCCCTCGATACCTCGAATTTCATCACTGTCGACAAACCGCCCGCTTCATTGTGGGTGATGGGTGTGTCCGGACGAATCTTCGGATTCTCGAGTGCCAGTCTTCTAGTTCCGCAGGCGTTGATGGGCGTCGGATCAGTTGCGCTCGTGTATGCGGCCGTCAAACGAGTGGCGTCGCCCGCTGCGGGTTTGGTGGCGGGAGCTGTGTTGGCAGCTACGCCCGCTGCCGCCCTGATGTTCAAGTTCGACAATCCTGATGCACTGTTGGTTCTGCTCATGACTCTTGCCGGCTACTTCGTGATTCGGGCTATGGGCACGGCGATCGGTCGTCGAGCCGCGATGTGGGTGGCGCTCGCAGGAGTAGCGCTGGGGTTTGCCTTTCTCACCAAGATGCTGCAAGGGCTGATGGTGTTGCCTGCATTCGGTGCCGCGTATTTGATCGCCGGACAGGTGCGCTTGCGGACTCGCCTGGTCCACCTGGTGATCGGTGCTGCGTCCGTTGTCATATCGGCTGGGTGGTGGGTGTTGGCAGTGTGGCTGTGGCCCGCTGATTCTCGCCCGTACATCGGCGGATCGACCAACAACAGCGTCATGGACTTGGTACTGGGATACAACGGATTGGGTCGACTTTTCGGGAGCACCGGTGGCGGTGGCGGAATGGCCGGTGGCAGTGCAGGTTCGAGCTTCGGGGGAAGTGCCGGACTCGAACGGCTGTTCGGCAGCGAGATGGGTATCCAGATTTCCTGGCTTATTCCTGCGGCTTTGATTGCGTTGGTGTTCGGCTTACTCGCCTGTGGGCGCGCACCGCGCACAGATCTTGTCCGTGCGTCGTTGATCCTTTGGGGTGGCTGGTTTCTCGTTACCGGCCTGATCTTCAGCTACATGTCCGGCACGATCCACCCCTATTACACAGTTGCGCTGGCGCCCGCCGTCGCGGGGATGATCGGGACCGGTGGATACGCTCTGTGGTTGGTCCGTGCCCGTTGGATCGGACGTTGCGGCTTGGCTGCGACGATGCTGGCCGCAGGAATCTGGAGTTGGGTGTTGTTGCACCGCAATGCCGACTGGCTGCCGATGCTGAAGTGGATTCTGTTGGCGGGCACTGTCGTCGGCGCGATCCTGGTTCTCGTGGGAGCCAAGGATCGATTCCGCAAGCTCGCTGTCGCTGGATTAATTCTTGGATCGTTGGCAGGGATAACCGGTTCTGCGTCTTACGCGATTGCCACTGCCGCAACAGCGCACGGCGGATCCATCCCGACGGCCGGACCAACCGGCGCCGTGTCCGACTCCGGAATGGGCGGGGGAGGAGGTATGGGTGGGGGCCCAGAGCTGCAAAACGGTGACGCTCCGCCGAATTCTTCTGACGCGACTGTAAATCCGGCGTCGAACGGGCAAGAACTGAGTAGCGGCAGCGAAAGTACTTCCGAGTTGACGGCAATGCTGGTCAATGCGGGCACCACGTGGTCGGCCGCGACCAACGGCTCGCAAAGCGCAGCAACCTACGAGTTGGCCAGCAATACCGCGGTGATGGCGATCGGCGGTTGGAGTTCCGATCCCGCACCGACATTGGATCAATTCATCCAGTACGTGGCAGACGGAAAAATTCACTACTACATTGCCGGTGGCCAGGGCGGAAGCCAGCGAGAGGGCCAAAGCGGGGACAGCACGTCGAGTGTCATCCAGGAATGGGTCGAAGCGAATTTCACGTCGACAACGGTGGGAAATTCCACGATCTACGACCTCAGCGGGTATGTCGGATAGCGACGTAGTTGTTGTGGTAGGCAATGATCGAGAAATGTCTGGGCGCACCGCACACGAGTCGAACCGTCGCCGCGAGCAATGGACCTGGCGTGACGGGCTGGTGATCGTCTCGATCGTCGCCTTGGGAACTGTTGTCGCGGCGGTGACGAACGAAGACACGGGCACGTCGATTCCCGGCTGCGATTCGGTGGCATCGCCGGGTCCGCCGGTGCGTATCAACTACGGTTTTGCCGGTGAGCCCGGCTATGACGACCCGGACTATCCATGGTTCTCGGGACCGAAGGCCACCGCCATGAGCGACGCACTACTCGAATCGCTGCCTTCCGATGTCGACGTTGCATTTGCGAGTCCATCGAAATCGCTCGAGTTTGCGCCGATCCAGAATTACCGGGGTGCCTCGTTTCCTGACGGGGTCGACCCGATCGAGTTCAGCGGTTCTACGTCGGCGAAGGGAACCTTGACTCGCGTCGGGCGGACTGCGGATATCTCGGTTCAGGTGCGTGCATGGGATCAGCCGGTGCCGCCATGCTTGGAGGGTCTGGTGGATCGGCGGGAGCATCTCGAAAACGGAACAGTGCTCGACATCGCCGATTTCGAGGACAGAGCCGATTTCGAAGACAAAGACGGTTCGGAAGTCGGGGGCGAGCGCGGAGTCGTCGCGTATCTCGGTGATGGATCCCGGGTTGTTGCCAGCGTCGACACGTCGACCGGAACTTCGTCGGATGCTTCCCCGCTCTTGACGATGGACGAACTGATCGCGTTAGCGACCGCGCCGGGGCTTGCGGTGACTGCGCAGGTTCCAGACTCGACGCCGCCGCCGATGGCATCCTGCTACACCGATTCTGTGAATGCCGGTCCACCTGCGTCGCGCATGGATATCGACCGACTGAATCAGTTGCTCGATGCACGTTGGAAGGATCTCGGCGCGGCAGGCGTCACTTTGGAGCGCCCGCTCGGTTCGTTGGTTCCAGATGATTACGGACAGGGAGGAGTGTGCGAGCGGATCGTCGCCTCGACAGCGGACGGCAGCAGCGATGTCGAAATATCAGTTGGTACCGCTGTGCCGGAACCGGGTGAGACACTGACGTTGCCAGGCTCCACCACCGTGACTCGCCTGGTCGATCCCGATGGCTCGGGCGATGACACGGTCCGAGTTGTTCACCCCTCCGGCGAAACAGTAGTGGTGACCCAGTTCGTGTCATCGGCGGGCTCCACATCGGCGTCGCCTTTGACGATCGAACAGCTCGAGTTCATCGCAACCACTCCAGGGCTGGTGATTTCGGCTCGGTGACGGTGGTGCTGGCACAATAGTGGCGAATTGTTCGTACCCAGAGACGTCGGAGGCTCAACGAATGGGCGATGCCAGCCCTGCTCGCGGTGACGACTTCTCCACGTGGTTCATCGATCAGTTCTCCGTGTACTGGCAGTCCGGCGGTGGGGCCCGCATCGAAGGACGTATTGCGGGCTATCTGCTGATCAGCGAGTCGCCAGGGGTCAGCGCCGAAGAGTTGGCGCAGGCACTCGGAGCAAGTCGCGGATCGGTGTCCACCTACATTCGTCGGTTGATCGAACGGGGGTTCGTCAAGCTCACGCGCAAGCCTCGGGATCGGACTCACTACTACGTCATGGATTCCGACGTGTGGGGCGGATTCCTCGAAACAGAGCACGTGTATCTCGAGAATCAACGCAAGCTTGCGACCGAGGCCCTGCAGTACGCAAATCCCAACGGTCCCGCGTACATTCGTGTGCTCAACATGCGCGATTACATGGGGTGGATCATCGACAATCGCATGCTGAGCAGTGAGTGGATGCGATTCAAAGCTGAACGCGACGGCAAGAAACCCGCGTCCGAATAGGACGCGGATTTCTCGATCGCACGATGCTGATCTACATCACTTGTTCAGCTTCGCGATTGCCTCGTCGATCATCGGCACGTAGCGCTCGAGCGACCAGGGCACGGTCAGAGGGTTGATCATCGAGGAACCGGTGACGAAGGGCTGTTCGGTCGGAGCGATGACAGTTCCCCGAGCCACAGCGGGGATTGCCTGGTAAGCGGGCTGCGCTTCGATCTCGGCCCGATTGGCCGGGTCCGAGTAGAAGGTGAAGAGCAGGTCGGACTTGTCGAGGAGGTTTGCGTTCTCGAGGCCGATGACGGCGGAGTCTGTTCCTTCGGATTCCGTCAAGGTGTAGACGACGGGATCCACCTGCAGGCCAAGTGCGCGGACCATGGCCACACGCTGCTCTTCGGCGAAAAAGACGCCGAGGGTTCCTGGGCCCGTGTTGTAGATGAAAGAGAAGCTGACGTCGGCGTAGTTCGGATGTGCTGCAGTCGATTCCGCGAACTGCGACTTGATCTTGTCGATTTCGGCTGTCGCCTTCTCGGATTCGCCCATGGCTTTGCCGATGACGTTGATCTGGTCTTCCCACGTGATGGTCCAGGGGCTCTCGGCGTAGGCGACGGTCGGCGCGAACGCGTTGAGTGAGTCGAACTGCTGCTGTGTGATGCCGGACCAGGGGGCGAGGATCAGGTCGGGTTCGAGAGCGATGATCGCCTCGATGTTGAGATCGGTTCCGCCGGTGAACTGCTCTGGCAGTTCGCCACCTTGCTTCGTGACCGCTTCGTGGACCCACGGCAGATACCCGGTGTCGTCGCTGCCCCATGCGTACTTTTCGACGCCGACGGGGATCGTGCCGAGCGCTATTACGGTCTCCGCCGACCCCATGCCGAGAGTCACGATTCGCTCGGGCTTTTCGGTGATGACGGCGTTTCCGAGCGCACTTTCGATGGTGACGGTTTCGAAGTCGCTGCTGCTCGATTCGGTTGCGGTGTCGTTGTTACTGCATCCGCCGATTACCAGGGCGGCAATGACCAATCCACTCAGCGCCACAGTTCGGCGAAGTGAGCGCACACGGGCGTATCGCATGGGGTACCTTCCGTTGTCGATGCGCCGAGGAGTGAGACTCCGACGGATCGCAGCCGACGGCCGGTTCCAGGCGCGTCAGGAAGCATAGGCTAGCCTTTGCCAAAGTTTCAAATCTGCTGAAAGTTCACGAGTCCGACAAACGGCGACATGCCAGGGGCCTCGTCGACGTTTGCCGGACAAGCTCAGCAGCTAGGAACGTCGACGGTAATCTTCGGGTCGTCGACAAGCGGCTGGACCGGTACGCGAGCTTCGCCCTCGGCTGTGGGCTCGGTCAGATCGAACTTCAGCTCAACCGTCTGGCCTCGCGGAATGACGGCCCTGGTCATGTAGGCCGGGTGACCCTGTTCAGTTCCGTTGACGGCAAACGAAATCTGTCCACCCACGGAGACGGCATCGAGTTTGGCGCCGGCTGTCGCAAGCAGAGTGACTGCAGCCACATTGGTGCCATTGGGCAGTCGTCCGGGGTTGTCGACGATCCCGCTGACATATTCGGTCAGGTCGGCGTCGGGCGCGTTGTTGGTCAGTCGAACGGTGACCGTTGTCTTTCGGGTGTCGCCGGTGCACGTCTGGGCTGTGTAGTCGATTTCTCGTGTGAGGTAGTAGTCGAGCTTGTTGCCGGCTTGGTTGTTGATCACCACACCGGCATACGGAGCCGCATCATCGGGAATGGTGTGCCCGAGGACGGTGTCGTCAAGAACCGATTGTTCGTCGGGGTGAGAGCTCCACACTGCGATTCTGCCCTCGCTGACACCTCTGCCCAGAGCCTCCAGTAATGCGCTCGGCGACTTGATGTTCCCGGTCATCTTCGCCACGACACGGGCCGCGATTGTCTGCAGATACTGCTTTCGTGCCTTGTTGTCGGAGGGAAAGCGTGCGTACGCGGTCGACTCGGTCAACTCAACGACGTTGTCGGCGGTGACCGACTCTCCGTCCGGCATCTCTACTGGTCCCACCGCCGCGAGGAGGTAACTCAGTGCTATCGGATCGGTCGCTATCGCGCCGTCGACCAGCTCACCCCCGGACTCCTGTGACCACAGGGACTGCCAGATCTGCGCTGCGTAGGGAAAGTGCGAGCTGAGGTTGCTGTTGCGAAAATCGGTGGTCGGTCGACTGTTTCCGTACAGCTGGTTGAAGTCAGGACCAAGGTCTATCGGTTGATTGTCCAGTGTTAGTTCGGAGTTGGGGGAGAGTGTGTCCACCCGAGCGGCGCCGTTGTCGACTCGGACGATGCCGTATCCACCCAACAGGCCGCCGGTTCCTCGCGCTTCCGCATTGGTCTGGAAACCGATGAAGTAGTTGCGCGGTCCGTCGGTGCCGAGCATCGCCGGTGCGATGCGCGCCGCGGTGGCGGTGTTCGTCAGGAGGGTAGCCAGTTCGCTTGTCTGCGACTGTAATTCTGCTCTGGCATCGTTAACTCGGCCCAGGTACTTCGATTCGGGAACTTCCTGTGCCTGCGACGACAGCAATTCCGCGGCGATAGCTGTTTCGGCCAGTTTCGGTTCCGCTTCGCGTAACGGTGCGAGTGCCAAGCGCCCACCGGGCTGCACCAATTCCGTTGGTGCGAGTGAAGTTCCGGTAGTCACGGCAGGGCCGAGAACGTCACGCGTAAGCCCCTGAACGACCTCGGTCATCTGGCGCGTCGACTCGAACGGCGACCCGATGACGGGAATTGCGGCGGTGATGTTCCAGGGGAGTGAATGGGTGTTGTCGTATGCGTCCGATGCTTCGCGATCGGCTTCCGCCGCGGCAGACTCTGCGACTCCCGTATCTCCGGCCAGGAGAGCGCTCTTCGCCGACTGTGCGTGGTCGCGAGCCGCCTCCAGGTTGTCTTTCGCCTCGTATGCCGTGTACCCGAGCCATGCCACGAAACCGCCCACTACCAGCGTCGTTGCGGTGATCGCGACTGCCGTTCTACGGCTTCGGAGAAAAGCGGCCGCCCCCTTGGTTTCGCGCTCCGGGCCCCTCGGTGGGATGGTGTTGGAGCCGCTCGGTTCAGCCCCGGAATCGTCGTCGGACTTTGGTCCCACCGTGTCGTTGTTCATCCGCTGAAGCTCCTGACGTTTGAGTGCGTGAAAGCTGCGTCGACATGTCTAGCAGTGTTGGCCCAGTGGTGAAAACTTAGACGAGACAGTAGGGTTCGGTTCGGCCGTTCGTGGTGTTCGCTCCCATGGATTCACGTGATCAGCCACCGAACGTTCGTGAAAAACAAGGCTGGTGAAATGTGAGGTGACGGGTTGAGTGCTTTTCCGTTGTCTCGGGCTCAGCTCGCGCTGTGGTTCGCGCAGCAATTGAGTCCGTCAACTCCGTTCGTGGTGGCTCAGTACGTGGAACTACGCGGACCGGTTGACGTCGACGCGCTGATCGAGGCAACGAATACGGCATGTCATGAATTGGAGTCGCCGTTCGTTCGCCTCGTCGCTACCGATGCCGAGCCGGCACAGGTCGTCGATCATTCGATCGTCGACGATCTCGCATACCTCGACTTACGCAGCGACCGCGACCCGGTTCAGCGCGCGAACGAGTGGATGACAGCGGAATACTCACGGCCACTTGACGTGATGTCTGACCGCCTGATCTCGGCAACCTTGCTTCACCTGGCAGATGAGCACTACTACTGGTACTCGCACGCCCATCACCTCGTGCTCGACGGACATGCGGCGATGACACTCACCGCTCGGGTGGCCGAGCGCTATTCGCATCTGGTTCATGGCAAGACGCTGACTCCTTTCGGTGGTCTCGGGGTACGTGCACTGCATGACCTCGACGTCGATTACCGATCCTCGTCGCGGTATCGATCGGACGAGCAGTACTGGACGGAGATGTCCGAAGGCCTGCCCCGCCCGGTTCGCCTCGCCGACGGCGCCGGCCTGACGTCCATGCCGCAGCGCATGATGGTTCGGACACTGAATCCAACTCTTGCAAAACAGCTTTCGGATGTCGCGACCGAGTGGACTACGTCCGAGGTGGCGGTCCTCGTCGGTGCATTCGCGTCCTATCTCGGTCGCATGACTGATTCCGATGACGTAGTCCTCAGCTTGCCGGTGTCCGGCCGCACCACGGCGACGTCGAGACGTTCAGGTGGGATGCTGTCCAACATCGTGCCTGTTCGTGCGCAACTCGAACGGGATCTGTCGCCACGAGAACTGGTGCGTCAGATCTCGGTTCAAATGACCGGTGCGCTACGCCACCAGCGATTCCGCTACGAGGACATGGGCTTCCAGGAAGGTCAGGGCGGATCCCGTGAGGCGGCGGGCCCGGCCGTGAACGTCATGATGTTTCACGAAGCCATTCGGCTCGGCGACGTCGTCGGCGAGTTTCACGTCCTCACATCCGGCCCCACCGAAGACCTGTTCTTCAGCATCTATCCGTCGATCGCGGGGGAGAACGTTCGCCTTTCCTTCGAAGCCAATCCGCACCTCTACAGTGAACGTGACCTGGCGATGCATCATCGTCAGTTCGTTCGGCTACTCGAGGGGTTCCTCGACTCTGCTACCCGTGCGCTCGGTGACCTCCGCATCCTCTCGACGGATGAAGTGAAGGATCTGGTCCCCGCGCTGGGTCCGCGGACGGACGGATTCGCGACGCTCGATTCGGTCATCAGAGGCGGCGCAGGGCAGGGGAGTGCTGTCGCGATCCGCGAGCAAGGTGTGGACGTCACTTATGACCAGCTCGGCGCTCGCGCGGATGCACTCTGCGCCTTGCTCGTGGAGAACGGAGTCGGACGAGGCGACGTCGTCGGGATCCTCACCGAGCGCTCGACCGATTCCGTCGTTGCATTCCACGCGGTAGTGCGGGCTGGTGCTGTCCTTCTTTTCGTGGATCCTCAAACACCCTCCGAGCGTGTCGCTTTCATTCTCGACGACGCCGACGTGTCCGTTGTGGTCGGTGGCGAACTCGTGGACGTGCCGGCTTGGGTGTGCGTCGTTGATCCCAGTGGCGACGAGACCGTCGAAGGGCCGGTGGATCGACGCGTGGGGGCGGGTTCATCTATCGCCGACCTGTCTCTGGACGACACCGCCTACGTGGTCTACACCTCTGGTTCTACCGGGCGACCGAAGGGTGTCGCGGTCACGCACCGAGGCATTGTGCCGTTGCTGCGTTCTCACGCACGGCGTCTGAACATCGATAGTTCCTCCCGCGTCGCGCTCCTTGCAAACACATCGTTCGACGTGGCGATCCTCGAGATTCTGCTTGCACACGGCTGCGGCGCGACCGCAGTGATCGTTCCTCCCGGATTGATCGGCGGAGTGGACCTCGAAGACTATTTGCGGCTCGAAGGTGTCACGCACCTGAACTCGACGCCATCGGTTCCGTTGACGATGGATCCTCGGGCTTTGCCGAAACTTCGAGTCCTGAACGTCGGCGGCGAGCGACCGCCGGGAGCGCTAGTGGATGCGTGGTCGAGTCACGTCGACATCGTGAATTCGTACGGCCCCAGTGAAGCGACCGTCGCGGCATTCATGAGCGAGCCACTCGAGCCTGGCGGTGATACTCCGATCGGGCGTCCGATCGACGGCGTTGCCGCTGTGGTGTTGGATTCGTGGTTGCGTCCGACTCCGGTCGGCGCCGCGGGGGAGCTGTACGTGATGGGACACGGACTGGCGCGAGGGTACCTTTCTCCGACGCTCACCGCGGAGCGTTTCGTAGCGGCGCCCTTTGGTGCCACTGGTGCCGGCGAGCGCATGTACCGCACCGGGGATGTCGTGCGATGGAACGATGCCGGTCAACTCGAGTTCTTGGGTCGCTCTGATCAACAAGTCAAGATCCGTGGAGTACGCGTCGAACTGGGCGAGATCGAGGCTGTGCTCCTGTCGACTCCCGGCGTTGCGCAAGCAGCGGTGGTCGAGCGATCCGGGTCGCTTGCGGCGTATGTGACCGTGGCCGAAGGTGCAGCTCATCCGTTGAGCCAGACGATGGTGCTCGATCATCTGGCTTCCCGACTTCCTCGTTCCATGCTGCCGAGTTCGGTGACTATTTTGGCAGCATTGCCCGTCACGAGCCATGGAAAGACTGACCGTTCAGCGCTCCCCGAACCGGCGTCGTCCGCGCCGGCCGAGCAGCGCGCGGCGGTCAACCGTCCGATCGAGTACGACGAGGAATTGATTGCCTCGGTGATGGCCGAGGTCCTCGGCGTCGGAGTTCTCGGACCGCACTCCGACTTGTTCGCCTGGGGCGGTAGTTCACTCGACGCCGTGTATGTTGCCGCGCGAGTGAGTTCCGCTCTCGGAAGACGGGTTGGTGTCAGGGACGTGTTCGGTGCCCCGACGCCGGCGCGCCTGGCCCGGGTAATCCGTGCGGGGCGGGCGGAGTGGATGGTGGAACCCCAACGCATTTCGGACGACCTCGTCGTGGAAATCGCACCGGCGCAACAACGCCTGTGGTTACTCAACCGTCTGGATCCCCAGTCGTCGGCGTACAACATTGCGTTCGAGGTCGCGTTCAGTGGTGCTCTGGATATCGAGGCGATGAGGGCGGCGGTAGGTGACCTGACCGATCGCCATCTCGTCTTGCGTACTGTTTTCTCGTTCGACCAGAATCACGATGCGTGGCCGATCCAGGTTGCGACCGCGACTCCGGTGACTCTGATCGAGGTTGCGTCCGAGGATTACGAGGCTGCGTCAGCGGATTTGGTTGCGGCGGGTTTCGACCTGGCGACCGATGCGCCTCTTCGCTTGATCCTCGCCTCGGGCAGCGACGCCGACCACCGCATGACCGTGGTTGCCCATCACATCGCCCTGGACGGCCTTTCGTTCGCGACGATCGTCTCGGACCTCGTCGCGGCGTACGACGCTCGCGCCGACGGACGGTCGCCGATCTGGCCTTCGCCCGCTCTCGACTACCGCGACTATTCCGCTTGGCACAGAACCATTCTCGGTGATCCCGCGGATCCACAGAGCTTGGCAGGACGCCAGCTGGAATTCTGGTCCGACACACTCGCCGGTGTTGATCCGACTCTTGCGCTTCCCGTGGACAGATCCCGCCGGCCGGACCAACCGTCGTCGGCTCGGGACGTGACGTTCGAGTTGCCCTCACCCATCCATGCGGCGCTGAACGAGATCGCTCGCGCGCACGACTGCACAACCTTCATGGTGTTGCACGCCTGCCTTTCGATCGCACTGAGCAAGATCACCGGTGCGTCCGATGTGGTCATCGGGACCCCGACCTCCGGACGAACGCATCCTTCGTTCGACGGTGTCGTCGGTATGTTCGTCGGGACCGTCGCGCTGCGAACGCTCCTTCGCGGCGGAGACACGTTCGGTGAGTTCTTGACTCAGGTGCGCGAGGTTGATGTGGCGGCCCTGTCCAATGCCGACGTTCCGTTCGACTGGGTGGTCGACCGTGCGGTCGGCGGGGGCGTAGGTGAGAAGAATTCCTTCCTCAGAGTGGTTCTCGCTGTCGATCCGGTAGCGCCCGACTCCGCGATCGCGATGGGAACTTTGACGGCGCACGGCACTCCGCTACCTCCGGTCCACCCTCGCTTCGACCTCGAAGTGACTGTGCGCGAGGATCGTACGATTGACGGCGACGCGAGCGGTGTTCGCGGCACTTTCCGATATGCCGCCGATCTGTTCGATGCAGGCACCGTGCAGAGCTGGGTCGAGCGGCTTCGTCGAGTATGTGACTCGATTACCGAGAACTCGTCAATCATGCTGCGTGACATCGATGTTCTCAGTGTTGCGGAACGCGAAGAATTGTCGGCTCGGGTGCCGGCGCCTTCGATTGTCGCGCAGTCGCTGCCTGACCTCTTCGGGGCCGTCGCAGCCCGGCATCCGAATGCAATCGCGGTGTCGAGTGGCGATACTCGCGTCACCTATGAAGAGGTGCGAGTTCGTTCGGAGGGCCTTGCCGCTGTCTTGATCGATCGAGGAATTCGAGTCGGTGATCGCGTGGCGGTCGCCCTGCCTCGATCGGTCGACCTCGTCGTAGCCATCATCGCTGTCGTTCGCGCGGGCGCGACGTACGTACCGATCGACTTGCAGTATCCCGACGCTCGTATCCACTACGTACTTGCCGATGCAGGCCCGAAAGCGATTCTGTCGACGGACGAATCTGCTGGGCGGTTCGTTGGGTACGAGCAACTTGTCATCTTCGTGGACGAGACGACTGACGCTACAGCCGACTGGCCCGTTGCACAGTCGGAGTCCGCCGCCTACGTGATCTACACTTCCGGATCGACCGGAGCTCCCAAAGGCGTAGTGGTGTCTCAGGACAACGTGTTGGCGCTGCTCGCCTCGACCCGAGAGATCTTCGACTTCAACGCCGAGGATGTGTGGACGATGTTTCATTCGTACGCATTCGACTTCTCGGTCTGGGAGATGTGGGGCTCGTTGACCACTGGCGGATCCCTCGTGATCGTGGACGGTGATGTCGCGCGCTCACCCGAAAGATTCGCGGATCTGATTGTGCGGGAACGAGTGACCGTTCTCAATCAGACCCCGGCCGCCTTCTATGCGTTGGCGGAAGTCACGCAGGAAATGCTGCTTCCGCTCCGGACGATTGTTTTCGGCGGTGATCGCCTCGACGCCGGGCGCGTGGAGGCTTGGTTCGATCGGCACCCGGACGTGCGGGGCGTCAACATGTTCGGAATCACCGAAACCACAGTCCATGTCACCAGTTTCGATCTTGTCCCCGGTGACGAGACTGTCTCGCCGATCGGGTCCCCACTACCAGGGTTGCGCAGCTACGTACTGGACGCGTCGTTGAAGCCCGTCCCTCCGGGATCTGTCGGCGAACTGTATGTTGCGGGTCCGCAGGTGGCCGAAGGCTACTTGGGTCGACCCGCGATGACGTCTTCGCGATTCGTGCCTGAACCCGGATTCGATGGATCACGGATGTACCGCAGCGGCGATCTGGTCCGTTGGCGAGCCGGCCGACTCGAATATGTTCGCCGCGCCGACGGTCAGATGGCACTGCGCGGTTACCGCATCGAACCGGGCGAGGTCGAATCCGCGCTGTTGGCTCACACGTCGGTGGAGCAGGCCGCGGTAGTGGTGAGAGAACTCGACAGCGGGCCGACTTTGGTCGGTTACATCACCCCGGGGAGCGGACACGACCTCGACGGCGTCTTGCGGACTGCTCGTTCGTTGCTGCCCGCGCACATGGTTCCGTCGGCTTTGATGGCGCTCGCGTCATTACCGGTCACGATCAACGGCAAAATCGACCGAGCATCGTTGCCGACCCCGGTGTCTCTCACGCAGCCGACTCGGCAGTCGCGAGACTTCTTCGAGCAGACAGTCGCAGCCATTCTGAGCGATTTGATGGAAGTTCCGCATGTCGATCCGGTCCGGAACCTCTTCGATCAAGGCGCCAATTCCTTGATCGCCACTCGTCTTTCGTCGCGTCTGAACTCCGCCCTGGGCTGTAACCTCGACGTCCGCGATGTGTTCGAGCACCCATCCGTCGATCAGCTCGCAGACATCGCTGCTGCGCGGATAGGTGTAGGGCGAACCGGCGCGGAGCACGCGTCTGACGTGTCCTTGGGGCCTCGTTCGGACAACACGGAAGTGCACCTGTCAGCTTCCCAGCATCGAATGTGGATTCTGAATCAGTTGGATACAGACTCCGCCGGATACAACATCCCGATCGTGCTGCGCTTGGCAGGCGAGCTGGACGTGGTTGCGGCCGAACTGGCAATTCGTGACGTGATCAATCGCCATCGCACTCTGCGGACCGTGTACCCGGTTGTCGGCGGCGGCCCGGTTCAGACGGTGCTCGACGCCGAGGATGCGCTTCCGGCCTTTCAGCTCGAGGCACTCGACGGCGGCGACGCCGAGAATTGTGTAGCAGAACTGGTGGGTTCGGGCTTCGATGTCACCGTTGATCCGCCCGTACGTGCGGCACTTCTCCAGGTTTCACCTGTCGAGCACATCCTGGCTGTCGTCGTCCATCACATTGCCGCCGACGCTCGATCACTCGAATTGTTGGTCCGCGACTTCACTGCGGCGTACATCGCCCGCTCGGCGCAGCACGCTCCGCAGTGGTCGCCGCTCGCGCTCGAATACTCCGATTACATCGCATGGCAAAGGGAATCGGGGATTCCCGAGACGGTACGCAGCTACTGGATGCAGGCTCTCGAAGGACTTCCCGAGCAGGTGACGCTTCCCCTCGATCGTCCACGTTCGACGTTCGCCCGTGCGTCGAGCTATCGGGTGGAGATCTCAGGTTCGGTACGAACGGGCCTTCAGACACTCGCACGATCGAACAACGCGACCATGTTCATGGTTGTACACGCCGCTCTCGCGGCGCTGTTGGCGAGGTACAACGGTAGCGATGACGTAGCTGTCGGCACTGTTGTGTCCGGACGCGTCACACCTGAACTCGACGAGCTGGTCGGCATGTTTGCCGGCACGATTGTTCTTCGAACCGAAGTCGATCCGTCGAACTCGTTCGGCCGGTTGGTCGAGCAGGTTCGTCAGCGTGACGTAGCGGCGTTCGCGCACGCAGAGATGCCCTTCGAATCGCTGGTCGATCTGATCGACCCACCGCGATCGCGTTCGCGACATCCGTTGTTCCAGGTGGCGCTCTCGTTCCGAACTGCTGAGACCGCCGCGTGGTCGATACCAGGGCTGGACATCACACAGATTGCTCCTGAAGTCAGGCACGCAAATTTCGATCTGCAGGTCAACGTCACGGACGAGGGGGTCGGGGGCGAACTCGGTCTCGAATTCGTCTACAACGCTGATCTATTCGATGATCTGACGGTATCGAGCTTTGCGGGCCGGTTCGAGCGCTTCCTGAATCAAGTGTCTGTCGACCCGAATGTCGCCGTAGGGCAAATCGACCTGTTGGACAGTGCGGAACGAGCTCTTCTCGTCCCCGCACACGGCGCGGTCGACCGGCCTGATCGATCTCGACTTTCCGGTACGACACTTGCCTCCATGCTGCGCTTCGGCGTCGAATCCGCCCCGGACGCTGTGGCGGTCGAGGGTGAGGGCAACACACTGACTTACCGGGAACTCGATGCCCAGTCGGATGTCGCAGCCGACGAGTTGCGCTCCCGGGGAGTTGGAGTCGACCAGGTCGCTGCTTGGACTGCAGATCGGTCGATTGCGTCGATCGTGCAACTGTGGGCAATCGCGAAGGTCGGTGCAGCTCCGGCATTGACGGACCCGGAACAGCCGCAGGCGCGAGTACGCGATGTCCTCGAAACACTGGGCACCGGAGCGATCGGCGGCCGCAACGCTGGTGGTGAAGACGCTGGTGCTGAAGACGCTGGTGGTGGGAAAGTCACCGACTCGGTGCGCGAATATTCCGAGAACCTGGCGGCCTACGTAGTTTTCACGTCAGGAACGACCGGAACCCCCAAGGCTGTGGTCGTGACCAACGGCGGGCTCGGTGTGATCGCCGAAGACCTGCCCGGTCGATTCTCGGCTGGGCCAGGTTCTCGCGTATTCCATCGCGGAGCGCCAGGATTCGACATGACGTTGCTCGAGGTGCTCATCGCGAGTGCGTCCGGGGCCACGCTCGTTCTGGCGAAGAACGAAGAACTGTTCGGCTCGGGACTCGCATCAGCACTGAGGCGCGAGCGAATTACTCATCTGTGCGCCACACCTACTGTCGTCGCCTCGATCGGCGATCCTTCGCTGCCGGACCTTTCCACGGTGATGTTCGGGGGCGAGCGACTCGGCGGCGCGTTGGCGAAGCGCTGGCAAGCCGGACGCCGAGTCATCAACGGATACGGACCTGCCGAGTCGACGATGTATTCGCTTGCTACCGAACCACTGTCGATCGAACAACTGTCGGCTGACACTCACGACGGATCGATCGGGTATCCACTGGCCGGGGTCGACGCCGTCGTACTCGATGATCGACTCGAACCGGTGCCGCCGGGAGTCGCCGGCGAACTGTATCTCTCAGGTCGAATGCTCGCTCGCGGTTACGCCGGCCAACCGGCCCGAACTGCGGAACGATTCGTGGCAACCGGTTCAGGCGCCCGGATGTACCGGACGGGCGATCTGGTGATGTGGAAGCCGGAAAGCCCCAAATCCGAGGGAAATACGTATCGCCTGCATTATCTCGGGCGAACCGACGTGCAGGTGAAGGTCAACGGTGTCCGGATCGAACCGGGTGAGATCGAGGCAGTCATTCAGTCTGTCGCGAACGTCGACTTCTGTGTCGTCGGGGTTCGGTCGGCCGAAGGTGGAAGTCCTCTGTTGGTCGCCTACGTGAGAAGTTCAGGTGCCGAAAGAGTTGACACTGGTCAACTTCGCGCTGCCGTCGCAGAAGTCCTTCCGACGTACATGGTTCCGCATGTCATCGTCGACATCGAGGGCGAGCTTCCGATGCGGAACGGCAAGGTCGACTTCGCCCGTCTCCCGTCGCCGACACTGGATGCTTCCCGTGCAGAGGGGCCGGCCACCGCCACCGAACGTCTTGTAGCCGGAGCTTTTGGTTCCGTCCTCGGTGGGAATGAGGACGACCGCGACGCAGACTTCTTCTCGCTCGGGGGCAACTCGCTGTCGGCCGCGGAGGTTACCTCGCTCTTGAGTAGTACTCTGGGGCTGGTTGTTCCGCTCAGGACCGTATTCGAGCATCCAACAGTTGCGGCGTTGGCAGCCCGGCTCGATTCGCTCGAGCAGAACGACTCGGTGAACGATCTTGTCCGACTGGAACCGCGCCGCGACCCCACGCCCGCACCCCTGTCACGAAACCAGCGTGCGATGTGGGTACTGAATCAGCGGAACACGGCGAGCGGTGCGTACAACCTGCCGATCTGCATCGAGATCGACGGTGAACTCGACGCGGCGGCGCTGCGTCAGGCAGCAACGGATCTTGTCGGTCGTCATGATGTCCTCAGAACCCGGTATCCGGGCACTCCACCGGTTCAGGTCGTGGATCCTCCGACCTCCGTGACAATGGAAACGCGGCTGGTCGCCGACATCGAGGTCGAGGTGCTGCTGCGAGAGTTCGGCTCGCGTGGTTTCGATGTAGCGGCAGACCTGCCGGTGCGCTGGATGCTGCTCCAGGTGTCACCGGTCAGGCACGTTCTGGCAGTGAGCTTTCATCACATCGCAGTCGACGGGGTGTCGATGCGAACGGTGGTCGGCGACCTGCTGACCGCGTACGGCAAGCGACGAGCTGGACTGGATTCGCAATGGTCTCCGTTGCCGATCCAGTACGGGGATTTTGCCGCGTGGGAGGCAGCACGTGACGTTTCCCCTGTCGTCGAGCAGTTCTGGCGCCGAACGCTGGACGGTGTGACATCTGTGTCTCCGCTGACGGTGGATCACTCCGATGGCGGGCTGGATACCTTAGCGCAGCGAGTGAACTTCGTGATACCAGCCGTCATCACCTCGGCACTGCAGGCGCGAGCCGACCGATTGAAGGTCTCGCTGTTCGCGGTGGTTCATGCGGCGTTGTCGGTGGTGCTTGCCAAGCTGAGTGGAAATCCCGATGTCGTGATCGCGACAGCTGTCGACGGACGGCGGGCGCCTCAGCTCGACGGCGTGGTCGGCATGTTCGTGGATACGGTGCCTCTTCGCCTTCGGATCGACGGGGACGTGCCGATCGATCTTCTGTTGGGTGCAGCTTTCGATGCTGATGTGGCAGCGTTCGAAAACAGCTCTGTTCCTGCCGAGTTGGTTGGTGAGCTGCTCGGTGGACGAACTCCCCAGATTGCGCTGGGTCTGCAGAACTTCGCGATCCCTGCCGTGGAGGTTTCCGGCCTCACGATCGAGGCTCGCGAAATCGAGACCGCGACAACGAAGTTCCCCATGCATGTCTCGCTCGCACCCGCTGACGACGGTTCATTGACCGGAGCGCTCATCTATGCCGCGAGCGCATTCGATCCTTCGAGCGCCGACGCGGTTACCCGACAGCTGTCGAGAGTGCTCACCTCGATTGCCGAGGATGTACCAGTACTCGTTTCGGATCTCGTGGTGGGCGCGGCGCCCAGTTGGACTGCTGCCGAAGTCGATTCGTCCCGCACGCTGACCGAGATCTTCGCCGCCACCGCGGCGCGATTCCCGAACAACATTGCTCTCGACGACGGACACCGCACGGTGACGTATGCCGAACTCGACTCTGCCTCGGATGCCCAAGCCTGGGAACTGGTGGCCCGGGGAGCAGGACCGGGTGCCGTGTACGAGATTCCGGCGGTACGGACTATCGCGTACCTGGTCCGAATGTTGGCGATCTCGAAGACGGGCGCGGCATTCGTACCGATCGACCCCGACCTGCCGCCGGCACGTCTGAAGCAGCTGCGCACCGTCCTCTCCGATCGCAGCCCTGTTCCCGGTCGGCAGTATCCGGATTCAGTCGCGTACGTTGTTCACACGTCCGGGTCGACCGGTGAACCGAAAGGCGTTGCAGTCACACACCGAGGACTGGGCCTGCTGACCGACGATGCTGTCCGCAAGTACGGCGTGACTTCGGAATCGGTTGTGCTGCACGGTTACAAACCGACGTTCGATGCAGCAATCCTCGAGATGATGTTGGCGATCGGCGCCGGGGCTACCTTGGCGGTCGCTCCTCGGGAGGCTTTCGGCGGAAGGGCACTCGAAGAATTCGTCGCAGAACGCGGCGTCACTCACATGTTGTCCACTCCAGCCGTACTCGACACGATGGCTCCGGAGCGGTTCGATTCGCTCGAGGTGGTGGCAGTCGGTGGCGATGTGCTCTCACCTTCCACCGCGCGTGCGTGGAGTCGCCGCGCGCGAATGCTCAATGCGTACGGACCGACGGAATGCACGGTGGTCACCACTGTCGCCGAAGTGGATCATCGGGTCACCATCGGAGTCCCGCTCGCCGGAATCGGTGCAGAGGTGCTCGATACGCGACTGCGTCCGGTGCCGTGGGCCGGGATCGGTGAGTTGTACGTCAGCGGGCCCGGGCTTGCGATGGGCTATGCCGGAGATCCTGCCGGCACCGCCACGTCGTTCATCGCAGCACCCGGTGGGCACCGCCGTTATCGGACCGGTGATCTGGTTCATCGCCGCACGGATGACACGCTCGGATTCGTCGGACGTTCCGACCGTCAGATGAGCGTGCGAGGAATCCGCGTCGAGCCCGCCGAAATCGAATCAGCTCTGCGTCGGTGCACGGGCGTCGAGGCTGCGGCGGTTGTCCTCGTCGACGACATCGCCGTTGCGTGCGCGGTTGGCGATGGTGTGGAGGCGGATCAGCTGACAATCGAGTTGGCCGCGATGTTGCCTGCGTATCTGATGCCCGGCCGCGTGGTCGTATTGGAGTCGATCCCGCTCACGACGAACGGAAAACTGGATGCAGATGCGTTGCGGCGCCATGTGTTCGAGAGCCAGGCGCCCGATGCAGCAGTGACGGTTTCGGAGGAACTCGTCACCGCTGTCATGTCGGAACACGTGTCCGGAAGTTTCGGCGCTCTGCACAACCTGTTCGAATCAGGTGGTGATTCGTTGGCCGCGGCAGCGGTGGCAGGTCGACTCGCCTCGATCTTCGCGCGAGATGTGCCTGTTCGCGCCGTCTTCGACAATCCGTCGCCGCGAGCGATGTCTCAGTGGCTGTCGGCGAGCGCGTCTGATGGCAAACGCCGCGAACTGACTCGACGTGATCCCGGCAAGCCGGCCCCGCTGGCGCCCTCGCAACAACGACTCTGGCTGATCAATCAGCTTCAGCCGGAATCGACTGCGTACAACCTGACGTTTGCAGCGGTCCTGGCAGACGACATCGATCGTTCGGTCTTGAGCAGCGCCCTCGGCGACGTCGTCGATCACCATGCCGTATTGCGAACTGTCTGTGTTCCGGGCGAATTCGGTCCGCAACAACTTGAAATGGACTCTGTTGCATTCGATCTCACTGCGGTATACGTCGGCGATATCCGTGCGAGCGCTTCGGCATTCGCGACTGTGCCGTTCGATCTCGAACGAGATGTTCCGTTCCGTGTGCGTGTGTTCACCGAAAAGGCAGGAGTCGACTCTGCAGGACTGACGGTCCTGGTCATCGTTGTTCACCACATCGCGATCGACGGAGCGTCGACGGGCCCGATCCTGACCGATTTCGTGGCAGCCTTCGAGGCCAGGTCGGCAGGTCTTCCCTGGGATCGCTCGTCGGGGGAGATCAGCTACGGCGACTACAGTTTCTGGGCGAGAGAGAGCTTGGGTGACCCCGAGGATTCTCTCAGCATGGCCCACCGGCAACTCGACTACTGGTCGGACGCACTTTGTGGCGTCGAGGATGTGTTGGCTCTACCCGTCGACAACCCCCGGAGTCCCGTGTCTTCACGATCCGAGGAGATGGTGACGGAAGTCCTCGACGGCGCCACCTACGACGCGTTGTCGGCGTTGGCTCGTTCGCATGGCGTCACGGTATTCATGGTCGTCCACAGCGTGATTGCCGTGCTGCTCGCTCGCGAGTGCGTCACGGACGACGTCGTGGTGGGAGCAGCTGTGAGTCTGCGGAACGATCCGGCGCTGCTGAGCGTCGCCGGAATGATGGTGGGTACTGTCGCATTGCGCACGAGGATCAACTCCACCGATCGCTTCGCTGCTGTTCTGGACGAGGTTCGCCGTGCCGATCTGGAAGCAATGGCGAACGCGGACGTCTCGTTCGACGACGTCGTTGCGAAGGTCGATCCGCCGCGCAGGATGAACGAGCATCCGCTGTTCACGGTCATGCTGGCGTACCGGCGAGCGCTGGAGTTGCCGCAGATCGACGGCATCACCGTCTTCGACATCGACAACGCAGGGGCGTCGACCGGTTACGACTTGACGTGGGACCTGGTCGACACCGGTGACAGTCTGACTATTCGATTGCTGTATGCGACGGAGAAGTTCCGCGAGTCGACCGCGGAACTGTTCATGCAGCGGGTGAGACGTATCGCCGAATCAGTGACCGCGGAACCCGAGATTGTGATCGGGGAGATCGAACTGCTGTCCGGACTCGAACGCTCGGCGCTGACTGCTGCGAATCCTCGCCACGTCGAACCTCTGACGATTGCCGACATTTTCGAACGCGCTCTGCGTCAGGCGCCCGACGGCGTCGCGCTGGAAGAGAACGGCAGACGCTGGACTTACCGCGACCTGCACGAGGAGTCGTCGCACTGGACACGCGAGTTGGTGGTCCGAGGAATCGGACCCGACGACGTGGTGGCCGTTGCGCTCGGGCGCGGGCATCTGTGGATCGTTGCGTTGTGGGCAGTAGCGCGTGCAGGCGCAGCGTGGCTGTCGCTCGATCCGGCGCTGCCGACAGCGCGCCGGCAGACGATGGTCGAGGAATGCGGTTCGGTTGTCGGTTTGACAGCGGGAGGTGCATCCGAGAGTTTGCCCGAGTGCGTCGAGTGGGTGGCGATGGACGAATCCCGCACTGCTGGTGGCGCTGCCGAGGTATCGGCAACGCCGGCTCACCCCGACAACCTCGCCTACGTCATCTACACGTCGGGTTCCACGGGAAGACCCAAGGGCGTGGAGGTTTCACACCGCGGAATCATGAACGTCTGCACCGCACACGCCGAGATCGCCGAGCTCGAGCGTGGCCCCCGAGTCCTGCAATTGGCGTCGTCGACCTTCGACGCGTCGGTGATCGAGATCCTTCTCGCGGCTGCAGGGTGTGGAACGCTGATTCTGACTCCCGACTTCGTCTACGGGGGAGAAGAACTCACGAATCTGCTGATAGCCGCCGACGTAACACATCTGATCGTGACGCCGACGGTCCTGGCGACAGTCGATCCGGATGCAGTGCAACCGTTGATCGTCGAATCGATGGGGGAGCCGCTCTCTGCGCGCCTTGCGTCGGCGTGGTCACCCCGACATCGCATCGTCAACGGATACGGACCGACCGAATCAACGATCGCGGCATCGATTTCCGCACGGATCACTGACGCGGACGTCACTGTCGGCACTCCAGTCCCTGGTACGACAGCATTTGTTCTCGATCAGAGGCTCCGACCGGTTCCGGATGGCGTTGCGGGAGAACTGTTCCTCGCCGGTGAGAATGTGGCACGGGGGTACGTCGCTTCCCCGGCTCTGACGTCCGAGCGCTTTGTTGCCAATCCTCATGCGGTGGGGACCCGGATGTATCGCACGGGTGACCTCGTGCGTCGTAGGCGTCACGACCGAGCGCTCGAGTACCTGGGTCGCAACGACGCGCAGGTGAAGGTGCGGGGTGTCCGCGTGGAACCGGCGGAGGTCGACGCGGCTCTGTCAAGCCATGGAGCAGTGGCCTTCTCGGTAACCGTTGTCTGTGACGACGGGCACGGATCCGCTGAGCTCCGTTCGTATGTGACGTTGGCGGAAAACGGTTCGGCGACGGAATCGGAGCTTCGCGGGTTCGTCTCCGGCCTGCTGCCGAAGCACCTGCTGCCTTCGTCGGTGACGATAGTGGGCGAGGTACCGTTGCTCGCTTCGGGGAAGATAGACGCAGCGGCACTTCCTGCTCCTTCACCGCAGCCGGGGTCGAGTGTGGATCGACCCATCTCGGATACCGAACGTCACGTGGCACAGGCATTCGAGGGCGTGACCGGCGCGAAATCGGTCGGCCGCTACGACGACTTCTTCGAGCTCGGCGGGACATCGATGGGTGCAGTTCGAGTGGCTACGCGCTTGCGTGAGAGCCTGAACAGGGAATTCCCGGTTCAATGGATTTTCACCGACCGAACTGTGGCGGAGCTTGCCTCTCGGATGGATCTCGTTCATGCCGATGTCTTCGAGGGTGATTCGCTTCGTTCGGATCCGCTGGACACGGTCGTCATGCTCGGAGGCGACCCCGATGACCAACGGCCGCCGTTGTTCTGTGTGCATCCGGTCAGCGGAATCGCCTGGTGCTACGCCGGACTCGTCGGTCAGCTGCGGGGTCGACGGGTGTACGGCATCCAGGCAACGGGAGCAGGTGAATTGCCAGGCACGGTGGCGGAGTTGGCGTCGGGGTACGTCGATGCCGTACGGACGGTGCAGCCGTCGGGTGAATACCATCTACTCGGTTGGTCTGCCGGCGGAACGATCGCGCTCGAGATGGCGAGCCAACTCGAAGAGGCCGGCGATCTGGTCGGTTCGGTTGTCATGCTCGACGCGCTGTTACCGGAGATGATGCCATCGGTACAAGCGGCTCCGAAACCTTCCGAACTGTTCGCGCAGATCGGGCTATCCGAGGTTGAAACTGACACTGCAGCACTGACTTTCACAGACGTTGCGGCAGAGATCCGAAGGCAGACCGGTATGGATTTCCTTTCCGATACGGTACTCGAATCCGTAGTGGGTCGGGTGGAAAAACTGTCGCGAATCGTTCGGGACCACACGCCGAGGCACTATTTCGGGTCAGTGGAACTGTTTGTGGCGCAGCATGATCTGCCTGAACATCGTCACCTGGTCGAAAGGTGGTCCGAACTGGTGGGGCCGTTGCGGGCGTACCTGGTCGACTGCTCCCACTCGGAAATGTCGAGCACTGAGGTGTTGGCGGAGGTCGCCCAAGTTCTCGTCGGCTATCTCGAAGGTGTCGATTCGGATTCGAAGGATCGCAATCATACTGGGGTGCAGTAGATCTAACGGGCCGGGACTTTGGTCCGGAATTGTCACTCCCGTGGTCCCCTTGCTTCAGTTCCGCAAGTAGAATCTGTAGCATTTCCCTTGTGGCAGTAAGCCATTCAGAAACTATCTCCGGAGGATCGTATGTTGGGTTCCCTTTTTTCCATCAGCTCTGAAATCGGTGTTCCGTCCGTCGACGCGCTCTTCGAGGCTGCTCGGACCATCATCGGCGCGCTCTTCGGCCTGAGCTGACACGTCGCAGCGACCTTCCCCCGCGGTGAAGAAAGTCCCTGTTCTCCGACAAGGAGAACAGGGACTTTCGTGCAGCCTGCAGGTGAGCGTTTGCGTGGCGGTGAGTGAGTGACCTACCGGCCGTTCTGTTGATACGCGATCGCTGTCAGCAATCCGACTTCGTCGTTCACGTCTGCGGTGCTGCTGAGCCCGATCTTGTGGGTCGACTGCCCGGGAGCTTTGGCCGGGACAAGAAGTTCGGATTCGGGGGCCTCGACAAAACGTAGTCCGAGGTCGACTCGGGCCTTGGTGGCCGCTGCGATGGCGGCGAATTGGCGAGCGCGAACGAAGGGCGTGTAGGTTCCGCGGCCTTCGACCCGAACATCGGTTCCGAGTTCGTCGATCAGACGTCGGGCTGCATCGAAGATCGGCCGCAGTGCCGCCTTCGGGCCGCTGTACTGCTGGTCGATGTATTGCTCGACGGTCGGCTCCACCCATCCGGACTGTTCGGCAGACTCGAATGCAATTGCCCACTGCGAATTCTGCGGCACACCGTGCTCTGCTTTCAGCCACTTGCGCACTTCGTTCTGATCGAGCGGGTCGACCCCGGACGTCCGTACGGCCTCAACCCATTCTTCGAGGGTGCGCCCGGTACGGTCGCGCATGGACGAGGTGACTGCGGCCATCATGTCGGAGGGTTCCATGTGTCTGTTCTACCGGTTGTCACTGGTCTTCCGGTTGTCGCTGCTCTCTCGGTTCTCACGGTGCACGGGTAGCTCGCTCAGTCGATGCCGAGCATCGTCTTGAACGCGCGCACGCCGGTCACTTCGACGGGATACGGCGGTGCGACAAAATCTTCGCGGCTGAGGGTGAAGAGACGACGCACGGTCATGCGACCGTCGGCAGCCAACTCCTCTACTGTGCCGTCTGCGCGGTACCCGACTTTGGTGGACACCGTGATCGAGGCGGGGTTGTCCGTGAATGCCGATGACACCACGCTTCGTGCACCCAAAGAGTCGAATGCGAATGCGCAGATTGCCTGTCGGGCGAGAGTGCCGACACCCCGGCCTTGGAACCCGCGTCCGATCCACGAGCCGGTTTCACCGGTACGACTGGTAGGAAAGTCCGTCGCGGCGAACGCCTGGCAGCCGACGATTTCTCCGTCGACGACAATGGCTGTTTCGAATTTCCAGTCGGTCATGGTCATCGCTCCGCGGACCGACCAGTGGTATTGGATGAATCTTCGCGACACTTCGTCGGGAGTGCCCACCGTCCAGGGGACGAGAAACGGCATCTGTTCGGCAGGGTGAATGCCGGCTCGGACCAGCGCAGTGAGTTCGGGGAAATGATCGTCGCGCACAGGGAGCAAGGTGATGGGCCCACACGTGATCGTGACTCCGTACGGAGGCCAGATCTCTCGCAGTGGGTCAACCATCGTCTTCAGACCTTCGTTTCGTGTGCGAATCGGGTCACAGTCTGGCATGCCAGGCACGTCCGAGTGAGCGACTTCTGGTCATCGGGATTCTTTTGCCCTCGCGGTACGAAGTCGTGACATTAGTGTGTGGACGGTGACTACAGACAAACCGGTACGTCTTCGTGAAGGTAGATCGCCTGACAGGCTTTCGCGTGGTGTGGTGGCCGGATACGCAGCGGGAAGTGTCGGTACGGGTGGATTCGGTGTTCTGCCAGGTCTGGTACTGGCGTACTACCTGACCGACACGCTCGGCGTTGCCGCGGCGCTCGCGTCGCTTGTGGTCATTGTCCCGAAAATCGCCGACGTCCTGATCGATCCGCTGATCGGGTCGATAAGCGACCGAAGCTCTCATCGAACTGGTACGCGAGTGCCACTCATGCTCGCAGGCGCTCTGGGACTGCCGTTGCTCTTCATTCTCACGTTCTCGGCCCCGGTGTCGGCCGGCCCCGGAGTCGGGGCGATGTGGGTGCTCGTCTTCTTCCTGCTCGCGGCGAGTGCCTACAGCCTCTTTCAGGTGCCGTACATCGCGTTGCCGACCGAGTTGACCGGCGATTACCACGAGCGCACCCGGTTGGTATCGGTTCGAATTGCGGTGTTGGCCCTGACAATTCTGGTCATCGGCGCCGGCGGACCCGAGCTACGCGACGCTGCCGGGGGCGGAGCACGCGGTTATCTGGTCATGGCGATCGGGGTGTCGGCGCTGATGTGCGGGGCAATGATCTGGGCAGTTCGCGGAGCCGCGCGCCACACGGTGACTCACGCGGACGCGCCGGTCGGCTCGTTGCTCACGCAGTACCGGGACGGGTTCGACGCGATACGACGTACCCGCGCGTTCCGATTGCTGGTCATCGTCTTTGTGCTCCAAGCTCTTGCCACCGCTGTGATGTTGGCGGGTGCGCAATATCTGGCGACCTATGTGATGGGCAACGAAGGTGCGCTCACCGGTCTGTTCGTTGCACTCGTCGGACCAGCTCTCGTCGTCATGCCGCTGTGGTACCGGTTCTCGCATCGGTACGGAAAGCTTCGCGGTTACGTGGTGTCTTCGGTTCTGTTCGTCGTCGCCACGGCGTTGTTGACGCTTGCGGCTGTCGACGCGGGTTCGTGGATCTACGGTGCCGTCGCGCTTGCCGGCGTCGGCTACGCCGGCATGCAGGTGTTCCCGCTGGCGATGCTTCCGGACGTCATCGAGGACGACGCGCGAATCGGTGGGCGCCAACGCGGTGGTTCGCTCAGTGGTATCTGGACCGCCGCGGAAACCGCAGGCCTTGCCCTGGGACCCGCGGTGTTCTTGGGTGTACTCGCGGTGACCGGCTTCGTTTCGAAAACTGCGGGCGAGGCTGTCGTGCAACCGGAATCGGCGCTGACCGGAATTGCCCTCGGCTTCTCGGTCGTGCCGGCGATCCTGGTTGCGATCAGCCTGGTCGTATTGCGGAATTACCGCACCGAACAAGAATCCACTCACGAGAACGAAAGGTGAACGATGAGTTCCACTCGGGCCGAGGAACTTCAGGGCAAGATCGTCGAGAGCGCAAACCTCGAGAAGAGGGCGGCCGACATCTTGAGTCGGTTGCGTTCGCTTCGCGAGCAGGACGCTCCGACGCACGGAGGCCGGGTTCTGTCGTACGTGTACGACAGCGGCCTCGCAGCGCTCGACGAGTTGGCAGCGGACGCAGCTCGATTGGTTCAGCCGGTCAACGGTCTCGACCCGACGGTGTTCCCGTCCACCGCGGTGATGGAGCGTGAGTTGGTTGCGTTCGCACGCGAGTTCCTCCATGGAGCTTCAGACCCAGCCTCAGATACAGACGCCGGAGGCGTAGTCGTCGGCAATGTCACCAGCGGCGGAACGGAGAGTTGTGTGTTGGCCGTCAAGGCAGCTCGCGACTTCCGTGGGCTCCCGCCGGGTGAGGGTTCGCTGGTTCTTCCGACCACCGCGCATGCCGCTTTCCACAAGGCAGCTCACCTGCTCGGACTGGAACTGATCCTGGTACCAGTAGATCCCACGTCGGGGCGCGTCGGCGCACAAGATATTGCGACGGCAGTTCGGAAAGACACGGTCTTGATCGTCGTCTCCGCGCCCAGCTACCCGTTCGCGGCGCTCGACCCGATCGCCGATGTCGCGGAAGTTGCTCGTGCACATTCGATTCCACTGCATGTCGACGCCTGCATCGGTGGGCTTGCGTTGCCGTGGTGGGGTGATCTGCCACCCTGGGATTTCCGGGTGCCCGGGGTCACCAGCATGTCCGTCGACTTCCACAAGTACGGATACTCGCCCAAAGGCGTTTCGGTCCTGCTGCACCGAGGGCGAGATCTGCATCGCAAGCAGTATTTCGGACTCACGGACTGGCCGGGGTACCCGGTGGTCAATCCCACGCTTCTCGGTTCCAAATCCGTTGCTGCTCTTGCCGGTGCTTGGGCGATTTCGCAAGTCCTCGGGCAATCCGGGTACGCCGAATTGGTGTCCCGGGCGCAGCGGGCCACTCGTGCACTGATCGGCACGGTCGAGGCAATCGAGGGTCTTCGCGTCGTGGGCTCGCCGGTGGGACCACTGTTCGCGGTCGCTACCGACGATTCCGTGCCGCTCGAACGGCGAGTGGATCCGCATCGCTGGGTGAGCGCTGTCGGTGCTCGCGGCTTCGTCCTTCAAGGGCAGCCGGCGTCGACGCAACCTGACGGGACGACGTTGCCTCGAACAACCCACCTCACCGTCACCCCGGTGACGGAATCTGTGCTCGGCGAGTTGACCAGCGCACTCGTCCTCGGTGCCGACGACGTTCGCGGCTCGGCGGCAGCCGAGGCGCCGCCGGCCCTGGCAGAGTTGGCCGGAGCATTCGAACGTGGCGATGTCACCGTCGCCGATGTTCTTGCGTTGCCCAGTGACGCCGTCGCGGCAGCGTTGACGTCGGCGGGGCTGGATCCTCGGGGCTCTTCCGATTCTCCCTTGGACATGGCGGCCGTCCTCGCGGCAGTGGAATCGCTGCCACGTGAGGTCACGAAGAGACTGCTGGTGGAATTCCTCGCCGGAATGGTGGAGCCCTGAACTCGGCGATGAATACCGAAACCGCGATGAACACTGTCCAAAACTCGGACAAATGGCGCGAAAGATTCGCGAATCGGGCGTAAGTTTTCTGTCATCGGCTAACCATCTTTTGTCGGAGGGTTGATCAGTGACTGGTGCCGCGGCCAAGATTTTGACGGTGTTCGAGGAAGTGATCGGGGTTCCGCTTCCGGTTCGCGTGCGATGTTGGGACGGTTCGGAGGCAGGGCCACCGGACGCCGCTGCGCAGGTTCACTTCCGGAATCGGCGTGCCCTACGGCGGGTCCTTTACTCTCCCAACGAATTAGGGCTGGCGAGGGCGTACGTTTCCGGCGATCTGGACGTAGACGGCGATATCTTCGCGCTCCTCGACGTTCCGGAACTGGTCACGCGGCTCGGTGAGAATCGTTTGTCGACGTTGCCGCTGCGCTCGATTGTTCGCGCCGCCGGTACTTTCGCCGGCTTGGGAGCGGTGGGTCCACCACCGTCACCCCCGGCGATCGAGATGCGTAGTAAGCGAGGCAAGCGGCACAGTAGATCACGCGATTCGGCGACTGTCTCCCATCACTACGACGTCGGGAATCGCTTCTACGAACTGTTCCTCGGGCCGAGCATGGTCTATTCGTGCGGATACTGGCCGGAAGGTGTCGAATCCCTCGAAGCTGCTCAGTACGCGAAGCTGGACTTGATTTGCCGCAAGCTCGATCTGAAGCCGGGAATGCGACTGCTCGACGTCGGCTGCGGTTGGGGATCGATGGCATTACACGCCGCCCAGAACTACGGCGTCGACGTCGTCGGAGTCTCGCTGAGCAACGAGCAGGTCGAATACGCCAAGGGGCGAGTTGCCGACGCGGGTTTGACCGATCGCATCGAGATTCGGGTGCAGGACTACCGCGACGTCGACGACGGCCCTTATGACGCGATTTCGAGCATCGGCATGTCCGAGCACGTGGGCCTGGTCAATTTGCCGGTGTACACGGCAAAACTCTACGACCTGCTCGTGCCGCAGGGTCGTCTGCTCAATCATGCCATCGCCGCGGTGAAGTCGTTGTCGGACAACGTCGATGACGGTCCCAGCTTCATCGACAGGTACATCTTCCCGGACGGTGAGATCCTTCCTTTGAGTAAAACCATTGATGCGCTGGAACTTTCGGGTTTCGAGACGCGTGACAGCGAAGCGTTGCGCGAGCATTACGCACTGACACTGCGCGCATGGGTCCAGAACCTTCGTGAGAACTGGGACGCATCGGTCTTACAGGTCGGTGCTCCCCGGGTGCGTACCTGGTTGCTGTATCTCGCTGCCAGTGCCCTGGGTTTCGAGGAGCCGCACAGGCTTACGATTCATCAGGTTCTGGCCGTGAAACCAGGGGATCGGGGGGCCAGCGGCATGGCCCGCTCGCGTGACAGTTGGTATCGATCGATTGAAGTCCCGCAGATCGAAACCGGTCCGCGCGTCGACTGAGGCCTATACGTTGGATTTCCATGAGCACCCGGAAGGTTGTCCTCGCGGCACTGACGATTTCGGCCGTTGCGGTATCAGCGCTGTTGCCGACCTCGCTGTTGTTCACACCGATGTCGAACGCCGAACCTGTGAACGATTTCTACGATGCGATTCCGGGCGACGTCGGTGATCCGGGTTCGGTGATTCGGACGGAACCGCTGGCTCTGGCCGGTGCCGTCGGCGGAGTGCCTGGTGTGGGGACCCGGATCCTGTATTCGAGTACCGACACCCACGGATCCAAGGTTGCTGTGTCGGGCTCGTACCTGGAGCCGGCTGCCCCGTGGTCAGGAGCGGGCCCCCGCCCGACGGTGGTGATCGGTCCGGGTACGCAGGGCCAAGGTGATCAGTGCGCGCCGTCGAGGATGTTTCCCACTGCCGGTCAGCTCCGCCTGGCGGAACCCGGGAATCCGTCGAACTACGGTGCCGGTGTGGACAGTGTCGGTGTCAACTACGAGTCAGCTTTTGCTTTCGCTTTCCTCACCCAGGGCGTTCGTGTATTCGTCACCGACTACATCGGACTCGGAACACCCGGCGTCCATACCTACGTCAATCGCGCCGAGGAAGCCCATGCGATGTTGGACGGTGCGCGCGCTGCCCGAGCCCTCGCGCGGGCAGGAGAGGACGATCCGATAGCGCTGTGGGGCCACTCGCAGGGCGGCGGCGCCACTGCCGCTGCAACCGAACTGGCACCCGAATACGCGCCTGAGTTGAATCTGGTCGGGAGTTACGCGAGCGCGCCCCCGGCAGACCTGGCAAGCGTTCTGCGTCATATCGACGGTACCGGCCTGATGGCCGCGATCGGTTACACGATCAACGGCGTCCTCGACCGCTATCCCGCCGCCCGAGAGCCGATCGAATCTCGACTCAACGACTACGGCCGGTCCGTGCTCGCCGACGTCGCCGGGCAATGCCTCATCGATTCCCGAACCAAGTACGGGAAGCAGTCGACGGCGTCGTGGACCACAGACGGACGACCACTCGCCGACGTGGTGGAATCGGTACCGGAGATCCAACAGGTGATCGAGGAACAACGCATCGGGTGGCGAACCCCGGCCTCGCCGATTCTGGTCAACGGAGCGCTCAACGACGATTTCATCCCGTACGAGCAAACCCGGCGCCTGGTTCAGGACTGGTGCGGGCGCGGGGCCGAGGCGACGTTGTTCACCGACACCTTGCCTGCGGTGAATCCGGGGAGCGGCAACAACCACCTCGCGCCGGCCGTAGCGGATTTCGGCGTCGGATTGCAGTACGTGCTGGACAGATTCAACGGCAAGCCGATAGTCGGTGCGTGCAACGCCTGAGTCGCCGTGTCACGTAACCACCGTCTCACTTCTAACAGTGGTTGACTGAGCCCGTGAACGATCGACCGCACGACCTTCCGATCAACCCGGTTCCACGGAGCGCCCTGGGTGCCGGGCCGGCGCTGAGAGTGTCGACGGGTCTGCTGCTCGGTGTGGCCGCCGGTGTCGTCACGGCGTTGGTCGGCTACCCCCGATTCGCGTTTCTGATCGGCTGGGATGTGGCGGCGATGGTGTTCACGGTGTGGACGTGGATTCTGGTCTGGCCCTTCGACGCGACGCTCACCGCAAGCCACGCAACGCGCGAAGAGCCGGCCCGAAACGTCGCGCACCTGCTGATTCTCGGTGCCGCCGTCGCGAGCCTGGTCGGTATCGCGTTCCTGCTCCTGGCGGCACCCGACGGACATCACTACCAAGTAGTGGCGGCATCGGTTGCAGTCGGCAGCGTCGTGATCTCGTGGCTGGCGGTACACACGCTCTTCGCCCTCGGATATGCACGGCTGTACTACTCCGGCCCCGACGGCGGAATCGATTTCAATCAGGAAGAACCGCCGAGGTACAGCGATTTCGCCTACGTGGCGTACACGGTCGGGATGAGCTTCGCGATTTCCGACACCAACTTGAAGTCGTCGGACATGCGCGCGATGGCACTCGGCCACGCATTGCTGTCGTACCTGTTCGGTTCGGTGATCGTGGCGTCCGTCGTCAACTTGATTGCGGGCCTGTGATCTCTCGAGCCGTGTTACCGATCAAGCCGCTGCACGCCCGATGCTCGAGAGGAAGCCGGCGGCTCCGAAGAACAGACCGGCGAACACTCGATTGGTGGTTCGCTGCTGTTTGGGGGAGCGCATCAAGGTGAGCACCCGGGCGGCCAGGCCGGTGTATCCGGTCATCACGATCACGTCGACTGCGCACATCGTGGCGGCGATGATCAGATACTGCGGCAGCAGCGGCGCCGACGGGTCCAGGAACTGCGGGAGCACTGCGAGCATGAAAACGACGGCCTTCGGATTGCTCGCGTTCACGAGAAATCCGCGAAGCATCATCATCGGACCGGAGCTGCTCGCGGCTGCCTCGTCGGTCTCCACCTCGGTGGGCGCCGATCGCCACTGCCTGATCCCCAGGTAGACGAGGTATGCGACACCGAACCACTTGATCAAGGAAAAGGCCACGGTCGAACTGGCGAGAATTGCACCGACCCCCGCCGCGACAATTCCGATCTGCAGCAACAATCCCAACTGCAGCCCGAAGATGTTCCAGTATCCGCGTCGCAAGCCGTAGGCAAGTCCCGACGACATCGACGCAATGGCGCCGGCCCCCGGCGACAGGCTGATCACCCAACTTGCTCCGAAGAACGCCAACCAGACGTGCCAACTCATGTCGAAAGTCCTTTGATCGGGAAATACTCCCGACAACGAGCACGCACGGGATCAGAAAAGTGTAGACGGACAGTCCTGCTCACTGCTCGCGACAGTGCAATGATCGGGAGATGACGTCGTATCCCGTACTGGACCTGACACCCGACGAATTGCTGACCACAACGCGGACCGTTCGAAAGCGTCTGGATCTGACCCGTCCCGTGCCGTTGGACCTGGTGAAGGAATGCCTCCAGATCGCCCTGCAAGCGCCCTCCGGTTCGAATCGCCAGGGCTGGCAGTGGATGGTGGTGACCGATCCGGCACTGCGTGCAGCAGTCGGGCAGATCTACAAGGAAGTCACCGACGAGTACCTTGCCTCTCACGGTTCGGCGGCAAAACTCTTCGCCGATGATCCCGATCGCGCGCCGATTCAACAACGCGTGGGCACCAGCGTCGCGTGGCTCGGTGAGCACATGGGTGAGGTGCCGGTCCTTCTCATTCCGTGTATCAAGGCGGGCAAGACGCTGCCGGAGGGGAACCAAGCCGGCCTGTGGGGTTCGCTACTCCCGGCTGCGTGGAGTTACGCGCTGGCCGCGCGGGCAATTGGGCTCGGTACGGCGTGGACGACATTGCATTTGCAGCGTGAAGCGGAAGTTGCGGAGCTGCTGGGCATTCCGGCCGGATTCCATCAGGCTGCGCTCATCCCGACGGCGTACTTCACCGGCGAGACGTTCAAACCCGCCGCCCGTGAACCGGTCGACAACGTGCTGCACGTGGACCGATGGTGAGCCTGATCTACTCGGCGATCTGCTCGATCGACGGGTATGTGGCCGATGAGCAGGGGAACTTCGACTGGGCGGTTCCCGACGCGCAGGTCCACGCGTTCGTCAACGAGCTAGAGAGGGGAGTCGGCACGTACCTGCTCGGGCGCCGGATGTACGAGACGATGATTCCCTGGGAAACAATGGCGTCCGAGGATCTCGAGCGTTCTTCGGTGGCAGGAGGACCTTCGGCTCCGGGCGAGTTTGCCGGTATCGAGGCGGCGACCGCCGAGTTCGCTCAGATCTGGCGTGGAATCGACAAGATCGTGTACTCCACGACGCTGAACGAGGTGTCGACCGCACGTACCAGGATTGTCCCGAGCTTCGATGAAGACTTCATCCGTTTGCTCGAGAGTGAAGCGGTACAAGATATCTCGATCGGTGGACCGACGGTTGCGGTTAGTGCTTTCGCGGCGGGTTTGGTCGATGAAGTCAGACTGTTCCTGTGTCCGGTCAATATCGGTGGCGGATTGCGAGCTCTCCCGGAAAGCCGGCTTGATCTGCAACTGCTCGAGGAGAAAACCTTCGACGGCGGCGTCATCTATCTGCGATACGCCGTTCGCTAAGCAATCACCATCACTGCCGTGACGACGCCGAGTAGAGCGATGTAGGCGGCGGCATGGACTCGGTCCGGTATGGCACCGACGATTCGTCGGCTCAGCGCGATCGCCGGTAGGGAACCGGCGAGTAGTGCACAGACGGCCAGAAGGTCGACAGCGCCGACTCTGCCCGCCGACAGATCCGAGGCTGAACTGTGCCCTGATGAGACCGCATACACCGCAGTCGCGACGACGGCGACAGGCAAGCTCAACGGGTTGGCGCTCGCGGCGGCGTCGGCCATCGGAACTCCGCGGCGTCGCATCATCGGAACCGTCATGACGCTCCCGCCGACTCCGAGGAAACTTGCGACGGCACCGATGCCTATCCCGACAGCGCGGACGCCGTGACGGTCAAGATGTTCGCGAGGTTCAGATGGTGTCAGAAACCCTTGTCGCAGAAGACTGTCCAGGATTGTCACCAGCAGGTAGAGCACAAACAGAATCCGGACGACGCCGTCGTCTACGTGGCCCGCCGCAACCGCTCCGAGCCCGGCTCCGAGTGCGACGGGGCCGATCAGAGGTCTGATGTACTCCGTCCGAAGCCGTCCTGACTTCCTGAATGCGACTGTGGCACCGAGTGAATTGACCACCATCACGGCCGCCGAGGATGCTACGGCGACATGCATCGGATCGATGACGTCCGGCCTCAGCGTCGATGCAGCGTAAACGACTGGGACAGTGACAAACCCGCCACCGAATCCGAACAGAACGGTGGTGACTCCGGTCAAGGCGCCGAAAGCGAGAAGGATGAGGGCGTAGTGAAGCACTCGATGAACGGTAGCGATTTCTCCGCTGGCGCACATTCGAAGGTTCGCCAGGTTCCATTGTCAATCAGACACGGACTCGGTAGGTTCCTCCGGTGCGCAACATCTCGATCAACGACGTCGATCACTCACCCCGCGGTGTTCTCGCAATCGGAACCGACTACCCACCCGGTCACGTGCTGGCCGCCCACGAACATCGACGAGCCCAGTTTCTCTTCGCTGTGAACGGTGCGATGAACGTCGAAACCGAAGACGGTGAGTGGACTGTTCTGCCGTCCAATGCGGTCATGATTCCCGCCGGTGTCGCTCATGCCGTGACAATGGACGGCGTCAGCACGCGAAGCCTCTACATCGAACCGTCCGCAGCGCCGTGGTTCCCGGTCAGGTGCCGAGTCGTCGCAGTATCGTCGCTCCTGCGTGAGTTACTTGTCGCTGCAGTCGACGTGGATGTCGAGCTGAATGTGGAGGACGACTTCCCCGCACACGGACGCAGCGCCGCGGTATTTCAGCTGATCCTGCACGAACTTCGCGATCTTGCGCCCCTACCTGTGGAACTCCCGCTGCCTCGGCACTCGGGATTGCGGGCGTTGTGCGCGCAGTATCTCGCAGCCCCGTCGATCCATGACTCGCCCACGCGGTGGGCTGACCGACTCCACGTCAGTGAACGGACACTGCACCGCTTGCTGATCTCGGAAACGGGGATGAGCGCGTCGTCGTGGATGCAGCGTGCCTGCATTCTTCACGCGCTTCCGAAACTTTCTGCCGGGGCCAGTGTGACGGCCGTTGCGTCTGAACTCGGATACTCGACGCCGGCTGCCTTCGCGGCGATGTGCACCCGAGTCTCGGGTGCACCGCCCAGTAGCTATCGGGCGCGCGTCACGACACAGACACAGGGATGATGTCGGCGACGACGTCGTGGATGAGACCGTCACGGACTTCGAAGGTTTCACGAATCTCCACGGTCATGAGGCGAGTGCCGCCGATTCCCGCGTCCAGCAGGTAGGTGGTCGAGACGATGTCCCCGGCCTCCGACATCTCGAGGTCTCGGACGCCCTGGATAACGCGGTATTGGATGCCGTTTTCGAGGTCGGCGGACATCTGTGGTCCGGAGAACCCCGTCTTGAGTCCGGCTTCGACGCGGGTCGCATCCGGGGCGAAATGAACATCGGAGACGTCATGGGAGACGAGGGCGTCGATGTAGGCGCGTGCTTGCGCCTCGCGGGGTGAATCGGCCGGGTTCGGGGCTGCCGTCGCAGCGCCTCCGGCAACCAGGATCAGGACAGCGGTGGCAGCGGCAGTTCCGGCGATATTTCGCAGTGTTCGCATGGGACATCCTAACGACGAGGAGTGGAGGAAATTCGGAAAACGGCCCTCATCGAGTAGCCGTACAGCTGCGGGGAGGATCGACGAGCGAGCAGAAAGCCGGGGCCATGACGGGCACGTAGTCGGCTCCGACGCCGTTGTCGTGGATGATTCGGCGGTAGGCGGCGACGCCGTCGGTCGGGATTCGGGCCGCAGTGGGATCGCCGAGAACATCGACCGTGTAGAGGCCGAATCGAGGTCGGTACGAACCCCATTCGTAGTTGTCGGTGATGGACCAGTAGTTGTAGCCGATCACGTCGGCACCGTCCTCTCGGGCGCGTTCCATCCAATAGATGTGATCGCGTAAGTGATTCGCGCGTGTGTATCCGTCGGCGCGCGGCGCTCCGTTGTCGGTGGGCATGCCGTTCTCGACGATGTAGAGGGGGAGTTCCGGATACTTGCCCGAGTACTGCATCAATGCGTCGTACAGGCCTTCGGGCTGCGGCGTGACGTTGTAGAACTCGTCGAGTGCGGCGTACGCGGCAGTCGGATTGTTCAGGGCCACACCGTAGTAGTAGTCGATGCCGAGAAAGTCGAGCTTGTCGCGAACTCGATCCGTGAATACCGAATCGATCGCCTCGGACACGCCGGGAATGAAGGAGAAATTACTGCTTACGCGGGCACCGGGATCGAGAACATGGATGCGGTCGTAGATCGCCCGGTGGACTCGGACCAATGAGTCGAACATCGACGGCGCCTGGGTGAGTGCGATTCCGCCGTAGGTCAATTCGCGCTGAACGTACACAGTCGGCTCGTTGATCGTGATCCAGAGTGCCCCGATTCCGGAGTACCGCTCGACTACCTTCTCTGCGTTGACCAGCCAATCGGCTTCCGTCTTCGGATTTGTCCAGCCGCCTTGATCGACAACCCATCCCGGATACACCCAGTGGTCGAGTGTGATCATCGGAGTCATGCCCCGCGCGCGGATGTGAGCTACCACGTCGTCGTAGTAGGCGAATTCGGTCTCGTTCCAGCTCCCGGCGGCGGGCTGAACTCGCGCCCACTCGACGCCGAATCGGAAAACCTTCGATCCCAGATCGGCCGCCCGGTCGATGTCCTCGGCGTAGCGATGACGGAAGTCGACCGAGTCACCGATCTTGTCGTGGGTTCGTTCGGAATCGGAGTATCGAGACCAGTTGCTGTCCGGCGACGAACCTTCCGATTGGAACCCGGAGGTGGCAACGCCCCAGAGGAAGTCATCCGGTACCTCAGCCGAGGCGTGCGCGGGAAGGGCCAGCACCCCGAACAGGCACGTCAGTGCCATCAGCGCAGGCGCGATAGACCGTGACAGGGCTCCCATGCCTGGGAGACTAAGTCATACAAGTGTCCAGTCGCAGGCGTTTCGTCCGATCCGCCCGCGGCTGGACCGTGTCACTCAGTGACCCAGCCGCTCAGAAATTCCGCTCAGAAATCCATGGTCATCGATCCCGGGTTCCACGTCCCGGAGCGCTGAACGGTCGTTTCGTCGACCTGGGCAGGTACTGCACTCGGATCGATCGGTGTGTACTTCTCGATCGAACCCCAGTCGCGAGCCCAGTCGTTGTCGAGATACGACGGAATGGTCTGCGCGGTCAGGAGCAGATCGATCCACCCCAACGGTCCACCACCGTAGTGGTCCTGCCAGGCACTGGTCACGAGCGCACCGGAATGGTCGGGAAGGATCCGATACTCGGGGACCTCGGCGATACCGACCCGATGATCGAAGGGGCGTTGGCATGGGAATGCCAGTCCGACAGCCCAATCCAGCATGACGGGCGCCTGTGAACCGACGACGTCGTTGAGCTTCTGGGTCTTCGGAACCCGCGGCGGGGTGACGGCCACCCATTGGTCGGGCTTGCTGTCGTAGTCGCTGACGACCAGTCGAATGCTGTTGGCTTCGACGGGAATCTGATCCAACGGCACACGCAGGTTCCGCCATGACGGCGCCGGGCCGATGTCGAGGGGCGCGATCTTTCCGAGTGTTTCGACAGCGTCTGTTTCGGCATCGTCGACGCCACGCGCTGTGCCGTACTCGACCTCGACGTTCTGGCCGTAGGTGACGATTCCGTCCTTGTCGACGGACCGAACACGACCAGCCGCGGCAATCGAGATGATGTCGCCACGCGTGGCGTTCTCGCCCACGTCGGGGAGTTGGTACCAGTCACTGGTCAGAGTGCCGGGGGAGGGCTGACCGTAACTACCCATGACGGGTGTTGTCGCCGGGTCGAGACCGAACGGCAACGCGACCGAACTGCCGTTGACTCCGGTCTGTCCGGCGCCACCGCCGGTTCCGGCCGAGTTGCCGGCGGTGTCCTCGGAGGTGTCGACGGTGTTCGCGCCGCCGGTAGCCGTGGCTTCCTTGTCTGCTCGAAGGTCGGAAGCGACGCCATTCGGATCGAATCCCGTAGCCCCACCGGCGGACAGTCCTGCGGCGACGCTGCCCGAGAGGGGCGTCAGCATCGAGGCGTTCGGATCGGTCTCGAGCAGAACGTCGTTGGCGAGACCGCAATGTTGGCCGAGAACGGCGTCGACGTTTGCACGGCCCACCGAATAGGCCGGGTACTGGGTGACCGCGCCCTTGGCCATGGACAGCACCTCGAAGAGGACCATGGCACCTGCGGCAACCGTCAGTGGCGAGATGGCAAGCAGTCGAGCGTGCTTCGCGGACGGTTCCTTCCCCGCGGTGTACGGCTCACGGAAGAAGTACCACGCGGCGACGCCGAGCATCAGCACCGTCAGCCCGAGGAGGACGGTGCTCGCGCCGAGTCCGCTGATGGACACAGGCTTGTCCCACCACGGAACGCTGTAGCTGGACACGTAGTAGTAGCTGTTGCTGCCGGTGAATGCCACCGCGAGGAGGAACAGGACGGCCGCCGCGAAGAGGGCCCGATTGCGCGGCGAGCGCAGGAGTTTTGTTCCCACGGCGACGGCCGTCATCATCGCCAGAACGGCGGTGAGTCCGGCAAAGATTCCGAAGTGGTGCGTCCACTTGGTCGGCGAGAACATCAGCAGTGGCAGTGCGCCGATCGTCAGCCCCACGACGCGGCGTGACGGGCCGGCGGCCAAACCGGGAATCCGGCCCCCCTTGCGCAGCATCATCGCGGTGCAGACGCCAAGGCACAGAACCATGACGAACACACCGAATCTGCGAGTCAGGGAACCGTCGACGGAGATGTTGAAGAGGTACTGATAGCGGAGGTACTCGTCGAACCAGGGCTGATTCGGTGAGATCGAGTGGACGCGTTGCATCTCGATGACGGCGGCCAGACTTTGATCGCCGAACGCGGGGATGAGAATCGAGAGTCCGGCAGCTAGCAGTGGCCCGACAGCCGCGACGTAACCGGTGGTGCGCGCACGTTCGATGATGATGCGCATGATCGGGCGTATTCCGGCGATGAGTGCGGCAAAGCAGATGAGGCCGGAAGGGCCGGCAGTCAAGGTGAATCCGGCGATCAGGATCGCGACTGCGACCGGCAGAAGTCGTCTCGTCGCGACGGCGCGTTCGATCGAGCACCAGGTCAGCAGCACGCCGAGGGCAACGATCGGTTCGGGGCGCAGTCCGTTGTTGAACGGAAGCCAGAAAGCGAGGAAGACAAGCGCGCCGGTCCAGAGGGCGAGTCGATTTCCGCGAATGGCGGCGCCCAGCCGAGGCGCAACCTCCCGGCTGATGACGAGCCAGGTGATGATGCCTGCCAACAGAGCAGGCAGACGGACCCAGGGGCTTGCGGTGCTGACGTGGGCCAGGAGTCCGAGGATGTTGTAATACGGCGTTCCGAACGGGGTTTCGGGGACCGCGAACCACCGGAAGTAGTTGGACATGTAGCCCGATTGCTCGGAGGCTCTTGCCATCGTGAACTGGTAGCCGTCGTCGGTGGTGGTAGCGCCGATGAAGTGCCACAGCACCAGAGTTCCGACGACGACCCCGTCGAGGACGGTGAACTTCCACCATCGGGCGGGCAGAAATTTGCGTGTGCCCCGGCCGTCGCGGTTGTCGAGGCGGTGCAGCGCGAAGAGGGACACGAGAGCCGTGAGTGCCCCGAGAATCATGGCGAGAGTCTTGATCACCGACGGGCTCGACGTGAAGCGAGAGTCCGCCTCGATCGAGACGTTCAAACCGGCTGCCGCCGAATCGAGGTCGCTGAAGACGCCGACTACCTGTGGCCGGCTGTCGCCCTCGATGACGCGCGGTTCGGAACCGGTGGCACTGAAGGTGGTTCGGGTCGGCTCGGCGGCGAGCGTGAGTGCGCATCCACTCGGCAGATCAGCGACGGGTGTCGAGAGCAACACTCGATCGCGTAGGACAACGTCGACCCGAGCGGGAGCGTCGGCGGATTCGGGGGAGACAGTGGCAACAAATCCGTAGCGGCGCGCATCGGCGGCACCCGGGGGAGCAGTCGAGACGAGCGTTCCGCCGGTGGCAGCCAACTCACTGATCGACGCGCACGGAATCGATGACTCCATGCGCAACGGTGTGTACGAGACCAATGGCGCCTCGACGCTTGTCGTCGACCCGGCCTGCGGCCAGTTGACGGCGGCGGTGTCCTGCTCGATCGGCAGGAACGGCACTGATCCGCACAAAACTATGCCGAGGATCGATGCGACAATCCCAACGATCCGTGCTCGGTTCGGTCCGCTGGATCGCTGAGGGGTCGGCAAGGCCGGAGGTGCGGTCGTGGCCACGTCACTGTCTGTCACGACTTTGGACCCTAGCTGTGCGTGACGTGTTTGTTATAAAAGCGCGAGTAATGGGATGGTCGTGTTCCCGGTGTCATTCCTCGGGGTGGGGTTGTCGGCGATCGAGGCGGGGGTGCTGTGCGCGAATTTCACGAGTCCATTCCCCTGAGCCCACTACTGCGGCGGTCGGCGGTCGCATTGTGCGTCGTCCTCGGAATTGTCCTGGTAATTGTCTGCGGGTTCGCGGCAATCGTGGATCGCGACTCGGCGGGCTACGTCGGCGCCGTGTTGTCCGCGGTCCTGTCCTTCGGGTTGGCCGCGTACATGTGGAAGGTGCGCGTGATCATCACCACAGACGTCGAACGAGTGTCGATCGCGCTGTCTCCGGGGCTGTGTCAGGTATTTCGGTGGGACGAAGTTGTGTCTGCCACTGCAGTACATATCGGGATGGGCTCCGGAATCGGTTATCGAATGACCGGCCCAGGTTTGCGGGTAATTCTCGCATCTCCCGGCGACGGGGTCCGCTTTCGTCTGCATGACGGCCGTGAAATCTCGGTGGCAACACCTCGAAGGGACGAGCTGATCGAACTCGCCCGGCGGCGGGCGCCGGACCTGCAGTGAGCGTTGCAGGTGGACCGGTGAAAAACGGGGTGCGCCTATCCTGGATAATTGACATCAGTTCTGTGTTTCAGGCGCGCTGTTCAGGGCCTGTGATGCCGGACCGGTTTGCTGCCGCTTGCACAGGCACCCCGTTTGCGTACGAGAGGAACTCTCATGCTTGCCCGCACCGACCTGCGTGGTCGTACCCCATCCACGGCCGAACTTCGCGCCGCGCTTCCCCGAGGTGGAGTGGATGTGGACGCGGTACTGCATCAGGTTCGCCCGATGGTCGAAGCCGTCCGTGATCGCGGGGCAGAAGCCGCCCTCGAATTCGGCGAGAAGTTCGACGGCGTTCGTCCGGCTTCGGTTCGTGTACCCGCGGCCGAGCTCGAGCGCGCACTTCGTGAACTCGACCCCGCAGTCAAGGAAGCCCTCGAGGTTGCGATCGAGCGCACCCGCAAGGTGCACGCCGATCAGCGTCGCAAGGACACCGTCACCGAGGTCGTTCCGGGTGGCACGGTCACCGAGCGTTGGGTTCCGGTCGAGCGCGTCGGGCTGTACGTGCCCGGCGGCAATGCCGTGTACCCGTCCAGCGTTGTCATGAACGTCGTGCCGGCTCAGACCGCCGGCGTCGGATCACTTGTTGTCGCCTCGCCGCCCCAAGCCGACTTCGGCGGATTGCCGCACCCGACCATCCTTGCCGCAGCAGCCATGCTCGGCGTCGACGAGGTGTGGGCCGTCGGCGGCGGGCAGGGCGTCGCCCTCCTTACCTACGGCGGAACCGACACCGATGGAACCGAGCTTGTCCCGGTCGACCTCATCACCGGTCCCGGCAACATCTATGTCACTGCCGCCAAGCGTCTGTGCCGCGGACTGGTCGGCATCGACGCGGAAGCCGGTCCCACCGAGATCGCGATCCTCGCCGACCACACCGCTGACCCGGTCCACGTTGCCGCCGACCTCATCAGTCAGGCCGAGCACGACGTGATGGCCGCTAGCGTTCTTGTCACGACCAGCGTCGACTTGGCCGACGCGGTCGACAAGGCTCTGGCTGCGCAGCTCGAGATCACCAAGCATCGCGAGCGCGTCACCACGGCACTGACCGGTAGCCAGTCGGGCACGGTGCTCGTTTCTGATGTTTCCGCTGGTCTGCGCGTCGTCAATGCGTATGCGGCAGAGCACCTCGAGATCCAGACCGAGGATGCAACCGGGGTGGCAGCTCAGGTCACCAGCGCTGGTGCCGTGTTCGTCGGCCCGTGGGCGCCGGTCAGTCTCGGCGACTACTGCGCCGGCTCCAACCACGTTCTGCCGACGGCCGGGTGTGCACGCCACTCCTCCGGTCTGAGTGTGCAGACGTTCCTTCGTGGAATCCACGTGATCGACTACTCCGAGTCTGCACTGAAAGACGTTGCCGGACATGTCATCACGCTGGCCAATGCGGAGGATCTGCCGGCTCACGGCGAGGCTGTGCGTCTGCGATTCGAGGCTCTGCGATGAGTAGTGCTCCTGGAGAGTCGATTTCGGTCGACGCCCTGCCGATTCGCGAGAACCTGCGTGGAAAGTCGGCGTACGGCGCACCGCAGTTGACGGTTCCGGTTCAGCTCAACACGAACGAGAACCCGCATCCGCCGACCCAGGCGCTCATCGACGATGTGGCCGAATCCGTGCGCGAAGCCGCGAAGGAACTGCACCGCTACCCCGACCGTGACGCTGTGGCGTTGCGGACGGATCTGGCGGCGTACCTGGCGAAGCAGACAGGTGTACCGGTCACCGTCGACAATCTGTGGGCGGCAAACGGATCGAACGAGATTCTGCAGCAACTTCTTCAGGCGTTCGCAGGTCCGGGACGTAGCGCGATGGGTTTTGTGCCTTCGTACTCGATGCACCCGATCATCGCCGACGGTACCGATACCGAGTGGGTCGAGGTCTTCCGTCGGGACGACTTCGCACTCGACGTGGATGCTGCCGTCACCGTGATCGCGGAACGTCGACCCGACGTCGTGTTCGTGACCAGCCCCAACAACCCGACCGGACACAGCGTCGGCATTGCAGAACTGCGACGCATCCTCGACGTGGCGCCGGGCATCGTGATCGTGGACGAGGCGTACGCGGAGTTCTCCGCTGCCCCGAGCGCGATGACGCTGATCGACGAGTTCCCGGCCAAGCTGGTTGTGACCCGCACCATGAGCAAGGCTTTCGCGTTTGCCGGTGGCCGACTCGGCTACCTCGCCGCCGCTCCCGCGTTCATCGACGCACTGTTATTGGTGCGCTTGCCTTATCACCTCTCGGTGGTCACGCAGGCGGCGGCACGTGCCGCCCTGCGTCACGCCGACGAGACCCTCGGCAGTGTGCACGCCTTGTCCGCCGAGCGCGATCGCGTGTCGAAGGCGCTGGCGGACACCGGTTTCCGAGTGATTCCCAGTGACGCGAACTTCATCTTGTTCGGTCAGTTCACCGACAGTGCACAGGCGTGGAAGGAATACCTCGACCGCGGGGTTCTCATCCGCGACATCGGCATCCCCGGATATCTGCGGGCCACCGTGGGACTCGAAGCCGAGAACGACGCGTTCATCAAGGCCAGTGACGAAATCGCAGGCACCCAGCTGGTCGACACGAATTCAGGAGAGACGGCATGAGCGATCGCATCGCGCGGATCGAACGAACAACTCGGGAATCAAGCATCGTCGTCGAACTGAATCTGGACGGGACCGGCATCGTCGACGTCTCCACCGGCGTTCCGTTCTTCGACCACATGCTCAACGCGTTGGGTACTCACGCCAGCTTCGATCTCGACGTCAAGGCGAAGGGCGACGTCGAGATCGACGCTCACCACACCGTCGAGGACACCGCGATCGTCTTCGGCCAGGCGCTCGGCCAGGCACTCGGCGACAAGAAGGGCATCCGTCGTTTCGGCGACGCTTTCATCCCGATGGACGAAACGCTGGCGCACGCGTCGGTCGACGTCTCCGGTCGCCCGTACTGCGTGCACACCGGGGAGCCCGACTACATGGTGCATTCCGTCATCGGCGGGTACCCGGGCGTTCCGTATCACGCGGTGATCAACCGCCACGTGTTCGAGTCGATCGCATTGAATGCACGTATCGCACTGCACGTTCGGGTTCTGTACGGCCGCGATCAGCATCACATCACCGAAGCCGAGTACAAGGCCGTTGCGCGCGCTCTGCGTGAGGCGGTCGAGCCGGATCCGCGCGTGAGCGGCGTGCCGTCGACGAAGGGCACACTGTGAGCGTCCTCTTCACCTATCTGCTGTTCATCGGTGCGGGAATTGCCGTGGGCGGCGCCTACTCGATGTTCAAGGTCAACAAGCTTGCGTCGGGAATCCTTCTGGCGTTGGCGGTTCTGGCGGCGGTAGCGGGCGCACTGCGTCTGTGACGCGAAAAGTGACTGTGTCTGAGACGCAAGATCCTGTTCCATCACCGGGGTTGTTTCGCACTCCGGGCATGATCGGTGTCCTGATCATGGCGGCAACAGCTTTCGGTGGCTGGTCGTTGCTGTTGCCGGTGGTGCCGTTGCTGGTTGCGCAGTCCGGCGGATCGGATGCGCTTGCCGGATCGGTGACCGGTGTCTTCATGGCGGCCACGGTCTTGACGCAACTGCTCGTGCCTCGGTTGTTGCGGACGCAGGGCTACCGGCGCGTGCTGGCGGTCGGGTGTCTGCTCCTCGGCCCACCGTCGTTGGTGCTGTTGATCTCGGCCGACGCCGGCCCTGTCCTGGCGGTTTCCGCGGTGCGTGGCATCGGTTTCGGCATGCTGACGGTGGCCGGCAGTGCACTGGTGGCGGAGTTGGCGCCCAAACGAATTCTGGGCCGTGCCACCGGTGCTCAGGGAATCGCGATCGCAGCGTCACAAATGGCGGGGCTTCCGCTGGGGCTTGCGATCATGGAACGGTGGTCGGCGACACCGGTGTTCGTCCTCGGTGCGCTGATCCCGGCGCTCGCGCTGGTGGCCATTGCCGGGTTGCCGAAGATCTTCGCCCAGCCGACCGGGGAATCCGTTCGACTGAGTGTGTTCGCCGTCTTGGTTCCGGTGCTCGCTCTGGCGTGTGTGTCCGCCTCGTTCGGCGGATTGTCGTCTCTACTGCCGATCGCAATCTCGGAGCGTGCGGCCGTTGCTGGAGTGGTGTTGGCGACCGCCAGTGGGTCGATGTTGGTCGGCCGGTACTCGGCGGGCCTGATCGCCGATCGTCTCGGCAGTGGTCGGACACTCGCGCCGGCATTGGCGTCGTCGACCATCGGATTGGTGCTGTTCGCGATCAACGTCGACGGCGGGTCGACGCCGGTCTTGTTCTGCGCGGCGGTCCTTTTCGGGCTGGGGTTCGGGGCGGTGCAGAACGAGTCCTTGGTCATGGCGTTTCAGGCTGCCGGCCCGAGGCAACTCGGATCCGCCAGCGCGATCTGGAACATCGGCTACGACGCCGGCACCGGAATCGGTGCACTGGCGTTGGGATTCGTGGCCACGACTGCCGGCTATGCGTGGGTCTTCGCGGTCTCTGCGGTCGTTGTCGCTCTGCTCCCGGTACTGGCCGCGGGCGGCAAAGTGATCGGCAGCAGGGTTGCCCGATAGAGTTGGGGCATGAGCGCTTCCACGATTGCTGTACTCGATTACGGCTCCGGCAACCTGCATTCGGCTACTCGCGCACTGGCGCGCACCGGGGCGCAGGTGGAGGTGACCAACGACATGAAGGTTGCACTGGCGGCCGACGGTCTCGTGGTGCCCGGCGTCGGCGCGTTCGCGGCCTGCATGGAAGGTCTGCGTGCAGTGCAGGGTGACCGAATCATCGGCAGACGCCTGGCTGGTGGCCGACCGGTGCTGGGCATCTGCGTCGGTATGCAGATTCTGTTCGACCGGGGAGTCGAATTCGGTGTCGAGGCGGAGGGCTGTGGCGAATGGCCCGGCACCGTCGAGAGGCTGCAAGCAGAGGTTTTGCCGCACATGGGCTGGAACACCGTGGAGGCGCCGGAGTCCAGCACCCTGTTCAAGGGCATAGACGCCGATACCCGCTTCTACTTCGTCCACTCCTACGGTGTGCAGAGTTGGGAGCTCGCGCCGTCCGAGCACATTGCACCCCCGAAGCTGACATGGGCCGATCACGGCGGAAAGTTCCTCGCTGCCGTCGAGAACGGTGCGTTGTCGGCAACGCAGTTCCACCCCGAGAAATCCGGTGACGCAGGCGCCGAGTTGCTGAGCAACTGGGTGCAGAGTTTGTGACCGGGGGATCCGGACCGAACCGCGGTGACGATTTCTCCCTCGCCCGTCTGGCGTTGTTCTCGCTCGGCGCCGCTGTGGCTGCGCTGGCGGTCGCAACCGTCGTCATCGTTGTTCTCAAACCATCGCCGGGCGTCGGCCTCGTGATCGGTCTCGTGGGGGTCGTCGCTGCGATTGCGGCAATGGGCGTCGTATCCAAGCGGATGACCCGAAAAGCGTTCGGTGACCCGGAAGACGGTTCGAGGTCCTGACCTACTAGGGTTACCGCACGTGAGCCTGGTCCTTTTGCCTGCTGTAGATGTCGTCAACGGTGAAGCTGTTCGCCTCGTGCAAGGAGAGGCGGGAAGTGAGACCGGTTACGGGTCGCCCCGCGACGCTGCTCTTGCGTGGCAGAACGACGGTGCCGAATGGGTGCATCTTGTCGACCTCGACGCTGCTTTCGGGCGTGGGTCCAACAGTGAACTGTTGGCCGGCGTCATCGGCGACCTGACGGTCAAGGTGGAACTGTCCGGTGGAATCCGCGACGACGCTTCCCTGGAAGCCGCACTGGCCACCGGCTGTGCTCGCGTGAATCTCGGTACTGCCGCTATCGAGGATCCCGAGTGGTGCGCGCGTGCATTGGCCAAGTACGGCGACAAGATCGCTGTCGGCCTCGATGTTCGTCTCGTCGACGGTCAGTACCGCACCCGTGGTCGCGGCTGGGTCACCGACGGCGGCGATCTGTGGGAGACCCTCGCGCGTCTGGACCGTGACGGCTGCACTCGTTACGTCGTCACCGACGTCTCCAAGGACGGCACCCTGACCGGTCCCAATCTCGAACTTCTCAGCCAGGTCTGCGCGGTCACCGACGCGCACGTCGTCGCCTCCGGTGGTGTGTCGACCATCGAGGATCTACTCGCCATTTCCAGCCTGGTTGATCAGGGTGTCGAGGGCGCGATCGTGGGCAAGGCATTGTATGCCGGTCGCTTCACTCTCCCCGAAGCACTGGCAGCAGTTTCCGGATAGATTTTCCAGATGACTCCGACGCGTGACCTCGACGAACTTCTCGCGATTGCGGGTCGGCTTCTCGACGGCGTCCACGATCAGTTCGTCTCCGGTGTCGGCGCCCCGAGTGCGGTCCGCAAGGGCTGGGGTGATTTTGCCACCGAGGTCGATCTTGCGCTCGAGAAGCGGTTGACCGCGGAGTTGTTCGAGCAGACCGGCATCGAGGTGCACGGCGAGGAATTCGGCGGTCCCGACGTCGGTTCCGGGCTCGTCTGGGTTCTCGACCCCGTTGACGGTACTTTCAACTACTCGGCCGGATTGCCCACTGCCGGAACGTTGTTGGCGCTTCTCGACGACGGTGTTCCGGTGCTCGGATTGACCTGGCTTCCATTGATCGGTCACACGTACGCGACTCGCGCCGGCGGTCCGTTGTTGGTCAATGGAATCGCCGTACCGCCGCTGGAGCCAACCGATCTGGCGTCGTCGATCGTCGGCTTGGGTGCGCTCAACGTCAACAGTCGAGGGCGGATCCCCGGCAGTTTCCGTCTCGACCTCCTCGCCGAGATCAGCAAGGTGTCCTCGCGGATCCGGATACACGGTTCAACCGGAGTCGATCTGGCCTTCACCGCGGCCGGCATCCTGGGCGGTGCGATCGTCTACGGCCGCAACGCGTGGGACAACGCGGCCGGGGTCGCGCTCGTTCGCGGTGCGGGCGGGGTGGTCACCGACCTGGCCGGCCGCCCGTGGACCGTAGAATCGGAGTCGGTGCTCGCTGCCGCTCCGGGCATCCACGGTGAGATTCTCGATATCCTCAACGCGCTCGGTGATCCGCGCGCTTCGTCCTCAGGAGGACCACAGTCATGACCCTCGCAGTTCGTGTGATTCCGTGCCTCGACGTCGACGCCGGGCGAGTGGTCAAGGGTGTCAATTTCGAGAATCTTCGCGACGCCGGAGATCCGGTGGAACTCGCGGCAGCGTACGACGCTCAGGGCGCCGACGAACTGACCTTCCTGGACGTGACCGCCTCCACGTCGGATCGCGGCACGATGCTCGACGTCGTAAGTCGCACTGCCGAGCAGGTTTTCATTCCACTGACCGTCGGCGGTGGAGTGCGCACGGTCGCGGATGTCGATCGTCTGCTGCGTGCCGGTGCCGACAAGGTCAGCGTCAACACCGCGGCGATTGCGCGCCCGGATCTGCTGAAGGAACTGAGTGAGCGTTTCGGCTCGCAGTGCATCGTCCTCTCGGTCGATGCCCGCACCGTTCCCCAGGGGCAGCCGGACACACCGTCGGGGTGGGAGGTCACGACGCACGGGGGCAAGCGCGGCACCGGGATCGACGCTGTCGAGTGGGCCGAGCGTGGTGCAGAGTTGGGAGTGGGGGAGATCCTGCTCAACTCGATGGATGCCGACGGCACCAAAGCGGGCTTCGACCTTCTGATGATCCGCGCTGTCCGGGCGGCAGTCCACGTACCGGTGATCGCCAGTGGCGGTGCCGGCCTGGTCGAGCACTTTGCCCCGGCTGTCGGAGCGGGCGCGGACGCAGTTCTCGCAGCAAGTGTCTTCCACTTCGGCGATCTGAGCATCCCGGAGGTCAAGGATGCGATGCGTGCCGAGGGAATCGTCGTTCGCTAGGCGTTCTCGGCGCGGATTCCGTCGAACATGAGGCGGCTGATGGCTTGGTTCAACGCCGTGCAGTCGACGGACGAACCGGCTCGCAATCCTTGAATCGCACTTGCCAGCATCATGCCGTTGACGGCGTGGGCAGTGTTGTCGACATCGAGGTCGGCGCGTAGATAGCCGCATTCGACTCCGTGGTGCAGGTACGCCGCGGTCAACGAAGCCGACTGGTCGAGTAGATCGAGCATCCGGCCCGTCAGATCGGCGTCGACGCCCGTCGTCTCGAACAGCAGAACCCGCGGGATGCGGGGGTCGTCGAAGAAGATGCGGGGGAGCGCCTCGGCGATCCGTCCCACCTGGGCGCGGTACTCGTCCAGTGTGCTGGCGGCGTCGGGAGCATTCTCGGTGGCCAGTGCGCTGATGATCTTTGCGACGAGGTCGTCGATGACGTGATCGATGATGTCGCGCTTGTTCTCGAAGTACCGGTAGAAGGTCCCGTGGCCGATTCCGAGAGTTGTTGCGATGTCGGCAATTCCGGTTGCGTGATAGCCGCGCTGGGCGAAGCACTCGAATGATGCGTCGATGATCTCGCGGCGCAATTCCGCCTTTTTTCGTTCCGCTCTGGTCATGGCCTTCGTCACATCAGGAATGATACCGTTCTCAATAACGGAATGACGTGTCAGTTTCTGATGTGCAGTTTTTCTGATGTGCAGTTCACGAGAGGGATTCTCCGATGGCAGTGCAGTACGACGCAGTTGTGGTGGGGGCGGGCTTCGGCGGAATGGGTGCGGCCATTCAACTCAAGCGGCTGGGCCTGAACAACCTGGCGATCCTCGAGCGCGAGGACGATCTGGGTGGAACCTGGCACGTCAACCGCTATCCCGGTCTGGCTGTCGACATCGCGTCGGTCACCTACTCGTATTCGTTCGAGCCCAATCCGAACTGGTCCAGGCTTTTCGCACCGGGCGCGGAACTGAAGAAGTACGCCGATCACGTCGCGGACAAGTACGATCTGCGGAAGCACATGACGTTCGGTGCCGTGGTCAACGGAGCCCGCTGGGACGAGGATTCCTCGCACTGGGTCGTATCCGTCGAAGGCGCGCCGGACATCACTGCCAAGTACCTCCTGACTGCGACGGGTTTCCTCTCGCAACCGCATCGGCCCGACATCTCCGGTATCGACGACTTCGCCGGCAAGATCATCCACACCACGGCCTGGGACGATTCCTACGATCTGTCCGGCACCAAGACCGCAATCATCGGAACCGGCGCCACCGCTGTGCAGTTGATCCCCGAGGTGGCGCGGCAGGCCGCAGAGTTGACCGTCTACCAACGCACCCCGATCTGGGTGGTTCCCAAGATCGACGTCCCCATTCCGAATGCAGTGCAGAAGCTGTTCTCGCGTATTCCGCTCACCCAGCGAATTTCGCGCGCTGTCAGTTCGTCGATCCTAGAAATGATCATGGTCAGCGCGGTCCTGCACTACAAGCAGGTCAAACTGTTGAACAAGGGTGCGGCGGCCGCATCACGTGCGTTTCTGCGGTCCCAGGTCAGCGACGCCAGCCTTCGCAAACAACTCACACCGGACTACGACTTCGGGTGCAAGCGTCCCACATTTTCCAACAGCTACTTCCGTACGTTCACCAAGGACAACGTGCATCTCGAAACGACGCCGATCGACCACATCGCTGCCGACGGAATCGTCACCGCCGACGGTCGCAAGACCGAGATCGACACCTTGGTGCTGGCAACGGGATTCAACCTCTGGGATGTGAATTTTCCAGCCATCGAGGTTATCGGTCGAGAGGGACGAAACCTCGGTAAGTGGTGGCGCGACAACCGTTTCCAGGCCTACGAAGGGGTCGCGGTTCCGTATTTCCCCAATTTCCTCACGCTCGCCAGTCCGTACTCGTACAGCGGGTTGTCCTACTTCACGACGATCGAATCCCAGATGCAGCACATGGATCGACTGTTCGGCGAGGTGAAACGGCGCGGCGCGGAAACATTCGAGGTCACCGAAACTGCCAACGCCGAGTTTCTCGACCGGATGACCGAGAACCTGGCGGACTCCGTCTTCTACGGCGGTAGTTGCCAGACTGCACGAAGCTATTACTTCAATCAGCACGGCGAGGCTGCGATTCTGCGGCCCACGTCTACACGGAATGCGTTCGTCGAAGCGAAACGCTTTCCGCTCGAGGACTATTCGATCATCTAGGCGGGCTTGTCCCGCGTTCGGCTATCTTGCCGAGCTGACTCCGGTCGGAACCGATATCACGGGATAACGGTTCTGCCGGTTCAGTCGGGAAGTGACCGAGATGTGCATCAGTCGGCTCACCGCGGAGGCAGCGCCTTTTCGCGGAGATCCGATCACGATGGTAAATGCGTCGTATTTGTCCGCGGTTGCGAGAATGACACCGGCCGGGTCTCCATAGGTGCAGTCGTACGTCCAGGTGTCGGCGTGCGAGGCAAGTGCCGAGGTTGTCTGCTCGCGTTGCGACACCATCTCGTCGTGCAGACGCGTTTCGAATTCTGGTGAGTCGGTTTCGACAGGTAGGTCCTCGGACGTGATGCAGTGAACGACGTGGAGGGCTGAATCCTCCTTGGCGGCAAGCGTCAATCCGTAGCTGATGACATTCTTGCTGGTAGCACCTGGGCCGATCCCGACAACGATGTGGCGGGCCGGGACGCGATCGGTACTCGGGTTCGCGAGATGGCAGATGTACTCCGGGTGCGGACCGTCATGACGTTGATGGTTCATGTCGGATCTTCTTCCAGAGCGAGAAGCGAAGGAACTTCCATTCTAGGGCGGCCGTGCAGGGGAATTCCACGGAAGTCACAGGTGGAAGGTATAAACGTCATATGAGCCTTGATCCCGCAATCGCGGCGAAGCTGAAGCGAAACGACGCCGGACTGTTCAGCGCGGTTGCGCAGGAGAAGTCGACCGGTGATGTGCTGATGGTCGCGTGGATGGACGACGAAGCGCTCGCGCGAACACTGGAAACCCGTAAGGGGACGTACTATTCGCGCTCGCGGCAGCAGTACTGGGTCAAGGGAGAGACCTCCGGGCACACCCAGTACGTGCACGAGGTGCGCCTCGACTGTGACGGCGATTCCGTCTTGCTGATCGTCGATCAGGAGGGCGCCGCGTGCCACACCGGCACTCACACGTGTTTCGACACCGACGTCCTGCTCGCTGCTGAGCAGTGACGCGAGATGGCCACTGACAAGACTCCACAACCGCTCGATTACTCGTTCACCGCTCCCATCGAGAAAGACGGTGCGTTCGCAACGTTCTTGACCGTGCCCGGCTCGGCGGAAATTCTGGGAACCAGACGCGCTGTGAAGGTGGTCGGGACCCTCGATGGTGAGCATCCCTTCGAGGCGACGCTGATGCCCTCCGGTGACGGACCGCACTGGCTTCCGCTGCGCGTGGCGCTGTGCAAGGCGATCGGCAAGAGCGCCGCTGGAGAAGAGGTAGCGGTACATCTACAGCAGCGACTGAGCTGAAGTTTTCCCGAACCAAGGAGCGCCGTCGTGCAATTCTGTTCGATTTCGAACATGCCGCGGACGTGGAGCCGGATCGGTGGGCCGAGTACGGTCCAGGTGCCGTCGGCGTCGGGTGGGACATGGGACTGCTCGGGCTGGCTCGACACGTGGAACTGAGGATCGCGACGCCACTCGAGACGCCCGAGTGGTCGGCGAGCGACGAGGCCAAGGCATTCATCGCGGGAAGCAGTGAACTGTGGGCCGAAGCTGCGATCGCATCGGGCGACGACCCGGATGCGGCTGCAGCCGCCGCTGCTCGCACGACCGCTGCATACACCGGGTAGATCACCTCTACGAGGACTAACATCGGATTAGTCTGGTTGTTGCGGGACTTCCGCGCCACGAGCGGAGACGACGATGGTGTATCGGCTCATCGAAGTAGTAACGGTGTTCGTTCACTTCGGGTTTGTCCTCTATGTGGTGCTGGGTGGGTTCGTGGCGTGGAAGTGGCGTCGTACCATCGGTTTCCACCTACTTGCAGTCGTCTGGGGAGCCGGTTCGATAGCGGTCGGATATGACTGCCCGCTGACCAATCTCGAGAACTGGGCCCGCCGGATGGCCGGGATCGCGGAGTTGCCGTCCACCGGATTCATCTCGCACTACATCACCGGCGTGTTCTATCCGGCGAGTATCGAAGGCCTTGTACAGGCGCTCGCGGCGACAGTGGTTGTCGGATCCTGGGTCGGATACGTGCTGCTCGGACGGCATGCGAAGGGTGAGGTCAAAGCCTCTTCAGCGACCTGATTCCGTACAAACGATCCCAGCCGTTTCTGAATGGAAACGACTGGGAGGTGCTACCAGGATTTACGCGCGAGTCAGGGCTACCACCGGGATTGTGCGGATCCCAGCGGTCTTCTCCGCGTATTCGGCAAATCCCGGGTATCGACTGGCCTGCTCGTCGTAGATGCGGTCACGCTTCTCGCCGGTTACTTCGCTGACGGAGACCGGGTATGTTTCGGTGCCGATCTCGACCTCTGCCTGGTCGGTGGCAACGAGGTTGTAGTACCAGTCGGGATTGGTCGGGGCACCGGCCTTGGATGCAAAAACGTAGATGGTCTTCGGATCCTGCTCGTCTGCCAGATACATCATGGGACTCACGAAATCGCGTCCGGATTTGCGTCCTGTGTGGTGGACCAACACCATGGGCGCACCTTCGAAGGGGCCACCTACCTTGCCCTCGTTCTCCCGAAATTCCGCAATGATTCCTGCGTTCCAATCGTCGGTACTCATCGTTGTCTCCCGGTCTGCGAGTGGCGAAGGGCTCTGCCGCCGAGCTTTGCACAACTGGTGAATCGACGAGAGGTCATCTTCGGCGTCCAGCATGATCTACTATCTACGTATGAACGCAGATAGTGGTGTTTGTCGCCGCAAGCTTCCCGATGATCAAGTCGACCTCGTCGTCGAGGTGTTCCGCATGCTGGCCGACGCAACCCGTGTGCAGGTCTTGTGGGCATTGGTCGACCGCGAGTGCTCGGTGAACGAACTGGCGGAACGCGTCGGCAAGCCGGCGCCCTCGGTGTCGCAGCACCTGGCGAAATTGCGCATGGCAAGGTTGGTACGAACCCGCCGCGATGGTACGACGGTGTTCTATCGCCTGGAGAACGACCATGTGCGCCAACTGGTTACGGACGCGGTCTTCAATGCGGAGCATGCCGGACCCGGATTGCCGGGGCATCACCGTAGTGAAGGTGAGCTTCGGGAGATACACCCGGAGCGCTCGGCGAACGTCGATCGGACCGATCAAGAAGAAGGTGCGTCGTGACGCACGAACCCAAGACGTCCCACGGCCACGGCCACACCCATGGCCACGGGCCGAAGGGATTTCGATCGGCAGTCCGCGAAGTGTTCTCGCCGCACAGTCACGACGCTGCCGACAGTGTCGACGACGCATTGGAATCGAGCGCAATCGGCATCCGGGCGGTCAAGATCAGTCTTGTTGCGCTCGGAGTCACCGCAGTTGCTCAGGTCGCGATCGTGGCGATCTCGGGTTCGGTGGCGCTGCTGGCGGACACCATTCACAACTTCTCCGACGCGCTCACGGCAGTCCCACTCTGGATTGCCTTCGCGCTCGGTCGGCGCGCTGCGACCAGGCGCTATACCTATGGTTTCGGGCGTGCGGAGGATTTGGCCGGACTGTTCGTGCTCGCCATGATCGCACTGTCGGCAGTGATCGCCGGTGTCGAGGCGGTGAGGCGATTGATCAACCCGGTCGAGATCGAGCACCTCGGTTGGGTAGCGGCGGCAGGTTTGATCGGTTTCATCGGAAACGAATTGGTGGCGTTGTATCGGATCAGGGTCGGCAGGCAAATCGGTTCAGCGGCCCTGGTGGCCGATGGATTGCATGCTCGGACCGACGGATTCACTTCGCTCGCAGTCCTTCTGGGGGCGGGGGGAGTTGCGCTGGGTTTCCCGTTGGCAGATCCGATCATCGGCCTTGTCATCACCGTTGCCATCGTGGCGGTGCTCAGGACTGCAGCGCGAGACGTCTTCCGGAGGTTGATGGACGGCGTCGAACCTGAGTTGGTGGACGACGCAGAGCATGCATTGATGCACGAACCTGGAGTCCTCGGTGTTCGTGATCTGAAGATGCGGTGGATCGGACACCGACTGCATGCCGATGCAGAACTCGACATCGATCCCCGGGCAACACTTGCCGAAGCTCATGCGATTGCACACAGCGCCGAGCATTCGCTCACTCACGCGGTGCCCAAACTCGCTACTGCCTTGGTGCATGCGTACCCGGCGCATGACGCGGCCAACTCCGAAGTCTGATACCGGCCGCCTTCCCGGTGATCTGTGCTTGATGTCAAGCGCAGGCGGCTTCCCAGGCGAAACCGTCTGGGTCTGTGAAGGTTTCAGACGCGCCGGCAACGGTCAGACGGTGTGATCCGGTGCCTTCCGGAGCAACCCCGGCATCCTTTGCCAAAGCGCGGCGACCATACAGTGCGAGTGTCACATTGTTTGCTGCACTGGTGAATTCGACGTACTTGCGACCGAAGCTCTTGGACACCTCGAGTCCGCGGTCGAGGTAGAACTGCTTGCTGGCCTTGACGTCTTCGGCGCCGAGCAGCAGCACGAGGCTGTCGATCGTGCGGGTGGCCGGCCCGTCGTTCTTCTTCGACGACGTGGCGATCTTCCAGATCGAACCGTCTGGAGCCTGGACGACTCCGCCGTATCCCCAGAGGGATTTCTTGACAGGCTTCAAGGCGGTGGCACCGGCTGCGAGTGCTGCGCCGACGAAGGCGTCGACGATGTTCGGTTGGGAGACGACGAGCGAAAGGGTGTACCCACGAAACCCTGTTGTCGGTTCGTTCGATTCGCGTAGCTGGATTCGATCTCCGAGGCCGAGAGCGTTGTAGAAGGCTTCGGCTGCCGCGAGGTCGGGAACGTCGAGTATCACGGATTTCGCGGTGGTCATCTGGGCGCTCCCTGCTGATGTGTGGATTGGCGACGTGTGGTCGGAAGTGGACTTCTGTGGTGTGTTCATGTGTTTCAACGTAATTGCGGGTCCCGTGGCTGTGCTTCTCGATTTCTGATCGGTTTGCTGAGACTGCTTGCAAGGTGCAGCACTCACGCAGGCCTTAGGTGGGCGATTTGTCGTGAATATCCTGTTCAGCCGATGTTTTCTCGATAGGCTGGTGAGCGCTGATCGGACGTACCTCACGCCACCATGGAACGGGGAAACCAGTGATCGCACTGCGAGGAAAGTCGTTAGCCGCAGCAGTAGTGGTGTCCATGACGATGGCGTTGGCCGCGTGTACCTCCGGTGAATCGGCGCCCGAGGTGGGCGGCAATTACGGCTCTGGCGGAACCGCCGTCGACTATCGGGAGCCGGTGAAACTGAGTAGCCGAGATGGTGTTCTCGAGGTGCGCTTGTCCGCTCATCAGGGAGTGATTCCGCTCGATACCGCTTCGGCGCCCGTGTCGAATTTTCTGCTCTTCGGGTACGAGGTCATCCGCGGTACGGCGTCGGACGGATCGACCTCGGCGAGTGACGTCTATCCGGCGCCGACTCTCCGCGTCAATCCCGGAGAGCGATTGATCATTCATTACGACAACGATTTGCAGGATCTCACGATCCAGGACTTCTACGATCCGGCATTCACACCGGCGGGCGGGGACGTGCCGATCTATCCGCCGGCGCTGACGTCGGCTCCGCTGAATCTGCACACGCACGGAGTGCACGTGAGTCCGGACGGCAATGCGGACAACGTGTTGCTCAACATTCCCGCCGGCCAGGGAAACGTGTACGACTACGCGATTCCGGGGACGATGCCGAACGGTCTGTACTGGTATCACAGTCACCGGCACACCCTCACCGCCCAGCAGACGTACATGGGCCTGGCCGGGCTACTGGAAATCGGCCGGCCGGACGGCAATCTGCCTGTCGTGACGGCAAACGACGTTCCGATTCGCGATATGGCACTGCAGTACAACTTCGTATTCGACCGCAAAGGAAAGGGCCGACAGCTCAACGACGCGAACTGGCCCCAATTCGTCAGTACGTTGACGCCACCCGCCGGTACGGAACTAGCCGACGGGACGTACCGTCCGAGCCTTGCTCCGGTGAATTTCTCGGACACCACCGAGGGCGCGCAGTATTTCACCAACTGGTATACCGGACCGTTGTCCCCGGCCAATCATCGTGGACAGAATCAATTCGTTCCAGGCAATCTGCAGAGCTTTGTGGGTGAATCGACGACTGTACCGGCCGATCCCTCACTGCCGGACAACCAACGCGATGTGCAGTACACCGTGAACGGTCAGTTCCAGCCGTCGCTGAAACTGAAGCCGGGGCAGACCGAGATCTGGGTGCTTGCCAACATCAGCGACTTTGCCTACATGCCGGTCACGTTGACGGAAACCGCAACCGGCGCCCATCCGAAGTTCGCCATCGTAGGGCAGGACGGAAACCCGTTCGACGAGGTCAGGCCACCCGTGGACGGGGACGGAACCAGGCTGGTGATTCCGCCGGCCTCGCGATACGCGATCGCAGTGACGATGCCGGAGTCCGGCGATCTGGTGCTGGAGATGCCACCGCTCGAAGGTGCAAAGCCGGTGAGCAATCCAGGCATTCTCTACACCAACAACGGTACCGACAATCCGCCCGCCGAACTCGGAACCGTCACCGTCGACCCGTCGGTGATCAGTTACGCGGACGGATTCTTCACGTTCCCGACTCAGCAGTTGATCCGTGCGACGCCAGACGAGGGTGAAGGAAAGACGACTCCCTTCGAGTTCGGACAGAAGCTCGATACCTACACCTCGTTCGTGGATACCGCAGCGATGACGCCCGACGTGACCCGCAACCTCACAGTGTCCGGTGGGTTCGGAAACGAGAAGGCCAGCAACAGTGATCCGAAGGCCTTCACCTACGAATTCGCCGACAACACGTTCCCCAACATTCCGCTGATTCAACCGCGACTGAATTCCGTTGAGGAATGGAAGATCACGAACCTCAACAACGACGAACACCCGATGCATATTCACGTCAACGACTTCCAGGTAACGGAAGTTGTGGATCCCGTCGCAGGTACCACGACGGGCGTTCAGCCCTGGGGAATCGACAACGTGAACGTGCCCGCTCCGGTGACTGACGAGAATGAGAATGCTCTCGAGCCTGCGTCAGTGACGTTGCGAACGAAGTTCACCGAGTACACCGGAACCTTTGTGATTCACTGCCACCGACTCAATCACGAGGACAACGGTTTGATGGCGACTGTCAACGTGATTCCCGAGGTATCGACATATGCCGTCGCGATACCTGGTTCGGCCGGCGTGCCCGCCAAGGTGCAGATATTCGATGCCAACGGCGACAAACTGATCACTGCTGTGACGCCCTTCCCGTCGTTCGAAGGCACCCCGAGTGTTGCGATGGCGGACGTGAACGGAGACATGGTGCTTGATCTGGTCGCTGGAACAGGTGCAGGCTCGGCTCCGGAAGTGGTGGCGTACAACGCAGTCGGCGGCGTGCCGTTCACCGACGAGTTGGCAAGATTCGCCCCCTTCGATGTGGGTTCCCGCGGTGGAGTGAACGTCGGCGGTGTCGACATCGACGGAAATGCACTGGCAGACAACATCATCGTTGCATCAGGCCCAGGGATGGAGTCGCAGGTCAAGATCTACTCCACCGACCTTCCGGCGGACAAGAGGTCCGCACCCACAGAATTCGGTTCGTTCTCGCCGTACCCGGGATCGAGTAGCGGAGTCACGTTCGCAACCGGAATGGTTGACAGTCACTCCGGTCGAGCGAGCATCGTGACAGCACCCGGTGCGGGCGAGGAGCCGTTGATCAAGACGTTCCGCTACGACCTGTACGAACCGACGGCGGCTGCGCAGGGCGGCTCCGATGAACACGCAGGTCATACGGCTGGTCCGGCAACGACATCACAGTTCTTGGCATTCGATCAGGGCTACCGCGACGGGGTGTCTCTGTCGACGGGTTGGGTGGCCGGCGCCGAGGGCGGCGCAAAGTCGATAGTGGCAGGCATGCTCGGAGGAGAAGGATCAATCCGCGTCTTCTCGAGTGGATCCAGGCTCGACGGTGCACCCGAGATGTACCTCGAGAGTCCAGATGACCATTCGACGGACGTGGCATTTCGGGAGGTTGCAGCTTTCGACCCGTTCACCGCTCCAGAGTCGGGTGTGGGAGTGGCCACGACGAGCACGACTACCGGCGCGGATCTCCTCGTCAGCGGCAGCAACGGAGCGGGTGCCGAAGTTCGGAAATTCACTCTCGGTCGTGCCGATCCGTCTGCGACCACATTGACACCGACGCTTGTGGGAACGCTGGCGCCCTATCCCGTCGGCGGGGGAGTTCTGCCGCTCGGCGGCCGATGATCCGGTTTTGAGAGTTGCTGAAAGTAGTTTCATATCAACGTGTCTCGAGCCTTCCTGTTCTCGAAGTTGTCCGTTTTGTCTCTGGTTATCGAAAGTGTGTTCGATTAAACTTTCGGTATGGACAGTCGGGGAGCGTGGCAGCTGGATGGTGAGGGCCTCAAGGGTGAGGTTCTGGATCTGGTGCGTGTCCGGCACGAGTTGCAGTCGCGGATGGTGTTGTTGATCGTGGAGATGTTTTCCCGGGAGGTTCTCGGCGGGAGGGGTTTTCGGGCGATCGCGCTGTGGTTGCATGGTTCGACGAATCTGGAGATCGGTGAGTGCAGCCTGTTGGTCAGTCTGGCGCGGTTGTTGATGCTCGAACCGGTTGTGGCGGATGCGTTTCATCGCGGTGACGTGGATGCGTTGAAGGCGCGGCAGGTGGCGTCGTTTTGTCAGCATCCGCCGAAGAACATGACCCTGGCGGATGTGGACAGGGCTCGCGGGATTTTGTTGTCGTTGGCGTCGAAGAACATTGCGGATTGCGATGCGGTGCGGGCGGCGATTCGGCGGATCGAGAAGCAGTACGGCAAGCGCGAGGACGGCGTCCCGGTCGGCGAGGATTCGGAGCGCAACGAGTTCTACGCCTCGAAAGGCTTGTACGGGCGGGTCACTGTGAAGGGTGATCTGGATGCGATCAACGGGGCCCGGTTGATCACGTTGTTGTCGAGTCTGTCGGCTCCGACGCCGGAGAAGGACGGCGTGAAGGACACCCGTACGCCGGCATTACGACGGGCGGACGGGTTCTGCGAATTGTTGCGGCGGTACGAGCGGGCGGGGTTGGGTCCGATCGAGGGCGGGGTGAAACCGCACATCACGGTGACTGCGTCCGCGAAAGACATGACCGACCTTAAAGTTCTGAAAGACCTGTTGCCGTCCACCGAGGAGCTGGGATTTGCGTGGGCGGATTGGGTGGGTCCGATCAGTATCGATACCGCGCGGATGTTGGCCTGCGATTGCACGGTCACGCGAATTTTGTTGGATGAGAATGGTGTTCCGCTCGACTGCGGTAAGGAAGTGCGAACGGCGACGGTTCCGCAGCGGCGGGCTCTTGCGGTTCGGGATGGTGGGTGTGCGTTTCCGGGGTGCGGGACTCCGTCGGGGTGGTGCGATGCCCATCATATTGTTCACTGGAACGATGGTGGCCCAACGGATCTCGACAACCTGATCTTGTTGTGTGGTCATCATCATCGGACGATGCATCACACGGAGTGGCGGGTGGAGATCGGGCCGGATCGGAAATCGGTGTTCTATCCACCGATGTCGATCGATCCGTATCAACAGCCGATCGGCGGGAACAGCCCACCAACGGCCGCGTGAACGGACATAACTGAAAATGCCAGCGTATGCACCGGGGAAGAATCATGCCCCGTTACATGCGCTGGCATTTCGTGTTCCGGAGCGTTCAGGGCAGCGACCAGAACTGAGTAGTCACGAGGTAGAAGACGACAACCCAGAACAAGGTCACAGCGGCGACGATTGCCACCCCTTGTGCGTTGGTTTTTGCGACAGGAATCCCCGGAGGCGGACGCAGCCAACGGCGCAGGAGTCGATTCACGTAGTACGGCATCGTGAAGAAACTCATGATGAAGCTCGACAGCAGATTGCCGATCAACAATCCGAGCCAGAGTGGTAGCTTCAGCGGTGACAGCGCCAAAGTAAGCAAGACGACAGTCGGGTAGAGACCGACCCAGACCGCGATCGAGGTTTTTGTCTCCGAAGGTGGAGGGGCCTCGTTTCCGTTCTCGTCGAAGGCAAACCAACTGCCGAACGAATTGTCCACGGTTCGCAGTTCGAAGTCGTGAAACTTGCGGCCCTCGGCGAGGAGTTGTTGTCGCTCAGGGGAAGTCAGCCACGTATCGAGGTGGGCAGCATTGTCGAAGCGATACAGCAGGGTCCATTCATCCTGCACACCGTCGACGGGGCGAAACAGTTCGGTGCCGCGGAATCCGTCGAAAGCACTCTCCACCTCCCGAAGGCGATCCTGCCAGGCAAGGAACTCGTCGATGCTGTCGTCACCGACTCGGTGCGTCACTACGACGGTCAGCAGTGGGTCCGGAGGCCTGATCCCACCGCTCACTACCTGCTGCGTGGCAGGGCCGTCGAAGTACTGACGCCCGCTGTCGAGGTAGTTCTGCCTCGTCGCGCTGTTGATCCACGCTTGAACATGAGCGATGGAGTCGAAGCGGTACACGATCACCCAATCGGGTTGGGTGGGCGTCGGAGCCGCGATTTCTGCCCCGAGGAAGCCCGCGTAATCTGCGGCGGCCCGGTTGAGATCTTTCTGCCAGACCTCGAATTCTTTCTCCAGTCCGGCACGCACTCGCTGGCCGATGATGACCGTCGCGGCGCTGTCCGCCGACGTGTTCGCGGTCATCGGTTCAGGCCTGAGTAGATGCGTTCCGGGGTGAGCGGTAGTGACCGGAATCGTGACCCGGTTGCATCCTGCAGTGCGTTCGCCAATGCAGGGGCAACCGGATTGATGCAGCACTCCGCCATGCCCTTGGAGCGGAGTGGGCCGACGGAGTCTGATGACTCGACGAGGATCACCTCCGTGCGTGGGATATCTGCATATGTCGGGATCCGGTAGTTACGTAGATTCGGGTTCATCATCGCGCCGTTTGCGTCTACGTGGAAGTTCTCGGTGAGTGCGAAGCCGATGCCCTGGGCGACGCCACCTTCGATCTGTCCCCGCACTTGCGCCGGATTGATGATCACCCCAGCGTCGGTGGCTTGGACACTGTAGAGAATGCGGATCTCGCCGGTGATGCGATGGACGGCAATCCGGAAGCCATGAGTGTTGGACACCACGCTGCGCGGAGATCCGTATGCCTTCCGCGCCTCGGTGAATCGGATCCCGCGCGGGCGTGCGGCCTCGAGTGTCTCTTGCAGTGTTAATCGAGTACTACCGCAGACGATCTTGTCGTCGTCCATCGAGCACTGGTCAATCGACACGCCGGTGTGGTGCGCGGCGAAGGCAAGTAGGCGATCGCGGAGCGCATTCGACGCGCGAAGTACCGCGTTCCCAGCGACAAACAGGCCGGCGCTGGCGAAAGCGCCTGTGTCGAAACCGGTTCGGTCGGTGTCCGACTGAATGATTCGTACACGTGACGGTGTTGTGCCCAGCTGATTCGCGGCGATCTGCACGTGGGCGGTAGAAGTTCCCTCACCGAATTCGACTGTGCCGATGGCAAGTTCGTATACACAGTCTTCGCCGAGGGTGAGCCAGGCCTCGGAAATGTGCTCGGTGGGTGGCGCGGTCTCGTGTAGTGAACTGGCGGTACCGGTGCCGATCAGCCAATCGTCTCCGAGGGAGGGAACCGGTTGGCGCTTCAACGCGGCGTCGATCAGATCTATGCATTGTCCCAGTCCGTCTTCGGTGAAGATCACGTCGTCTGGGCCGTCTTCGAGTGCGACGAGCGAATCGCCCGGTCGGACGATATTGCGTCGACGCAGTTCGAGCGGATCCATGTCCAGCGCGATGGCCAATTCGGTCATGGCCGATTCCACGGCAAAGGCCGGTTGCGTCATCCCGTACCCACGTAGAGCGCCGCTCGGAACATTGTTGGTGTACACGGAATACGCATCGAACTTCTTGTTGGCGCAGCGGTAGAGCGAGACCGCCGCGCCGCCGGCAAAGAGTGTCTCTCCACCGTGGTTTCCGTACGCACCGGTGTTCGAGATGTTTCGGTACTGAAATGCCGTGAGGGTTCCGTCAGACTTGGCACCGAGCTTGATCGTGAGCTTCATCGGATGACGCGGCGACGCGGTGGTGAACTCTTCTTCTCGGGTGAACTCGAGGCAGACGGGACGACCGGTGTCGAGGGTGGCGAGCGCCACCAGATCCTCGCTGATCACTTCCTGTTTTCCTCCGAACCCGCCGCCCACGCGTTTGCAGAACACGCGTAGCTGATCCGGGCGGAGGTCGAAGAGATGGGCGAGTTTGACCTTGGCGATGGAGGGGGACTGCGAACTTGTGCGAACGTGAAGGCGTCCGTCTTCCATCCAGGAGATCGAACCGTGCGTCTCGAGGTGCGCGTGCTGAACCCGCGGCGAGAAGTAGGTGCCTTCGTGGATGACGTCGGCCTCGGCGAACCCGGCCTCGACGTCGCCCACATGACCGTGAAGTTCGAGCAGGATGTTGTGCTCGGGATCTCGAACAAAGGGATCGTCGGATCCGTGCAGGGCTGGAGCGCCGTCGGCCATGGCCTCTTCCGGATCGAACACGGAAGGCAGGATCTCGTAATCGACCTTCACCTTCCGACGGCCTTCTTCCGCAGCGACGACGGAGTCGGCGAGGACGGCCACTACACGCTGACCCACGAACCGCACGACGTTGTCGAGAATGTAGGTGTCGTCCGGATCGACAAGGTGGTCGGTATGTATTGCCGTGGTGAAGAGCTTGCGCGGCACGTCTTTCCAGGTGTAGACGCGATGGACACCGGGGACGGCGAGCGCCTCGGTGGTGTCGATGGAGGTGATGCGGGCATGTGCGTGCGGCGAGTGCAGCACTTTCAGGTGCAGCATGCCGTCGATGGCGGTGTCCATAGTGTATTCGGCTCGGCCGGTCACCACGTCGGTGGCCGCCGGCGCCCCGACGCTGGTTCCGACGGCCTGTCCCGGGAGGGCAACTTCGACAGCACCGACACCGTTGACCGCGTCTTCGATGGATCGGTAACCGGTGCAGCGGCACAGGTTTCCCTTGAGCGCTCGCGGCAAGTCTTCTTTCTGCGCGTCGGTGAGCGCCGCCGAGGTCATGATCATCCCGGCGGTGCAGAACCCACACTGAAAGCCGGGTGCATCCCGGAACTGCTGCTGAATCGGATGGAGATCTTCGGGCGTGCCGAGTCCCTCGATCGTGGTTACCGCGCGACCGTCGGCGCGAAAGGCGGGCGTGATGCAGCTGTGTATCGGTGTTCCGTCGAGCCACACTGTGCACGCCCCGCAGTCCCCGCCGTCGCACCCCTTCTTCACCCCGTGGTGTCCGAGGTGCCGAAGAAACGTCCGGAGACACTGTCCCGGGAACGGCTCCTCGTGGAACTGCCGGTCGTTCACCGTGTAGCTCATGACTGGCTCCCCGTGAGTTCGTTTCGGAGCTCGTCGGCGTAGTGGCGGGCGAGGTGGAGGCGGTGGTCGGGGGTTCCGTTGGGATCGTCGAACCAAATGTCGGCCGAAATGGAGTCGACGGCTCGTCGCAGAGAGTGCTCGTCCGGCATGGTGTCGAACGTCAGCCGGATCGGATGGGTGGTGCCGGCGGTGATGGTGAGGTGAAAGTCGTCGGCGCCAGGAGTCTGCGTCGCGATCATGAAGATCGTCGAACGGCCGAGGTGCGTGAGACTGAAGCGGCGGTGGGCGTGCCGTTTGGTGAGTGCGTGCACCGGGAACTCGATGCTCCGAAGGACTTCGCCCGGCTCCAGGACATTCTGGTGGTCACCGGTCACGAAGTCGCACGCGTCGACGGTCCTCACTGTTCCGTCGGTAGCCCATAGTGTGAACGAAGCCTCGAGTGCAACTGCCAGGGTGATCATCGGTCCGGCTGGAAGTGACATACAGATGTTGCCGCCTACGGTTGCCGAATTCCACACCTTGAAGGAAGAGAGGAAGTACTCGCAGCCGACGCGAATAAGTGGACTCGCACGCCAATTGTCCGGCGGGACAAACGCATACAGTTCGGCAACGGTGCACGTAGCTCCGACACCGAAATGAGTCGCGCCGACCTCCAGTGATGTCCAGCCGAGCGCGTTGAGGTCGACGAGTCGACGGGTGTCGGGTTGTTCCGCTGAGAACAGCCACGTTCCTCCCGCGAGCCAGGCGTCGCCGGGACGCCACACGTCCCCTGGGCGATCCGGTGGTCGGCGTATCACGTCGGTAATGGTGGTGATGTCCATGCGCCTGCTCCCCTCGGGGGATGTGTCTTCTCGGAGTGGGACATTACCGAGGTGACGAGACACATTCACACTTTTAGTACATATCGGGCACGCGAAACATGAGCGATACGTACGTGACATCGACTGGTGGGGCGGTGCATGCGCGTGCCGATTCTGGGTACGACTGCTTGAGAGGCGCGATCAGCCTCTTGCTTTCGCGCTGTTGATTCGGACGCGGCTACGCACTCGGCGGCCGCGGAGATCATGCGGGGCGGGGCGCTGTGAAACCCTTCGAGGTAAGTCGGACCGATCCTTCTGATGAGACGCTCTTTCCGCTCTCGGCCGCCCAACGGGCAACCTGGTTCGCTCAGCAATTCGATCCCGAAGTCCCGATTCTGATAGCGCACTACGTGGAGCTGCGCGGCGAACTCGACGTCGAACTGCTGGATCGCGAAACGCGAGCGGTGGCATACGAGTTTCAATCTCCTTTGCTCAAAGTGATCGAGATCGACGGTCAACCGATGCAGTACGTGGACGAGACATCTGAGATCACCGTCCGTCTTGTCGACCTCCGTGGGTCCCCCGATCCGATCGAGGATGCCCTCGGGTGGATGCGCCGAGATTGCCGGACGCAGCTCGACCTGGCAGTCGACGGAATCGTCGCGACCGCTGTGCTGCGCGTCGGGGACGCGCACTATCTGTGGTACAGCCGCATCCATCATGTTGCGCTCGACGGTTTCGGTGCCATGACCATGATGAACCGCATTGCGCATCGGTACTCGGCCTCGGCGGCGAGAAAGGACTCGCAGCCGAGTCGTGCCGCGACGCTGCGCACGCTGTACGACATCGACGAGCGGTACAGAATGTCGGATCGATTCGCCGCCGACCGGGAGTACTGGGCTGAGCGCAATACCACCCTCGCTGGATCCAGCCTGGCGGAGGCTTCTGGGCCCGCGCAAACCGAGAGCCGACTCGAAAGCACACTGATGTCGGACCGAAGTTGTGCCCTTCTCTACGAATCCGAGAACCACGCTGCACCGGTCATCGCTGCGCTCGCGTTGTACCTCGCGCGGATGACGGCGAAAGAGACTGTCCAGATTCATGTTCCGATGTCCGGACGGACTACGGCGGTGCTGCGGGACTCGGGCGGCATGATGGTGAACGTCACGCCACTGCTCATCCGTGTCGCAGCGGTCGACACCGTCGGTGAACTGTTCGCCCAGGTCCAACATGAGCTCATGGGTGCATTGCGGCACCAGCGCTGCAGCCTCGACGACATCCGTCGGGACGCAGGCGTGACGAGCGGTCTGGAAGGCGAAGACTCATATGCCGGGCCCATGGTCAACGTCATGCTGTTTCGCCAGGAGGTGCAGTTGGGCGAGGTGGTTGGGGAGTATCACATCGTCACCTCCGGGCCGGTGGAAGACCTTCTGGTCAACGTGTATCCGAGCGGCGACAGGCTGCGTGTCGACTTCCGGGCAAACCCGATCCGATACGAGGAGGCGGGTTTACGCGAGCACCACCGGAACTTTGTCGGCTTGCTGGAAGAGTTGATCGCGTCTGATTCCGGTGCCGAACTCGCAGACATTCACGGCCCGACGGCCCGAGAGGGCGAGCGACGACAACGCGAAGTCCGGCACCTCGAGTATTGGAGACATGAGCTCGCCGGGGCGCCCGAACTTTTGCAACTTCCCTTCGATCGACCCAGGCCTGCAACGCAATCGCTGGACAGTGCACAGGTTGAGGTCCTGATCGCCCCCGACACCCACGCGCGGATCACGGCGATGGCGAGTGATCTCGGGACGGACACTCGTGCGGTCTTACATGCGAGCTTTGCTCTCCTGGTGAGCCGGTTGTCCGGTGCTTCGGATGTTGTGGTCGGTACGCCCGCGGGATCCGACGCGAGCATCGTCGCCATCCGGAGTCGCATCGATCTGGAGACGCCGTTCACGGCACTCTTGGGCAGTGTCGTCGAGGTCCGAAGTAATGCGCTGCCGCACAGTGGGATACGGCTCGAGCAGTTGGTTCAGCCATTGCACGTGGAGGATGTACCCGCCTATGCGCCGGTTGTACAGGTGATGTTCGAGTCCGTCGCCGGCGCTGACGAGCACCCTCGCGACATCGGCCGCTTCGATCTCGGAGTGTCTGCAGTCGAGACTTTCGACGAGGTGGGTACGCCGTCCGGAATCTCGGTGAGGCTCGCGTTTGCCACCGATCTATTCGACGCCGAGACGGTACGCGGCCTCGGTTTGCGGCTCGCGTGCGTCCTGGAATCCGTCACAGCGGATCCGGCAATCATGGTCGGCGACATCGATATCTTGTCCGACGACGAGCGATCCGCGATACGGCCTGTCCGCGGTGACCCGCGCGCTTCGCATCGCACCCTGGCCGATTTGTTCGACGGTGCGGCGCGCACACACCCCGACGGCGTGGCCCTGTCGTATCTCGATGCCGAGTTGACGTATCGAGAACTCGACGAGCGTTCGTCGAAGTTGGCCCGAGAATTGATCGACCGCGGCATCGGTCCGGAAAACAGTGTGGCGCTGGGTTTGACGCGTTCGATCGAATCGGTTGTCGCGATGTTGGCGGTGACCAAAGCCGGCGCGGCATTCTTGCCGGTGGATCCGACCTATCCGGATGAACGTGTTCGCTTCATGCTGACCGATTCCGGCGCCGTACTGGGGCTCACGGTCGTCGCGGAACTTCATCGCTTGCCGGATTCGATTTCCTGGATAGCAATCGACGACGCTGAGTTCCGTGGCCGACTTGCACGGTTGTCCGTGCGCTCCATCTCCGATGTCGATCGGGTGCGCCCGATCCGGCCCGACAATCCCGCATACGTGATCTACACGTCCGGGTCCACCGGACTCCCCAAGGGGGTGACGGTCTCGCATCGTGGACTGGAAGCGCTTGCTGCCGAACAGCGTTCGCGGTTCGGTGCGACCCAGGATGCGCGAACGTTGCACTTCTCGACCCCGAGTTTCGACGCCTCGATTTTCGAGTACCTGCTGGCTTTCGGTGCCGGAGCGACCATGGTGATTGCGCCGAGCACGATCTACGGCGGTGACGAGTTGTCTCACTTCCTCGAATCCCAGCGTGTCACGCATGGTTTTGTCACTACTGCGGCGCTCGGAACAGTTTCGCCCGAGGGCCTTTCGGACTTCGGCGAAGTGGTGGTCGGTGGTGAGGCCTGTCCGCCGGATCTCGTGCAGCGGTGGGCTCCCGGCCGACGGCTGTGCAATGCGTACGGGCCGACCGAGACCACCGTCATGTCGAACATCGGCGAGCCGATGGTGTCGTCGGAGGACATCACAGTGGGCGGTCCGCTCCGCGGCTTCGAGGAGATCGTGCTCGATCAGCGATTGCACCCCGTCCCCGACGGTGTTGTGGGCGAGCTGTACATCTCGGGAGACGCGCTCGCACGTGGATATCACCGGAAGTATGCGTTGACCGCAGAACGATTCGTGGCAGACCCCTTCGGCCTCCCCGGGCAGCGGATGTATCGAACGGGGGATTTGGTGCGGTGGCGCCGTGGCCGTGGACTCGAGTACGTCGGTCGTAGTGACTTCCAGGTGAAAGTTCGCGGATTTCGTATCGAACTCGGGGAAATCGACAGCGTCGTGCGGTCGTGTCCGCAGGTCGAGAATGCAGTCACCGTGGCGCGTGCGGCTCCCTCCGGGACAGCGACGATCACCACGTACGTCGTGCCTGCCGGCGGAAGTGCGCTCTCGACGGCCGAGCTGACGCGGTACGTCGCGAGCCGTGTTCCGTCGTACATGGTTCCTGCGGCATTTGTTCTACTCGACGAGTTGCCGGTAACTCCGGCGGGAAAGGTCGATCGCGCTGCCTTACCTGCACCTCGGCTCGATGCTCGGTCGGACGACTTTCGACCGCCCGAGGGCGCTGAGGAACTAGTGCTCGCCGAGATTTTTGCCGATGTTCTAGGCTTCGAGACGGTGGGTGCGGGTGACGACTTCTTCGATCTGGGCGGGAACTCACTGATTGCCACGAAGCTGATCGCTCGCGTAAATGCCGCTGAAGAAATCGATTTCGGGGTGCGGACTTTGTTCGAAGCACCGACTATCGAATCATTGGCCCGTCACGTGCGGGATGCGAAGTCATCCCGCGTTGATCGCACGCGTTCGAAGCGTCCAATCCTGCAGGCACATTCGTACAGGGACAAGATTCCGGTGTCTGTGGCACAACGACGCCTGTGGTTCGTCAATCAGTTCGACACGTCGTCCCCGGCCTACAACATTCCGATGGTGGTCCGACTGTCAGGTGCCTTGGATGTCGCTGCGATGCAGCGCGCGGTGGGAGATGTTGTCGATCGGCATGAATCGCTCCGTACCGTCTACCCGGCGTCGGTCGACGGCCCCCATCAGGTAGTAGTGCCTTCGGAACGCGTGACGTCGAAGATCGCGTGGGAAGTATCCGTGGACGAGGAAGCCTTGGACAGGCGCATCGCCGATCTCGCTCGCGAGGGGTTCGACGTGAGCGCGAACGTGCCCCTGCGCGGCTCCCTTTTTCGGGTCACGCCGGACGATCATGTCCTTGCGCTGGTGGTTCACCATATTTCGGCGGACGGAGCATCCCTCGAGCCGCTGGCCCGCGACCTGACCCGCGCCTACGCGGCGCGGGCTGCGAAACGGGCACCGGACTGGTCGCCTTTGCCTGTGCAGTACGCCGACTACAGCCAATGGCAGATCGAACTGCTCGGCAGTGACGACGATCCGGACACGCTCGAGGCGAAGCAGTTGGACTACTGGACGTCCACCCTGGCCGGTCTACCTGACGTGATCGACCTTCCGCTGGATCGACCGAGACCGGCGGAACGATCCATGCGCGGTGAATCGGTCCGATTCTCGGTGCCCGCAGACGTGCACAGTGAACTCCTCGAACTCGCTCGGAATCACAACGCGACACCGTTCATGGTGATGCACGCAGTGCTGGCGGTTCTGTTGGCACGGCTGAGCGCCTCGCCGGACATAGCGATCGGGACTCCGGTAGGAGGGCGCGCCGAGCAAGTCCTCGACGATCTGGTCGGGATGTTCGTCAACACGGTCGTCCTGCGAATCACCGTTGACACCGCCGCGACTTTCGAGGAGATCCTTTCACGAACTCGCGAAGTCGATCTGGCAGCGTTCGGACAAGCCGAGGTGCCGTTCGAGCGAGTCGTCGATGCAGTTGCGCCGGAGCGTTCGTCATCTCGCTCACCGCTCTTCCAGGTTCTGTTGGAATTCCAGAACACCGCAGATCCCCACCTCGAACTACCCGGACTCGGTGTCGATGTTGTTCCAGTCGACGTCGGTGTCGCCAAATTCGACTTGCAACTGTCGCTCACCGAGCAGCGTGGCAAAGACGGCGTCCCCATGGGTTTCGATGCCGCCTTCACCTATGCCTCCGATATCTTCGAGCGCACCACAGTCGCCGAGTTCGGCGAGCGTTTCGTCCGCCTCCTCCGGTCGGTCGTGTCGGATCCGACAGTGCCAGTAGGGGATACGGAAATTTTGGGCGCGCCCGAGCGTGGGTTGGTGGTGGGTGGTTGGGATGGTGTGGGGGTTGTGGTGGGGGGTTTGACGTTGGTGGATGTGTTGGATGGGCGGTTTGCTGGTGTG